>JAAYIC010000028.1 GCA_012735195.1 Bacillota bacterium
ATCGCCCCCAAAGGGCAAACGGCAACGCAAAGCCGGCAACCGATACATTTATCATCAATCACACGAATACTCATAAATCCGGGCCCCCTTAGACGATCTTGGTTTCACGTAATTTGCGCACCAGTTTCGCCACTTGTTCCTCGATTTCACCCTCGAAGATTTCGCCGCCGCCCTTTTGCTCCGGGGTGAAAACCTTCATTACCCAGGTGGGAGAGCCTTTCAAACCGGTTTTTTCCGGGTCGGTCCCCAATTCACTGGCGGACCAGACCGGGATTTCGGTCTTCTTGGCGCGCATTTTTCCTTTTATCGACGGTAGCCGCGGCTCATTAATCTCTTTCACCACCGTAATCAAACCCGGCAGGGGAAAACGGATCTTTTCCGATCCCTCTTCGGTCATGCGTTCCACCGTAATCCGCCCGTCGGCAATCCCGTGCACCCGCCGGACATACGTGACATGGGGTACCCCCAGCATCTCCGCCAACTCCGGGCCGACCTGGGCCGTATCACCGTCAACCGCCTGCTTCCCACAGATGATCAGGTCAAAAGAACCGATCTTTTCCACGGCTTTCGAGAGGGTATAGGCGGTGGCCAGCGTGTCGGCGCCGGCAAAAGCCCGGTCGCTGAGTAAAACCGCCTCATCCGCCCCCATACTGAGGGCTTCACGCAACGACTCAATCACCTGCATCGGCCCCATGGAGAGCACGGTGACCGTTCCGCCGTGTTCTTCCCGGAGCCGCAGCCCTTCTTCGATGGCATACAGATCAAAGGGGTTAATAACCGAAGCGACCCCCTCCCGGATCAAGGTATTGGTTTCCTTGTTAATCTTGACCTCTGTGGTATCGGGGACCTGCTTCATACAGACGATAATCTTCATTGTCTTCCTCCTACCGCGCGTGCGTACGCGACTTACCTCTTCTTACTGGCGTATTCTTTAATCAACTCCAGGGCAATGACATTGCGCTGGATCTGGTTGGTTCCTTCATAAATCTGCGTAATCTTGGCATCCCGCATCATCTTCTCCACCGGGTATTCTTTCATATAACCGTAACCGCCAAAAATCTGGACGGCATCGGTGGTAACCCGCATCGCCACATCCGAGGCAAAGAGCTTGGCCATGGCCGATTCTTTGGAAAAATCCTTTGCCCCGCTATCGATCATGCGGGCGGTGGCGTAGACCAGCGCCCGGGCCGCCTCCACCTGGGTCGCCATATCGGCCAGCATGTGCTGGATCGCCTGGAATGAAGAGATCGGCTGGCCAAACTGGACCCTCTCCCGGGAATACTTAACTGCTTCTTCTAGGGCCCCCTGGGCGATCCCCACCGCCTGGGCGCCAATACCCGGCCTGGTCCGGTCCAGGGTTTTCATGGCTATAATAAAGCCCATCCCTTCCCGTCCCAACAGGTTGGCACGGGGTATCCGGCAGTCGTTAAAGATCAGTTCTCTAGTGGCCGAAGCCCTAATCCCCATCTTGTCTTCTTTTTTCCCAAAAGAAAAGCCGGGGGTTCCTTTTTCAACAATAAAGGCGCTGGCGCCACGGCTCCCCTTCTTCTTGTCGGTCATGGCGATTACCGTATAAACCTCCGCTTCCCCGCCGTTTGTAATCCACTGTTTCGTCCCGTTCAATACATAATAATCCCCGTCTGGCGTGGCGGTGGTCTCAATGGCCGCCGCGTCGCTCCCGGCATTGGCTTCGGTGCGCGCAAAAGCGGCCAGTTTCTTCCCGGCGGCGATATCCGGGATATATTTCTCCTTTTGTTCTTCCGAGCCGTAAAGAAGGATGGGAAAAGCCCCCAGCCCGCTGGCGGCATAACTGACAGCCACCCCGCTGCAGACCCGGCTCAATTCTTCAACCACCAGCAATTGCTCCATGACGCCGCCGCCCAAGCCGCCGTATTCTTCAGGGATATAAACACCGAAAAGATCCGCATCGGCCAAAACCTTCATTATCTCCCAGGGGAACTCCCCGCTCTCATCCAATTCACGTACTACCGGCCGGACCTTTTCCTCGGCGATCCGGTGGGCCAATTCTTTTATCTCCAGTTGCACATCGGTGAGAAAATAATCCATTCTACCAAACCTCCTCCTAAACTATGAGTCTTTGGGCGCCGGCTCCCGGCGGCCCCACGCCCGCACCTGAACTGTGCCGGCTTTAGGCGCCGCCCATAGCGCGCCCGCGGTGTATCCGCGCTTTAACAGCGCGCGTTTAGGTTGTCTATATTATAATGGAACATGTCGTTTTTGACCAGAAAAAAACCGGCGTTTTCCGGTCTGTAACAAAAAAGTAAAAAAGTATTCAGATTCCAGCTCACAGATCCTCTCTGCCCAGCGGTTCGTCGGCACTGATATGTCCCATTAAGGTATCCCGGCGTTTCCCGTCCACCAAAAACTGGACCTTTTCCAGGCCGGGCAGGCCGGTAAGGGTCGTTACAATCTGCTCGACCAGCAAAATCTCTTCCAGAGACCCCCCATGCAGGTTATCGGAGGAAAAATCCACATACGCCGTGGCCTCTTCCACGCGGACCCCGGTGATCCGCAGATCATCGCGGAGCGCTGTTGTGACCTCCTCACCCGCGGGTGGCCTCCGCAGTTCCGCCAGGACATTCCTGACCAGACTCTCCCTGCCGGCCCTGCCGTCCCCGTAAGCCGTTATTTTTCTGGCAAACGGCAACAATTTGGGCAGTTCCTCATTGCCGGTGGTTATATATTCCCGGTTGACAAAATAGAGGGTCACCTCTGTCTCTGTTGGCGGTCCGGGTTCAGGCTGCCGCCGGGTCCGCCAGGACAGGGAATAAAAGGTGAAACCGGCCGCCAAAACCAGGAGGATAAGGGCGATAAGCCACCCAGTTCTTTTCCCCATCTTCCCACACCTTCTCCCAACTGCTCGTACCTGCACGTACACTCGGGCGCGAAGCAATGAAAGCGCTGACGGAGGTGAGATCTCCTGCTGCCCGTACTTATAAGTAAACTTGGGCACAGGCGCCCGCAACAGCGTGCCTGTGTGCGTCCGTATTTGCCTCTGCGGCGTTTATGTCTATGTTTTGATGCGCCCTTCCTTATTATCCCCGGCATCCCCTGTTTTTTTCCCAAGGGATATACCAATCTCATTAAAGGTTCCGGTACTTCTCAATACTCACAAACTTGCTGAACTCCTTCTGGAAGAAGAACTCCACCTTGCCTGTGGGCCCGTTTCTATGTTTGGCTACGATTAATTCGGTGATATTTTTCTTCTCCGTCTCCGGGTCATAATAATCCTCCCGGTAGAGAAAACAGACTAAATCCGCGTCCTGCTCCAAAGAGCCCGACTCCCGCAGATCGGCAAGGGACGGCTTTTTCCCGGGCCGTTGTTCCACCGCCCGGGAAAGCTGGGAGAGGGCGAGAACAGGCGTGGACAACTCTCTGGCCAGCGCTTTAAGGGAGCGGGAGATCTCCGAGACCTCCTGTTGCCGGTTTTCCGTTCTGTACCGGCTCTGCATTAATTGGAGATAATCAATGATAATCAGGCCCAAGCCATACTCGGCTTTGATCCTCCTGGCTTTGGCCCTAATCTCCCAAGCGGAGATGTTGGGGGAATCGTCAATAAAAATCTTTGCCTCACTGAGCCGCCCCAAAGCATGGGAAAGTCTGGGCCAATCCTCTTCCTCCAGGTTTCCCGTGCGGATGCGCTGGTTATTCACGCCGGCTTCGGCGCATAACAATTTAATCGCCAACTGCTCTTTGGACATCTCCAAGCTGAAGATGGCCACCGGAATTTTCAAACGGACCGCGGCATTTTCCGCTATATTCAAGGCAAAGGTGGTCTTGCCCATACTGGGTCGCGCCGCCAGGATTATCAGATCCGAAGGTTGCAGCCCTGCGGTTATACGGTCAAAATCGGCAAAGCCGGTGGGTACGCCTGTCACTGCGCCCTTGGATTCATAAAGGTATTCGATTTGCTCAAAGGCCTCGATCAAAATCTGTTTCAGGCTGCTGATACTCCGTCCGGAACGCCGGTTGGCAATGGAAAAAATCTTCCGCTCCGCTTCATCCAGGATCTCTTCGACTTCCTCCCGGGCTTCATAGCCGGCGGCCATGATCTCTCCGGCCGCATGGATCAAGCGCCGCAACAAAGACTTTTCCTCGACGATCCGGGCATAATGGTCAATATGGGCTGCGGTGGGAACGGCATTGGCCAGTTCGGTCAGGTAAGTCACACCACCCACTTCGTCCAGGCGCTTGCTTTGGCGGAGCGCTTCAGTGACGGTCACCAGATCAACAGGTTCTCCCTTGTCGGCAAGGTCCAGAACGGTCTGGTAAATATGACGGTGGGCATCTTTATAGAAATCATCCGGACGCAGAACCTCCATCGCCCGGTATATAGCCTCCCTATCCAGGAACATCGCGCCCAAGGCGGATCGCTCGGCATCCAAATTCTGTGGTGGAATCCTCTCCAATAAGTCAAGGCTCATCTCCCCGCAACCCTCCTTTTCCAGCCTAATTTCAAACCCACAGGCGGCCCGCCGGTCCCGCCCGGGTTTTACGCGCGCGGGAGAAGGATCCCTGCCTGCCGGGGTTTACTGAAGGAAAAACACCTTGTCCATCAGTTCCCGGATCTCCTTAACCGGCGTCACCGCAATATCCTCGATCCCCCCGGGAATCTCCTTTGCATTCTCCCAAGGGACAAAGATCTGTTTGATCCCGGCCTGCTTCGCCCCGTAAATCTTCTCGGTTAAACCGCCGACCCCTTTGATCTTTCCTTGAATTGAAACCTCGCCGGTCACCGCAATATCCTGGCGTAAGGGGCGCTGCAAAAGGACGCTGATCAGGACCAGTGTAACAGCAACGCCGGCTGAGGGACCATCGATCCTGCCGCCGCCAATGACATTTACATGCAGGTCAAAATCGGACGGATCGATCCCGGTAAAGCTCCGCGCCACGGAGAGGGCGTTAAAAACCGAATCCTTGGTCATGGTACCGGCGGTTTCATTAAACCTGAGTTTACCCTGGCCTTTTTTCACTGGAAAACAAGCGGCCTCAATCTCCAAAACCGAACCGACAAAGCCGCTGACGCCCAGGCCAAAAATCTTGCCGATCTCACCGGTCTCCCGGCCTTTGATGGTCACCCGCGGTGTCAGCCTGCTGACGCGGAAAACCTCATAAAGGTCTTCTTTCGCAATCACCACTTGCTTCTTCCGGCTTTTCCGGCCGCGGCCCGTATCCTGAATGGTACTCCGGTAAAGCGCTATACCGTAGGCATCGGCTAAAATACCGACGGCCTTCCGCCCTTCAATGGTGTATTCGCTGATCGCAGCCGGGACCTCCGGGTCGATCTCCGCCTGCAGGCGCTGGGCGGCTTCAGAAACAATCCTCTCAATCGCCTGCCGGGTTAAAGGTTCAAAATAAACCTCGGCACAGCGGGAGCGGAGGGCCGGGCTGATTTCCGACGGATCCCTGGTCGTCGCCGCCACCAATAAGAAATCGGCCGGCGCCCCTTCGGTAAAGAGTTTCCGAATATACTTGGGAATTCCCGGATCATCCGGATCATAATAGGCGGAATCAAACTTCACACGCTTGTCCTCCAAAACCTTCAGGAGCTTATTCATGAGCATCTGGTCCATATCGCCGATCTCATCGATAAAGAGGATGCCGCCGTGGGCCTCCGTAACCAGCCCCAGTTTGGGTTCGGGGATCCCCCCGTCGGCCAAATCCCGCCGCGCCCCCTGGTAAATCGGGTCATGGACGGAGCCCAGGAGCGGATTGGTTACCTCCCGGGGATCCCAACGGAGGGTGGTACCGTCCACTTCAACAAAGGGCGCGTCTTTACCAAAAGCGGTGTACGGCAGTTTCTTGGCCACTTCCAAAACCAGCCGGGCCACGGTGGTCTTGCCTACCCCCGGCGGGCCGTATAAGATAACATGCTGTGGAAAGGGCGACGCCACCTTGGCCAGGAGCGACCGGACTGCAGCATCCTGTCCTACCACCTGTTCAAGGCGGGTCGGCCGGAGTACCTCCATGGCGGAACGGGAAAGCGAAATTGTCTCCAGTTTCTCCAGATCCGCATATTTTTTCAGAGTATGGGGATTATCCGGTCCCCCCACTTCCTTCAACACCTGCATCTTGATTTCTTTAATATAATCCTCATGCCGGCGTTGCATCCGTTCGGCGATCTTCTGCTCGATCTTCTCCTCCACGGTTTTTCTGGCGATCAGATCGGCAATCTCTTCTTCAATTTCATTAAGTACTCGCGGCAGTTCCTGCTCTTCGGGAGGGTTGTCCAATGTAGGATCTTCAAAGATTAACCGTTGCAAAGCCAAGACCCGTTCACCCAGGTTTTTTGAGCGCATCAACTTTAAAGCATCCAACTTACCGGCTTTCATGACCAATTTATCGGAGCCGTAAAAATTGGCCAGAAGGGTATAGATGGCCGTTACCTGCCGTTGTATTTGCTCTTCCGGGGAAAAATAGTTCTCTATTGATACTTTTTGGTTTTCTTCATTCCGGCCTTTAATCATACTTTTCACGCCGACACCTCCTAGCCTTTAAACACACCCGTGTAACCATGCTAACATATGAAAAATAAAAAAACGCGCATCCGGACTTACTCCGTGGCTGTTACCTCCAGAATAAAATCGGCGGTAACCCCTGGATAAAGATGGACCTTCACCGTATGACGGCCAGTGGACTTCACCGGTTCCGCCAGAGCCAGCTTTTTCTTATCAACCTCAATTCCGGTAGTCTTCGCCAGTTCGTCACAGATCTCCTTCCCGGTGATTGAGCCAAAGAGTTTCCCGCCTTCCCCCGCTTTTGCGGAGAAATGCAAAACCACACCGTTGATTTTCCCCGCCAACTCCCGGGCCTCCGCTTCCTCCTGAATCTCCCTCGCCCTGATTTGGGCTTTCTCCTCTTCAAAACGGCGGATATTCGCCGGGGTAGCCTCCACCGCCAGTTTTTTCGGGATTAAATAATTCCTGGCGTACCCGTCGGCCACTTCCTTAATATCTCCCCTCTTCCCAAGGGCTTTTACGGTTTCGAGGAGTATGACCTTCATTGCTTCACCTCCTACCAGTTAGTTCTCTCCTCCGTTTTTTCATCCATATAATGCAAAAGACCGGAGATATCTCCGTACCACTTCTCCAGCTGATGATCGGTCTCCAGATGAGACCGGAGTTTTTCCTTTAAACCCTGATCCAGTTGGTGAAAGCTCAAACCCAACCTTTTCCCCAGGAAATAACAGGTCATAATGATGGTGGTCAATGCGTCGCCAATCATTTCATTGCTATTCTTTACCAGTGCTTTAAAGAGCGCGGCCAACCCGTCTATAAGTTCCGCCTTCAGCCATTCAATCGTCCGGATGCTACGGGCGATATCGATCTCTTTGGGGTGACTCATCAATCTCCCCCCTTGTGTTCCCGATTCTATTTCAACATCACAAGCGTTTTTCCTCCTGTTTGCTTCTGGAAAAAGGAAGGAGGCCTTTGGCCTCCTTCCTCCTTCCTTTCTGCTAGTCACTGGTAAACGGCAGTAATGCCAAATGTCTGGCTCGTTTGATTGCTACCGTCAACTGCCGCTGGTGACGGGCACAACTACCGGAGATCCGTCGGGGAAGGATCTTACCCCGCTCTGTTATGAACTTCCGCAACCGGGCTACGTCTTTATAGTCAACTTTTTCCACCTTGTCTACACAAAAAGCACAGATTTTTCTCCTCTTTTTTCCACGTTCACGCCGCAACTATTTTCACCTCCAGTATCCGGCGTATGCTTATGCGGGCACCATCCGTACGGCGTACGTTTCTGCGGTCACGTCCCATACAGGAGTCGCCCGGGAGTCTCCGACTACCAAAGCGCCCCCCGGATAAAGTCCACTCTTCACAAAAGCCCCCGAGCAGGCGTGCCGCCGGGGCGGCCGTCCGCACAGAATGCCCGGGTGTACCGGTGTGCCTGAATATACCGGGTGCGCCCGGATATACCGGGTGAAAACGAAAGAGCGCCCCGGGTTGATTTTTCCCGAAATAGGACAGCAGCCTGTCTAGAATGGAAGGTCATCCAGGTTGATTTCTTCCACGCTTTCCTCGTCGACGGGGTCCCCCGGAGCCATGCCGCCGGAATCCGCATCCCCTGCCCGCCTGCTTTCCGAAGCCCTATCCAAAAATTGGACGTTTCCGGCTACCACTTCCGCCACCCGCCGGCGCTGGCCGTCCTGCGCTTCATAACTCCGGATCTGCAGCCGTCCTTCGACTGCCACCAGCCTTCCCTTATGCAGGTGGTTGGCACAGGTCTCCGCCAGTCGCTGCCAGGTCACAATGGGAATGAAATCGGCTTCACGCTCACCGGCCTGATTAAGAAAAGGACGGTCAACCGCGAGCGTAAACTGGGTTACCGCCGTACCGTTTGGCGTATACCTGAGCTCAGGGTCTCTGGTTAATCTCCCGATTAAGACTACATGATTCATCACATGCACCACCTTATAAACTAGGTTAGGTGTCGAGCTTCACAATCATGTGCCGGATGACTTCATCGGAGATTTTTAGAACCCTATCCACCTCCTGAACCTCTGCCTTGGGCAGTTTAGTCTGCAACAGCAGATAATAGCCTTCGGTAAACCCTGCAATCTCATAGGCCAGCCGGCGTTTTCCCCAATGATCATTCTGGGTGATTTCGCCGTTGATATTTTTGATCGTCTCTTCGATCCGGCTGACGGCGTTCGCCAATGCTTCCTCTTCCAATTGGGGTTTGAAGATAACCATCACTTCATAAGCGGTCATCCGTTGACACCTCCTCCCTGTGGACAAATGGCCCCGGCGCCAAACCGGAGCAGGGAAGTACATGACATATTATAGCATTTTGCCCCCAAGAAAACAAGCTGTTCATTCCAGGGCTTCGGAAAAGTCGCTCTTGATAATTTTTTTGAAACCTTTCTCCAGCTTTGTCCGGGGAATTAAGATTATCCGCCCGCAGGTTACACACTTCAGGCGAAAATCCATCCCCACCCTCATAATCTCCCACTCTTTTCCTCCGCAGGGGTGGGGTTTTTTCATCTCGATCCGGTCCCCGAGGTAAAATTTGACCGGTCTTTGCAGCGCCATCGCCAACACCCCCGTTATGCGGTTTCTTTGCGTATGCGTGCGGTGCGCGCGTCTTTCGCTTGCCCCGGGATACGCATGAGTTTTTTGTCAATACAAACTCTGCCCAATCTTATCCGCAGGAAGGCACAACCGCGCCGGTCGCCGGGCGCCTCCGCGCGCGGGAATCTTCGCTGCGTACTTGCTGCAGTACCGTATGGTTTTTCTCACTACCGTCTACGTACCGCCGCCTCCGTCCGGAGGTACCTCTCGTATTCTTCCGCTGAAAGCAACCGCGGGAATTCTCCCGGATCGGAAGGTTCAATCACCACCATCCAGCCTTCACCGTAAGGGTCTTGATTGATCAGTTCCGGGCTGTGCTGCAGGTTGTCATTGACCTCAATCACTTCGCCGGAAACCGGCGCATATATCTCCGCCTCTCCGTCCAGCGATTCAATGGTAGTCATCTTGGTTTTTTGTTTGACTTTTTCGCCGATGCCGGGGAGATCGATATAGACCACCGCGCCCAACCGGTCCTGAGCATAAGCAGTGATCCCCATCACCGCCCGGTCTTGTTCCACCTTCACCCAACTGTGTTCCTTACTGTATTTCAAGTCGGACGGAATCAATGGCTTTACCTCCAATCAAGCTCTATTCGCAGATTCGCGGAACAATTGACCTGTTTTTTGCGCCCGGCGAAAAGCACTTCTTTTTGATCTGATCATATAATGAAGCAGCCTGCTTGTAAAGGAAAAAATTCTATGGGAGGGATAAGTATGTGTCATCTACTTGCCGGGCTGCTCAACGGTTTTCTGAAAAAAAACGGCAAGACCATCATTGCGATGCGCCGCCGGAGCAAATAAGTAAGGGACAATTTTCATAAACCATATTCTTCTTCTTAAGATAAGAGCGGTTTTATTCTTTCCCGGATTACCGGGGTCAATACCGCAACAGGAGAGATTTGAAAAACCCCCAAAAAAAATGGGGACTCATGCTTGTTCGTGCGCGCCGGAAAAACAACTGACCTCCCCGGCCAAAATACCCACGGTTCCGCCCTCATCATCCAGCAGCAGTTCCAAGCCGCCGTCATCCCGGATCGCCACGGCCCTTCCTCGGTAGCGCCGGTCGCCGCTTCTTACCTCAACATACCTTCCCAGGATGAACGAATGTTGCCGGCAATAAGCCAAAACCCGCGCAAACCCCTTTTCACAGGCATAAACATACTCCTCCTCCAGCACTGTCAAAAAGCGGCGGAGAAGAGCTATTCTATCCACCGGCGCGCCCAGGCTCATCCGGAGCGAACCGGCCTTCTCCCGGAGTTCGCCGGGAAAATCCGTAGAGACCTGATTGACATTGATCCCGATCCCCAGGAGCAGGTATGCACCTGGGCCGCCCGCTTGCCCGGCGGTTTCAGCCAAAACTCCCGCGATCTTCCGGCTGTCCAGATAGAGATCATTCGGCCATTTAACCAGGGGCGCCAATTTCAGCTCGGCAGCGATCGCCCTGGCCACAGCGGCTGCTGCCAACAACGTCAATTTGGGCAATTCTCCCGGGGGAAGGGCCGGTTTCAACAGCAAAGTCATCCAGATCCCCGTACCTGCCGGTGAAAACCAACTGCGGCCCAACCTCCCCCGGCCGGCCGTTTGCTTTTCCGCCAAAACGACCAGGCCTTCCGGCGGGTTCACCGCCGCCAATTCCCGCGCCCGCCGGTTGGTGGAAGGAAGCTCCGTATAGTACTCGATCCAGTGCCCGGCAAAACCGGTCGCAAGCCCCTTCTGGACCTCCCAGGGGTAAAGCCGGTCCGGCAGATACTCCCGCTCTGAACTGGCCATCTATTCTGCCTCCCACTTCGTCACCCACATCGCCGGACGGTTCCGGCGAAAGCTAAAAAAGACCAGTTTTTTCCCGTCCGGGCTCCAAACCGGCGCCGCGCCGTTACTGTTGACCCCCCCGGCCACCAGGTACCTGCGGCCGGTCTTCAGATCAAGGACGAATAAAGCGGCCCGGTCACGGACAGGTCTATGCTTGTCAAGGGTTATTCCGCCCGTGGAAACAAAGGCAAGGTAACGGCCGTTGGGAGAAACCGCCGAATACCGGTTGTCATGTTCATCAACGATCAGCGGTTTTTCTTCCCCGGTTGTCAGATCCAGGTACCAGACCCCGCCTTTGCCCAGTTTATAACTGCGAAAGCGCGCGTCCCCGCCACGTTCTGTTGCCGGCAGGGAAAACTCTACCGGTTCCAGTGCCAAACGGGTGAAATAAACCCTGGTACCGGCCCAGACCGGTGCGGTAATAAACCCTTCCGTAAAGGGGGTTAACTGGGTAACCTCTCCGCCTTCCTTTGGTATTACCGCAAGGGAAGAAAGAAAAGGCCCGTCCCCCCGGACAAAGACCACCCTTTTCCCCTCCGGCGACCAGGCGGGGTCCCGGTCCCAGGGTCCCGAGGTCAACCGGCGTCCTTCCCCCGATGGATAAGCCTTCCACCAGATGGAAGAGGCCGTCCCCTCCCCGGTAACCGACTCCGGCCTTCTGCGGACCATTACCACGCCGTCCCCCTGCGGTGACCAGCGGGGCGAGAAGTCCATCATGGCCCCTGTTCCTGTCCAATGCAGGGGATTACCGCCCGTTCCCGGCCGGTATAACCACAGCCGGGTTTTTTCTCCCTCCTCACCTTGGAGTTTTCCGGCAAAGACAATCCGTCCGTTTTTCCCCCAATCGCAGCCCCATACATCATATTCCTCAGGCAACAGGCATACCGGCTCCTGTAGCCTGGCAGCGAAAAAAGGGGAACTGCCGGCGAAAAAAAGAAAACCCAAAAGAAAACCGGGGAAAAGAAGGTTGGAGAAGAAAGTGTGATTTCTGGACCGGGCCATTAGTTCCTCCTGGAAAAGTAGAGTTTTTTTGGTTCTATTTCGCCCGGCAGTTATCTTTTTCCTCCCGGAATTTTATTCCTCCCTATCCTCTCCCACCACTCTTACCTCTGTTTCCAAGGTAATCCCGGATTTTTGGTAGACCTCTTCCTTAACCCGGTTGATGAGGGCCAGGATCTCCCGGGCCGTCGCCTGCCCGCGGTTGATGATAAAACCGGCGTGTTTCTCCGCCACCTGCGCATCGCCGATTCTGGCCCCTTTCAACCCGGCTTCCTCGATCAGCCGGGCGGCAAACGCCCCCGGCGGTCGCTTAAAGACACTGCCGGCGCTGGGAAATTCCAGCGGTTGCTTCTCCCGCCGCCTCCTGTTCAACTCCGCCATCCTCGCCCGGATCTCCGCTTTTTCCCCCGGAACCAGCGAGAATTGCGCATCCAGGAGGACCTCCCCACTCTCCTGCAACCGGCTCCGGCGGTAGGCAAAAGCAAGCTCCTCCCGGGTCAGGTGGAAAAAGCCGGCGCCCGGCCGGTAAAGAGAGACCCGGGTAATGAGTTGCCCGATTTCCCCGCCGTAGGCCCCGGCATTCATAAAAACGGCCCCGCCGGTACTGCCGGGGATCCCGGAGGCAAATTCCAACCCCGAAAGACCGGCTGCGGCAGCCGTCTCCGCCACCCGGCTCAAAGAAGCAGCAGCCCCGGCCAAAAGGTTATTCTCCCAAACCCTGATTTCCTGAAAGCCCCGGCCCAAGCGGACCACCACCCCGCGGATCCCCCCATCCCTGACCAGTAGGTTTGTGCCCCTGCCCACCAAGAGCCAGGGGATCCCTTCCCGGCGGCAATAGTTAATTACCGCCGCCAGTTCCCCGGGGGTGGCCGTCTCCACCGCCAAATCGGCCGGCCCGCCCACACGGAATGATGTTATTTTAGACATGGGAAGATCGAAGGTGTACTCTTTTAGCTGCAACTCTTCGACCATTCTCTCCCGCCATTTTTTCCCCAATAACCCCACTCCTGTTCGTTACTGGTACCCGGCGCCCGGTACCCATTGTTGCCCGTCATTGCCCATGGTTATCCATTGTCGCCCATCGTTATCCGTTGTTTCTCCATCGTGGCCCATCATGGCCCGCTATTTCCGATTATTGCCCGCCGCTGCCCGTCTTTACCCGTTGTTTGTCCATTGTTGCCCGTTATTGCTGTTGTTGCCGTTCATTATTTGCTGTTGGCTGCCGGCGGTTCTCTCCCCGTCCCCCGCTTTCCTGCATGCCGGCGTCCGCAGCAGGAAAAACTAATGTAAAACCATACGGTACAGGAGAAAGACCATGCAATATTTTACTCCCGCCCGGGTCTATTTTGAACCGCAGGCTCTCGATTACCCCCTTGGGAAAAAGCTCTTTTCTTACTTCAGTGCGGAAAAAACCCCGATCGCCATGACAACCTCCCACAACCGGGTAACCGGCCTCCCGGGCGCCACCGCCCGGGAGGCCTTTGTGGAAGCCAAAAAAACCCTTGTTGTCGGGGTAAAACGGACCCTTACCCTCAATACCTGCCGGCCTTCGGCAGATTATGAATTCGCCTTGGGGACCAGTTGCCCCGGAGGCTGCCGTTATTGCTATCTCGCCACCACCCTGGGGAAAAAACCCTATATCAGAATCTATGTAAATCTCGAAGAAATCCTGCAGGCCGTAGAGGAATATATCGAAAAAAACCTGCCGGCAATTACCACATTTGAAGCAGCCAGCACCTCGGATCCGGTCGCCGTGGAACACCTCACCGGTTCGTTAAGAAAAACCATCGAGTTTTTCGGCGGCCAGGAACACGGGAGACTGCGGGTGGTGACAAAATATGCCGGCATCTCCAACCTGCTCACTGCCGAACACCGCAACCACACCAAATTCCGTTTCAGCCTCAATACCCAGACGGTCATCCGCCGTTATGAACCGGGCACCGCCCGCTTCTCGCAACGCCTGGAAGCCGCCGGGAAAATGGCGGCCGCCGGTTATCCCCTGGGCTTTATTATTGCCCCGATCTTCATCTACGAAAACTGGCGTACCGATTACCGTCATCTCCTGGCGGAACTGGCCAAACGGCTCGATCCGGACCTCCCGGAGCTCAGTTTTGAACTGATCTCCCACCGCTTCACCGCCCGGGCCAAAAAAATCATCAGCGAACGCTTCCCCGGTTCCGGCCTGGAAATGGAGGAAGAGAAACGTCAATTCAGATGGGGAAAACGCGGCTATGGAAAATACCTCTACCCCCCGGAGCAACTGGCGGAGCTTGAGGAGTTCTTTCGCCGGGAAATCCCCAGGTTCTTCCCGAAGGCCGTCATCGAGTATTTCGTCTGACCGGAACCCTTCTCCCGCCACCCCCGCCCCTCCGGGCCTTTTGCCTTGACGCCTGTTCTCTCCTTATGTACACGCGTCCACACACCCGTATCCACGGCAGCTGCCGGTGACAATTTCCCATAGGCAAGCGCCCCGCCGACCGGACGGACAATACTGAAAATGCCGGACGATTTTCCCGTAGACCTTGGTATTCCTTGTATCCCCGGTATTCCTGATATTCCTAGTATTCCTGGCGGATGAGGACTTCTTCCCCGTAATAATGGTTTAAAATCTCCCGGTAGTCATAGCCTTTTTCCGCCAAAGCCCGGGCGCCCCACTGACTAAGGCCCACGCCATGACCGGCGCCGCGCCCGATCACCAGGACCCCTTCTCCCGGACCGACCACAGTAGGCCCGAGGACCTCCTCAACCGGAAGGGCCAGCCGGATCTTGGCATCCAAATAGGCCTTCCCGTCAAGTTCCGTTCCCTTACCCAAAACCAACCCCTCCAACCTACCGGCGGCTGCGCCAAGCTCTTCTGTCTTAACCTTGTAAAAGCGGAAATTCGGCCCGGGCAGCTGGAGGAGACGGCGGATTGTCTCATAACGGACCACCATTTCCCTGTTCTCTTCAACACGACGGAAACCGAGACCGGAAAACCTCCCCTCTCCGGAGGCAACCGGGAAAACCTCCAAAGGGCCGTTGCCGTTTAGCCCCAGTTTACCGGCGAGCTCTTCCCCGGAAAAAAAGAAGCTCTCCGGCCAATAATACATCTCCCCGTTTTGGTCAAAATCCTCCACCCCGCGCAAATAAGGCAGGGCCGGCCCTTCCCAAACATCCTCATTGTTTTGGGTAAACCCGCCGCTGCTGGCGTGATAAACCGCGTTGATGACACGGCCTTCCCAGGTTAAAACCTCACCCCGGGTTGCCGCCACCGCTGAAAGGAACGCAGGGGCCTGGGGCAAGCCCAGATATTTTTGACAGTGGACCTGGTCGCAAAAATCAAACTCCCCATGGCGTTTCAGGTTGAAAAGGGTATAAGAACGGACGGCCACCGCGATCGCTTGCAACGCTGCGGGCGGCCAATGGGCATAAGTCTCCCCGGCAAGCACCCCGGCCACATAATCCTCCAACCCGGTATGGTTAAAAAAGCCAACAGTGGCCCCGGGCCGCAGCTCAATCTTGCCGGGGTACGGTCGCCCATTGATCTTTACCGGCTTTCCCGGCTCCGCCGGAACAAAGAGCAGTGGAAAAGCGGAGGTGATGCTGTCGCCCGCACCCGTAGTCAAAAGAATCTTCCCCTCTTTCACCTGGAGAAGCCAGGTCTTCCCGGAAGGCAATGACCCTTCCAGCGCCGGGATCCAGCTGTTTTCCCCCTGATAAAACAGGCGGGCCGGCCCGGAGAGCTCTAGATTTGCCGGCTCCTCCAGACTCAATTTGACGGTAATGACCGGCTCACGGCCGTCCTCACCGGCCGCCGCCGGGAGGGACAAAAAAAATAAAAGAAAAAATCCCACAAGAATGCCTGGCCAAAACCGGGTGTTACTTCGCAATTAACTGCCTCCAATTTTCATAATAATTAGAATATTAGAATAAAGGTTGGAGCCACGTCCAGGCGCGGCGTGTGCGGGGAAAAGCGGGGAAATAAAAATCCCGTCTTTCCCGGTGAAAAGACGGGGCTCTATCGTACGTGGCAATCAGCCGGTTGCCCGTACCCCGATGGGCGTGTCACCGACAGAAATCTCCACGGTTTTGGTGAGCAGATCAGCATAGCTGTAGGAGACTCTCCGCTCTACTTGCCGTTCCCGGAAACTTACCACAAAGACTTTAGGGTAGGTTTGTTCAAGCACGCCGGTGACCTCGAAGATCTTCTTGCGGCCTCTGTTCGCCCGCAAGTAGATCTCTTGCCCGACAAAATCGTTCAGATCCTCCCTGATTTTATCCAGGATATTCGGCGCCTGTCTGGACATTCCTCTTCACCATCCTTTAAACCGTCCTTACATAAGGATACCACAGGTTGTCCGGTTAGTCAAGAAATAAGTTTTAAATTATAGCAGAGGCCTTAACGTTTGTCAAGATTTTCGTGGGAAATTTTTTTGGCGTCCCGGCGTTTAAATGACGACGCCCGGTGAGAAACCTGCCGTAAGCCACTTTTTTTACCGCCGGGAGTGATTTATGATAAAATTATGATAAAATAGGGTGGGACAGGTCTTTGAAATATCCGGGTTTATCATAATGAAAAGGGAGGATGGTAGATGTTTTGGGATAAACCGGTAGAAACCATGGAGGAAGAGGCTTTACAAGCGATGCAACTGCGGCTGCTCAACGAGACCTTGCACAAGGCCGCCGGGGCTCCTTTTTATCGCAACCTTCCGGTTAAGGAAGTTAAGACCCTGCAAGATTTTACCGCCGTTCCTTTCACGAAAAAACAGGATCTGCGGGACCATTTTCCGTACGGTTTTTTACGCACGGACCTGTCGGAAGCCGTCCGGCTGCATTCTTCCTCCGGAACCACGGGTAACCCTACGGTAGTCTTTCACACCATGGACGACCTCGAAAAATGGACGGACCAGGTGGCCCGTTGCCTATATATGGTGGGTGTCCGCAGGCAGGACGTCTTCCAAAACACCATGGGGTACGGGCTCTTAACAGGCGGTCTCGGCTTCCAGTACGGCGCCGAAAAGCTCGGAGCGCTGACCATTCCCATTGGTCCGGGCAACAGCAGGCGCCAAATTTGGTTTATGCAGACTTTCGGGACAACCGTCGTCCATATTCTCCCCAGTTATGCCCTGCGCCTTTATTCCGTCTTTGAAGAGATGGGCCTTGATCCGAAGAAAGATACCAAATTACGGATCTTCATCATCGGTTCGGAACCCCATAGCGAAGAATTGCGCCGGCAAATTGAGGAGCTTTACGGGGTCAAAGCCTACAACTCCTACGGGCTCTCCGAGATGTGCGGACCGGGAGTGGGCTTTGAGTGTCCCTGTCAAAACGGTATTCATATCTGGGAAGACCGTTATTTTGTAGAGGTGATCGACCCGGAGACCGGCGAAACGGTACCCGATGGCGAAGAAGGCGAACTGGTCCTTACCACTCTGCAGAAGGAGGCCATGCCGCTGCTGCGTTACCGGACCGGTGATTTGACCAGCATTATCCCGGGACGGTGCCGGTGCGGACGGGTGCACAAACGGATTGCCCGGATTAAGGGAAGAGCCGATGATATGCTTATTATTAACGGTGTCAACCTCTTCCCGATCCAGATCGAAAAGACCATCATGGGGATTCCGGGGGTGGGGAAGAACTATCTGATCGAAATCAAGACCGAGAATTTCATGGACAAACTCTATATCAAGGTCGAAGTGGACCGGGAGATCTTTGAAGGAACCCTTTCCGGCCTGACCGGACTGCAAAACAGAATTACTGAAGCACTGAAAGGGGAGATTCTCGTCACTCCCACCGTCCAACTGGTTGAGCCCGGTTCCCTTCCGGTTTGGGAAGGGAAGGCCAAACGTGTCCAGGACATGAGAAATAAATGATTGCAGAGGAGGTGTGGGTATGACTTACCACCTGTCGATCTTCATGGAGAACCGCCCGGGAAAACTGGAGCGGATCACAAAAATCCTGGCGGATCTTGCGGTTAATATCAGAGCAATCTCCTTGGCCAGCGCCGGGGAGTTCGGAGTGGCCAAGTTTCTGGTGGATAAGGGCGAAACCGCCTATAACGCCTTAAAGGAGCAGAACATTACCGTCTCCAAACGCCGGATCCTCATTATCCTGCTTCCTGATGAACCCGGCGCCATGCACGGTCTGCTTCAGGTCCTGGCGGAAAATGAGATCAACCTGGAAGACTGCTACGGTTTTGTCATCGACCGGGGAAAACAGGCGGCCCTGGTGATTGAGGCGGAAAAATACCCCCAAGCCGAAGGGGTGCTGCAGGAGAAAAGCTACAGACTGCTCTCGGATGAAGAGCTAAGAAACCTGTGAGGGCAAACAGCCCGGACCCAAGTCATAAGTAACAATTGAACCAACCGCCGCCCGCAATCCGGAATATCTCCGGCTTGGCGGGGAATTTCAGGAGCCGGTCGAAAAAAGCGGGAGGCTGTCGCGGATGCATCCGCGACAGCCTCCCGCTCTCTCTTTTCTCTCCTGGTTGTTTTGTGTTTGCTTGTATTTTCCCGTTCGCCCCAGCCCTCCCCGGCCCTTGTTCCTACCGCCTTTATCAAGCCGGCTGCATCCGCAGGCAAAAGCCGGCAAACGCTCCGGTGAAACCCGTCGACTGGCCACGGGAACCCGGGCACAGCGCCTACAAGGTGCCCATGGAGATGGTTTCCGTCATCTCGTCCACGGCTTTTTCCAGGATCTCGGGGAGTCCGGTGATCCCCACCTTCATAAAACCCTGGAGCAACAGGGAAGTAGCTTCTTCCTCCGTCAAACCCCTGGCCATCAGGTATTCCACCGCCTCCCGGCTGATCGGCCCCACTGCTGCTTCATGGCTCAAATCAGCCCGCGGTGCTCCCAGGACCTCCAGTTCGGGGATGGCCGCCATCTCCGTGTTGGGAGAAAGGAGGATCCCTTTGCACTCCAGCAGCGCCTGGGCTGTATTACTCGAAGCCACCAGTTTTCCCCGCATCATAATACGGGAACGGCCGTCGGCCGCCGCACGGCTGACCGCCTCGCCCCGGGTATTTTCCGCGTGCAACTCCAGGACCGTTCCCAAGTCAAGGACCGTATCTTCCTGTCCGTAAACAATACTGTTAAACCGGGTCCTGGCCCCTTTCCCCCGTAAGATCGCCCGGGGGTTGCTCTGTAACGAGCGGACGGGTTTAAGGAGAAGATAATTATTGATAAACGTGGCGTCCTCCTCAAGGATCGCCGCGGACCGCGGGCGGACGTGAAACTCTTCCGCCCAATTATGGATCATGGTAAACGAGAGAAAAGCCCCTTTCTTGATGTAAAATTCCGAGATCCCCAGATGCATGCCGGTCTCTACTTGCGGCACAGTGGTACAACCGCTGATAATCTCCGCCCGGGACCCCTCTTCAGCGATGATTATATTATGTACCCGCTGGCTGCTTTCGTTCTCCGACTGCAAAAGGCAGGACTGGATCGGCCGGTCCACCTGGGCTCCGGGCAAAATCCGTATAAAATAACCGCCCTTCTGGTACAATGCGGCGTAAGCCGTATATTTGTCGGCATCAACCGGAACCGCCTGCCACCAATAGTCCCAAAGCCAATCATATTTCTCCAAGGCCTTTTCAATCGCCATAATCTCCACCTGGCCTTTATAGGCCCGGCCCACCTCTTCATAGAGGATTTCCTCGTTCTGTTGCATAAAAGAACCGGCCCGGTCCCGTTCCTCCGGGTCAAACCCGGATAAGAGCATCGCTTCCCTCATCCGCCGGGAGAGGTCCCCGTCGGCGGTACCGGCGCCGGTCGCCTCTTTTAGATAAAGGGCGGGATCAAAATCCGGTCCAAAAGCGGACGGCACGGTCAGCGCTTTTTCAGCCCTCTCTCTTAACTGCCTCAGATGCGTTTGCAGGTTGCGCATTCCAAACACCCCTCAAATCCGCGTTTGTTAATCACTTCAAAGAGGTCCCTGGGGTTGCCTTCGCAGACCAACCGCCCGTTGATCAGGACATAACCCCTGTCGGCATTGACATAATTAAGGATATAGCCGGTATGGGTGATAATCAACCCGGACTTTGCGCGCTCCTTAATCCTCTCCCCTTTTAAAAGCCGGTTAAGGGCCTCCCCCACCACGGCGATATTCTCCAAATCAACACCGGATTCAGGCTCGTCCACCAGTAACAACCGGGGATTCTGAATCATCAGTTGGAGGAGTTCCGCCCGTTTACTCTCACCGCCAGAAAAATTCTCGTTCAAGCCCCGGTCCAAAAGATAATCGCAATTCAGGGCCTGCGCCAGACTACGCCAACTGGTATTGTACCTCTCTGCCAGCAAGCCGGCCAAATCCCTCAGCCGCACCTCCGGCAGGGCCGGCGAGTGCTGCAAGGCTATTCCCACTCCCAGCCGCGCCCGTTCATCCACGGAGAGCCTGGTGATATCCTCCCCGTTATAGACGATTTTTCCGGAGACAATTTCCTGATCACCCATGCCCATAATCGCCCGGAGCAGAGTGCTTTTTCCGGAACCGTTCGGCCCCAAAAGGATATGAACCTCCCCGGGTGCGATGGTGAGGGAAATATCCTCCAAAATTATCCGATCCCCTGCTTTAACCGTCAGTCCTTCAACTTCCAGCATGACCCAACACCCCCACCGCTTTTTTCTCGAAACACCGGCTCTTTCTCAACTGCAAACCCTGCCCTCCGGCCCAAGAAACGTACTGAAGAAGGCACCGGAAACAAAACCGCCGACCGCAGCCGTATCCCCGGCGCCGGCTTTCATCAGAGCAACATCGCCAGGATCGCCTTTTGTACATGGAGCCTGTTTTCCGCCTGGTCGAAAACGACCGATTGCGGCCCCTCAAAGACCTCCTCTGTAATCTCCTCACCCTTATGGGCTGGCAGGCAATGGAGAACCACCGCCCGTTCATCCGCCAGCGCCATCAATTCGGCATTCACCTGGTACGGACGGAAAACCGCCAGACGCTCCTCCCGCTCCGCCTCCTGGCCCATGGAAACCCAGACATCGGTATAGACCGCATCGGCGCCGCGTACCGCCTCCTGCGGGTCATCGACCACCGCCACTGTCCCGCCGGTCTCCCCGGCAATCGCCGTTGCTTCTTCCACCACCACCGGTGACGGCCGGTAAGCCGGAGGCGTTGCCACAAAAACCTTCATCCCGAATAAGGCCCCGCCGTACAAGAGGGAATGGGCGACGTTGTTACCATCTCCGACATAAGCCAGTTTTAAACCGGCCACCCGCCCCTTCTTCTCATAGAGGGTAAATATATCCGCCAAGGCCTGACAGGGATGGACCCAGTCGGTCAGGCCGTTAATCACCGGGATATCGGCATAACGGGCCAGTTCGACCGCATCGTCATGGGCATAAGTACGGATCATAATCCCGTCCAGGTACCGGCTGAAGACCCGTGCGGTATCGGCAATTGTCTCGCCCCGTCCCAACTGCAGGTCCTGGGCGTTCAGAAAGAGGGCGTGACCGCCCAATTGCCGCATAGCCACTTCAAACGAGACCCTGGTCCTGGTGGAGTTTTTGGCAAAAACCATCCCCAGGGTCTTCCCGGACAATATCTCCTGTTGCCCGTGGAGGTAGGATCCGGTCTTCAAATACCCGGCGGTTTTCAGCAGCAACCATAATTCCTCCGGGGAAAAATCTTTTAAACTCAGGAAATCCCGTCCCTTTAAACTCTGCAAAAGAACCACCCCCGGTAAAATATAATAAATTATACATTAGTTCCTTGGTGAAATCAATTGTTTTTTCCCCGTTCCGCCATTCGTTTGCGGATCTCCTTTTCATACCCCTGGTCACTGGGTCGGTAATAAACCCTGTCTTTCACCGGATCAGGAAGGTACTGCTGGCGCACGTAATGCCCGGGGTAATCATGGGGGTAAATATAGCCCTTGCCGTGGCCCAAGGCCTTTGACCCCGAATGCGAGGCGTCCCGCAGATGCAAAGGGATCTCTCCCGTGTCTTTGCTTTCCACATCAGCCATTTCCCGGTCAATCCCCAATTAGGCCGCATTCGACTTGGGCGCCGTTGCCAAATAGACCGCTGCCTGGGCCAGGGGGATCCGCCCTTCCGGCAACCCGACCATCTCCAAGGCCTGCGCGGCCGCGACCGCCACAGTTACCGCCCGGGGATCGGCGTTCCCCACATCCTCGGCAGCGGCAATAATCATTCTCCTGGCAATAAACCGCGGGTCCTCACCGGCCGCCAACATCCGGGCCAGATAAAAGAGGGCGGCGTCCGGGTCCGAACCGCGCAACGATTTGATAAAAGCGGAAACCGTATTGTAATGCTCATCCCCGTCCTTGTCATACCGGACAATCTTCTGCTGCACCGATTCTTCGATGATTTCCGGGGTAATATAACGTATGCCATCCGCCGACGGCTCGGTGCTTAAAACCGCCAGTTCCAGACCGTTCAGAGCCGTACGGGCGTCACCGCCCGCCACGTCCAGCAGGTGCTCCATGGCGCCGGCGGTCAATTCCACCCTGTACTCCCCCAACCCGTTTTCCCGGTCGGCCAGGGCCCGCCGGAGAATGGCCTCCACATCCTCTCTTTTTAACGGCGACAAACGAAAAAGGCGACACCGGGAAAGCAAAGGGGCGTTCAATTCGTAATAGGGATTTTCGGTGGTCGCGCCGATCAGCAAAATCGTCCCATTCTCCACCGCCGGCAGCAAGGCATCCTGCTGCGCCTTGTTGAAACGGTGAATTTCATCCAGAAAAACCACGGTCTTTTGGCCGTAAAAGGCCAGCCTCTCCCCGGCTTCCTGGATCAGCTTCCGGACCTCCGCCACCCCGGAAGTTACCGCATTTAACCGTTCAAACCGGGCCTGCGTATACCCGGCGATCAACAAGGCCAGGGAAGTCTTCCCGGTTCCCGGCGGCCCGAAGAGGATCATTGAGCCCAAACGGTCGGCCTCAATCGACCGGCGCAACAGCTTGCCCGGGCCCAAAATTTCTTCCTGGCCGGCAAACTCATCAAGGGTCTTCGGGCGCATGCGGTCCGCCAATGGCGCCTCTTTTTTTCTTCGCCTTTCCCCGGCAGCCCGGAAAAGATCCATAGGGCACCACCTCTCCCTCATGTTATTCGCATTCGCTCCCGGATCTCCTCCCTGCGCCGGCCGCTCGCCCTACGTGCGCCGGTTCCGCCGGCTTTTCGCGCATCCTGAAAAACCCGGCCCCGGCGATCCCTCTGCAGAATCTCCCAATCCCCAAGAGCCACCCATACTCAAGCGTCGCCTAAAACTGTCACTTATCAAAATCATCCCCGCGCCCGCACCCGTGTGGCACAACTGATCTCGCCGGTGGGCTCCACCCAGACCCGCCGGGCCGGCTCCTTTCGCGTTCCCTTAAAATCCAGCCGCCACCGGTCAAAGGTAAAGGTGACCTCTTCCAGCGCCCCCAGGGTCACCTGGCTTCTTTTCGCCCAATCCTCCACCAGCTTCAGCACCTCGCTGGCTTTCTGCACTCCCCCGCCGGTCAGGACCAAATCCGCTTTCTCAAAGAGATCATGCTGGTAAGACGGGGTGAACCCGGCAAACTCCTGTCTGTCCACGCCGACCCCCTTCAACTGTAACAACAAACGAAAAGGGCCATCCTGCTGCAAGCGGCGGATCTCCCCTCCGTAAAAATAGATACTCGCCTCCACCGGCGCTCCCGCCCAGTCAAACTCCTGGGCGGTATAGGCCACGGTCTGCCAATCTTCCCCCACCCGCGCTTGCAACTCCCCGCATAGCCAGAACTTTTCCCCGGCATAATCTCCTTTCACCGAGACTGTAAACCCTAAATGGTCCGGGAGTTGGTTCCCGTTGGCATCCGCCAAAAAAAACCGGCCAGGCAAGGCCGGGTAGAACCCCTCCTCCCCTTGCGAGCCGGTTACCGGGGCAAGCAAAAAAATACCAAGCGCAAAAGATAAAAATAAAATTAGATACCTGGCAGAACTGTTCTTCATTGGAAAACCCCCTTTATTGCTGCGTCTTATGGAAGATCTCTGCCGGTATCTGAATTTTCTGTTTTTCTGTGCAAACTCCTCCAGTGAATTTTTGGCGGTTATTTGGCCAGCAAACGCTCGACCGTCATTGTCACCTCATTGGTGTTAAAGGGCTTGATTAAAAAATCCATGGCCCCTGCTCTGATCGCCTGGTAAATCAGGTTTTTCTGTCCTTCTGTGCTGCAAATGACAATTTTGGCCGTAGGGCTATACCGGATCAGGGTTCTAATCACTTCCAAAGGGTTGCTGTCTTCCATAATCAAATCCTTAAAAACAAGGTCAGGAGAGATTTCCCGGAAGATCCGGAACCCTTCTTCGACCGTACCCGCTTCATAGACCTCATTTCCTTCTTTGGTTAAAATCTCCTTAAGAACCAGCCTGAAGAGCGGGGAATCGTCAATAACCAGAATCCTGGCCATATCCCCCCCTCCTTCACGTGTCTTTCCTGATTCTATTTCCACGCGTGATTACGCGTTAATTCCTTTTCTATCTATTCTTATTATTTTCTACAAAATTTTAGAAACTCCTCCCTCTCTTCCTATTTATGTAAACCGAAATTTACTGCCCGAATTCCGGTAATGATCCGTTATGAATCTCATACGACCAGTTACGCCCGGTGTTATTATCCCAATTGTTGGCCTCGTCGCGAAAACAAAAATTTAAACGGGAATCATCTGTTACCTTAATCCATGCCGACCAGCCGCCGTCCCTGGTTTTGCGCATGGGGATGGTCTGGACGTTTGACCATTCCCCGTAACCAAACCCGGCATGAAGATAGATTTTACCGCTCCCGGTTTTGCTGAGCATTCCCTTGTATTTGATGCGGATCTCGTCACCAAGGGTCACGGGTACCGGTTCCAAATAAATCCCTTCTGCAACTTCAGCCATTTTTTTCCGGGACATTTGCCTTCCTCCTTCGCTAGTCGCCAGCGTCTCTACGCCTGCTGTGTAGAGTATGCCGGGGGCAGCGCCGTCCAGACTCCCGCGCCTGGACGCGCTTACCCTCATATCTTGTACTATTGTACCCAAGGAGGAAGGAATAATACCTTTCCGGGGCGCAAATCACTCCCACTCGATTGTCCCCGGGGGTTTGGCGGTTATATCGTAAACAACCCGGTTAATCCCGGGAACCTCGGCAATCACCCGCCGGGAGATCCGGTCCAAAAGCTCATAGGGCAACCGGGCCCAATCGGCAGTCATCGCATCCTAACTGGTCACCGCTCTTAGGACCAGGGCCGATTCATATGTCCGCCGGCCGTGCGTCATCCCGACGCTTTTCTCCCCGGTCAAGACGGCAAAGGACTGCCAGAGTTTCCGGGACCAGCCGGCGGCGGCAATCTCCTGATTGACAATACTGTCCGCCTCCCGCAGCAGGGCCAGTTTTTCCGGGGTAACCTCCCCGATCACCCGTACCGCCAAACCCGGTCCGGGAAAGGGTTGCCTCCAGACCACCTCTTCCGGGATCCCCAACTCTTGACCGACCGCCCGCACCTCGTCCTTAAAGAGCATGCGTAACGGCTCCAAAAGCCGAAACTGTAAATCCGCAGGCAGGCCGCTGACATTGTGGTGGCTTTTGACCTTGGCGGTCGAGCCGTCCTCAGCCATACTTTCGATGACGTCCGGGTAAAGGGTGCCTTGGAGCAAAAAATCGATCTTCCCCAGTTTCCGTGCTTCTTCCTCAAAGACCCGGATAAACTCCTCGCCCACCACCCGGCGTTTTTCTTCCGGATCGACCACCCCCCGCAGCCGCTCCAGAAACCGCTCCGCCGCGTTGACTGCAAGTAGGTTCAAGTGGAACTCCTCCGCAAAGATCCTTTGCACCTCCCCCGCCTCGCCCTTGCGCAGCAAACCATGGTCCACAAAGACGCAGGTCAATTGGGGGCCGATCGCCCGGTGGGCAAGAACCGCCGCCACCGCCGAATCCACCCCGCCGCTGAAGGCACAGAGGACCCGGCCGTCGCCAACCTCCTCTTTAATCCCGGCGACCGTCCGGTCGATGAACGACCCGGGAGTCCAGGAGGGCCGGCAATTACAGAGTTCAAAGAGGAAACTTTGTAAGATCGCAAGCCCGGCCGGAGCGGGGGTTGCCTCGGGGTGAAACTGCAGCCCGTAAAGGCGGCGTTCATGGTTGCCCACCGCTGCTATGGGCGTACCGGGGGTTGCCGCCATAACCGCGAAGCCCGGCGGCGCCTCTTTCACCCGGTCGCCTTGGATCATGCAGACCTCAACCCCGGCGGGGAGCCGGGAAAAAAGCGGCCTTTCCTCTTTGATCTGTAGAAGCTCCATAGTATATGCCGGTTCGTGCGTAGAAGCGGGCGTGGGCGCAGGTGCGCCGGCTTGAGCGTGCGTGCCGTATTCCTGGGAGGATGCTCCCGTAACCTTGCCGCCGAATTCCCGGGCCAAAAGCCCCATGCCGTACCCTATGGCCAGGACCGGGATGCCCAGATAAAAAACCCCTGGATGACACTTCGGGGCGCCGGCATCATCGATCCTCCCGGGTCCACCGGAAAGAATTATCCCGCGGGGGCCCAGCGCCTTCAGTTTCTCCGGCGGGGTGTCTCCGGGCAAAATCTCGCTGAAGACCTTTGCCTCCCGGATCTGCCGGGCTAAAAGCCGGCTGGATTGCGAACCAAAATCAAGGACAATGATTTTATCTGTCATATCCCGCTTCAGCTCTCCTCTTTTTCTTGACTATTCCCGATGTTATAGGCCTCCGGTTTTAACACGGCAATCACGGGTAATTGCCTATAACGCTGGGCAAAATCCAAGCCGTACCCCACAACAAACCAGTCGGGAATGGAAAAACCACTGTAATCCGGGGTGATCTCGGTTTTCCGGCGTGAAGGTTTGTCCAGCAGGACACAGGATTTTAAACTCGCCGGCTGCCGCGAGGCCAGAGTCTTCATTAAATATTTAAGGGTCAATCCGGTATCGACTATATCCTCGATCACCAGGACATGTTCATTTTCAATACTCATATCTATATCCTTAATAATCCGGACAATCCCCGACGAACTGGTGGAAGCCCCGTAGCTGGAGACGGCGATCAGGTCAAAGCGCAGGGGCGTTTTTATCTCCCGGATCAGGTCTGCCATGAACATCAGCGCCCCCTTTAAAACGCCGACCACAATCAATTCTTTACCTTCATAATCTTTGTTGATTTGACTGCCGAGTTCTTTTACCCGTGCGGCAATAGTCTCCTCTGTAAAAAGGACCTTTGCGATATCCTTCATCATAATTACATTACTCCTCCTCTTTCTCGTTTATATCATCTCCGCGCGCCTCTTCCGGAAAACCCGGGGGCATTGACGGACCATAAACCACCGGTTCCTTTTTTTCCGAGAGGATCTCCGTCTGTACTTCAACTATTTGCCATTTATACTTCTGCCGTCCAAACTTAACCCGTTCCAAAAACAGGCGTTCCCGGCGTTCCTGGACCGTATACTCCTCCCCGCTGACAAACTTCAGCCGGAAACTGCTCCGGAAGGACGGACGCTCCGCCGGAGAGTCTTCTTCCGGCACGATCATGAGATCCTCCACAACAATGAAGGGGAAACGCGCACCCTCATAGATCATCCGGGTTTTGGAGATCACATGCAACACGGTGGTCAAATTGATATATTCCTTCCCGGCCTCACCAGTCACTGTCTGTTCCAGCAGCACATGATCGATAGCGGCCAAACTCTGGTAAAAATAGGCGACCACCTCTTCCGGGGTTGTCTCCGGAGTAACCACCTCCTCATACCCGGGCCGACTGAAGAAATAAAAAAGTACCAAAAGCGGCAAGAGAATGAGGACCGGCCACTTCGCCCTTGTCCACCACCGGTACGCCCTCCTTTTCTGTTCCAACCGACGCCGCGCCCGCGCCCCTTCGCCGGCAAAACTCTCTTCTTCGCCGGCGGTGGCCAAGAACCGGTCCTGGTAATATAATTCGCGGATCCCGGTGAAAAATTCCTGCAATCCCGGGCGCCGCACCGGCTCCTTGGCCAAAAGCGCCTGGAGTAAAACAGCCAGCCCGCCCCCGATCTTCGGATGGTAATACCTGGGATCCAATGGCTCTTCCTTGAGAATTGCGGCCGCGGTCTCTTCTTTCCGCTCTAGAGGAAAAGGATAAACCCCGGTTGCCAAGTAATACATGGTAAGACCGATGGTATACAAATTGGCTTTCTCGTCCCACGGGGCATCCTTAATGATCTCCGGGGGACGGAAACCCTCCCGCAACTCTCGCGCGCTCCCGTTCGCATCCTCCCGGTAAGGAGCGAGCATGGCCTGGACACGGGGGTCAAGGACGCCTACTCTTCCCACGCCCAAAGGGATAAGGTCCGTATAAAAAAACCCCTGGGGAAACTCGTCCTGTTCGCTAAAGAAACGCAAGGCTTCTCCCATCGCCTCCCCAGCGCCGACCACCTCTTTGAGGGTAAAATCAATAGTCCCCGAGCGGGGCCAGTATTCCCAAACTTCCCGGTGAAAGGGGAGCACCAGGTAGTATTCTTCACCAACCCGCTCCACGCCCAGGTAAGTCAGGAGGCTGCCGCCATGGGGCGCGGGTAACCGCCGGATCGTCTCCCGCAGGTCGCGTAGAAACTCCAGGAAAAAAAGTTCCTCTGAAGAAATGGTAAGCTCCAGCGCTTCCAGTAAGTATTTTTCCCCTTTTTCATCCTCGGCCAGGCAGATCTTTCTTCCGCTCCCCCCGGTCTTAGCAGCGGTAATTTTTAGCTCCACTCTTTACACCCCCGTTCTTTATGATATAATTTTATCAATTGGCGGTTTCCCCGCTGCCGGCAACACCGGCGTGTGGCCGCGAATGCCGGAGCAAAGAATTTAAAGAACTAAACTCCGGGTATGCGGAGTCTTTCGAAACATTTCCCCATCCCACAAATTGGGAGAGGGATTTGCGCGGGCGTGTTTCCCCATAAAGATAACAAGGTTTTTGCCGATTTTAAATATAGGAATTAACATTATCAAATCGACTTCGAGGATAGATTTATCGGATTAACTTATCGAAATAGATTTATCGAAAACGATTTCGATCTCTAGATTCGATAAACCGGATTGATTTAGCGGGTCGATTCATTAATTTATTTAATAGCTATCGATTTATCAGAATCGATTTATCGATATTATCATGGACAACTCTTCTCTCGAGCGGAGGAAGGTGGCGCAGTGACAACAACCAAGACCCTCACCCGTAAACGAAAAATGTACATCCGGTGGCGTAACTCCATAAACATCCAATGGCTGCTCCTATGCGCACTGGCTGTTTCCACTTTGATTGTGAAAAAATATCAACCGGCTTTTTTCCGCCAGTTTTTTATCGTCTTTGTCTATGCTTTATTAAGTGTTCTCCTGAAGGAAATAGCTCTCCGCCGTAATATCCTTTATTTCCACCGTTACTCCTGGTTCTTTGCCTTCCTCAACGTTTCTGCGGTCTTTCTCCTGTACAACCTGGGCTATTTCCCTCTTAATTTCCTTTACGTCCTGTATATTATCGTAATCTCCGACTCAGTATCCGGATTTAGTAGGGAGTTGCGGTTTACCGTTACCCTTTCAATTCTGGCCTTTCTCCTCAATATTATCATCCTTTGGCCCCATGGCGCAGATCTTTACCGCCAGGCAGGCCTCCTCCATCTATATATACTGCATGGAGTAGGGATCTTCCTCTCACTGCTCTTCATAATCCTGGCCTCCATGACGGCGCTCAGCCGTTCCCGGCAGGCGGAAGACCTCATCAAAAACCTGGAACAACTACTCCATGAAAAAGAACGCAACCTAAAACAATTGTACGAAGTCAATGCCGCCTTGGAAGAGAAATATGCCGCCTCTTATACGCTCAGCCTGATCCAGCAATATCTCCTCGACGAGATGCAAGACCCGAAATTGCTGGAGAAGATTACCGATATTATTCAAGGGGTCTCCGGCAGTTCCGTCTGTGCGATCCTGGGTTTAAAAGATGAGTACCAGGAGGCGGACGAACCGGCCGCCCGCAGTTTACAGCTATTGGCTGTTTCGGGCGCTAAAGACCCTTCAGTCCTCAACCGGTTGATCGAAGATCCGGAGAGCCCGGCTTACCGGGTTTTGGAAGCAAAAAAACCCAGTAATGAAAAGGACGCTTCCCCGGAGGAGCGCGCCCACTGGAACCGGATGGGTATACAATCCTTCTTCCTGCTCCCGCTTTTCACCAAGGAAGAAGAGATCGGTCTCATGCTTGTCGCCCATTCGCAAGAAGGAGCATTCAACCGGGACCAGCAGGAATTCTTACAGCTGATCGCCAACCAACTCAGTCTTGCCCTGGAGAATATCCTCCTGCACCAAAAAACCCAGAAACTGGCCTGGCACGACCCGTTAACCGGCCTTTGCAACCGTTATTACCTCAACCATTACTTGGCCACACAGGAAGAGAAATTCGGGTCCGCGCTGGCCCTGGGCTGTGCCATCTTTGATCTCGACCATTTTAAACAGGTTAATGACCAATACGGCCATATCACCGGCGACATGGTTTTGAAAAAGGCCGCCGCCATCATCCGGAAACATGCCGAAGCCGAAGGGGGCTGGCTCCCCGGACGGTTTGGCGGTGAAGAATTTATCCTCGTCGCCACTTGTGAAGGGAGCGGCTGCTGTTGCGAGTCTTCCCACCTGAAAGAAGTCGCCGAGAGTATCCGCAGGCAGATTGAGCAGACCACCTTTACCAGTCGCGACGGGAAAACCTTCTCCCTGACCATCAGCGGGGGGATTGCCTGCATCCCCAACCAGGCCAAGAATACCGACGAGATGATTATTAAGGCCGATGAAGCGCTTTACCGCGCCAAGAGGGCCGGGCGCAACCGCGTGATCATCTATTCTTAACCGAAAAACTAGGGCCCCCCTACCTCCGTAGCCATTACGATCCTGCCCTCCTCCAACCTGGCTAGAACCGAAAGGAGATCCACCTGCCCGCAGTAACGCAGATCACCGCTCAGTCCCAAAGACGAAAGATAACGTCCATGATCCGTCTGGGTCAGGGCCACCACCATCTGGCCCATCCCCGCTATTTGTCTGTAGGCAAACATTCCAGTGCGGGCCGGATCCGTCAGTTCCACTGATTCGTCTTTAACGGCAAAGGCCAGATTATCTATGATCATACCCGCGCAAAGCAGGTCTTCCAGACCCATGCGCCCTTCCTTCCCCGCGCAAAACAGGAAGATCTCCCTGTCCGTCTTTTTTAAGTAAGAAGAGACCCGGCTTACGTTGAGAAATGCCCCAACCAGGATCTCCGCAGCGTTGGCCGCCTCTAAAAAAGCCTTTGCACCGTTGGTTGTGGTAAAAATCAGCTTCTTTCCGGCCACCACCTCTTTGCTGTATTCTTCCGGGGAATTCCCCAGATCAAATCCGGGAATCTTCAGCCCTTTCCGCTCACCGCCGATTAAAAACTGGTCCCGCCCGTATTTCTCAGCCAAAGCGAAGGCATCTCCGGGTTCGGCCACAGGGATAACCTCCGGACAGCCGTTGGCCAGGGCAGTCAAGATCGTACTGGAGGCCCGGAGGACATCAATCACCACCACTGTCTTTCCGTCAAACTCCGATGGATCTCTTTCACCGACCGCAAAAGCCAAGTCGATTCGCACCGGCCACCATCTCCTCTCCTTTATGCTCCTTTCCCGTTCCTGTACCGCCCGCGGCCTCTTTCTCTACAGTTTCCTCCGTGCCTTTATTCACTCTCAAGCAGTCTGTCTGCGTCTGTCATAACAAAGGGTGCAAGCATCCGTTCAAGCTCCCGCCCGTGCAACCGCCAATAAGACTTGTAAAACTCCCCGGGCAAGGTGGCAAAGGCCAGGTCTTCTCCAGGGTCAAGGCGGGTGAAGAGATAGTAAAGGACAAAAATTTCACCGGGGCTCAGATCCGTCTGCAGGTATTTCCGGCTGATGCGGATCATTGCCAGGAGCCTCCCAGGTGTGATCTGCTTTTTCAACTCCCCCGCCAGTGCGGAAAGGAACCGTTGCTGGCGGCGGACGCGGGTAATATCCCCCAGCGGATCCCGGCGGTAGCGGACATAACCCAGGGCTTTTTCACCGTCCAGACGTTGCAGGCCGGGTTGCAAATCTATGTGCAGGCCGGCGCTCTTGTCCGTATAGAGCATCCTCTTGTCCACATCTATTTCCACTCCGCCCACCAAATCCACGAGTTCTTTAAAGGCGGCAAAATCCACCCCCACAAACCGGTGGACCGGCAAACCCAACAACCTCTCCACGGTTTCCCTGGTCAACTGGTATCCCCCGTATACATAAGCCATGTTGATACGTTCCTCGCCAAAACCGGCCATCTCCACCAGGCTGTCCCGGGGAACCGAAAAAACACCGGCCTTTTTCAGTTGTGGACGCCAGGCGATAAAAAAAATGGTATCGGTCCGTGACGATTGCACCCCATTCTCTTCAGTGCTCTCGTCAAAGCCCAATACCAAGATATTCAATGGTTTTTCAAGAATTCTGCCAGCGGTTTGCTGCAGGCCGGCATAGACCACCACCAGCAGCGGAAGGAGAAAGGCGCTTGTCCATAGGACCAGTCTCTGAAAGAAAGAACGTTTCCGGGCATGCGCACCCATAAGCGGCCCCTTCCACACCGGCCTCTCCGTCAGCGCCCCGCCCGTCAACGGTTCCACCCTCTTTACCTCCCTGTTCCGGTAGTGATTCATTCCCCCTGTCCGGCAGGGGAACTCTCCTCAACCGCCTCAACCGCCTGCGGTGTCTCCGGGTCCTCCCCGGAAGCCATAAGGCGTTCGAAGTCGGCTGCTTCCAGGGTCTCCTTCTCCAGAAGCGCCTGGACGACAGCGTCCAGTTTATCCCGGTGGGTACGGATGATCTCCTCCGCCCGGTTATAGGACTCCGTAATTATCCTCTTCATCTCCTGGTCAATACTGGCCGCCACCTGTTCACTGTAGTTCCGGTCGCGGGAGATATCCCGGCCTAAAAAGACCTGTTCCGCCGGGCCGTGGCCGAAAGTCATCGGCCCCAGTTTATCGCTCATCCCGAATTCCGTAATCATCTTCCGCACCAGTTTCGTTGCGCGTTCCAGATCATTCCGTGCACCGGTGCTAATCTCCCCCAGCACCACCGCTTCGGCGGCCCGGCCCCCCAGGAGAAAGACCACATCTTCCAGAAGCTCTGTCCGGGTGGCGTAACGCTTGTCTTCCACCGGCAAGGCCAGGGTATAGCCGCCGGCCTGGCCGCGGGGGATAATCGAAACCTTGTGGATCGGGTCCACCGTGGGGAGATAATGCCCGACCAAGGCATGTCCTGCTTCGTGATAAGCCGTTAATTGTTTCTCTTTTTCACTCATGACCCGGCTCTTCCGTTCCGGGCCGGCCATTACCCGCTCAATGGCCTCTTCACAATCGGCCATCAAGATAACCCGCTGGTTCTTCCTGGCCGCGAGCAAGGCCGCTTCGTTCAGGGTATTGGCCAGATCCGCCCCGGTAAACCCGGGAGTTCTCCGGGCCAATACCTTCATGTCGACATTCGGAGACAACGGCTTTCCCTTGGCATGGACCTTCAAAATCTCCTCCCGGCCCTTGATATCCGGGATATCCAGCACCACTTGGCGGTCGAAACGGCCGGGCCGGAGCAAAGCCGGATCCAGAACATCCGGGCGGTTCGTGGCCGCCAGAATAATAATTCCGGAGTTCGGCTCAAAACCGTCCATCGCCACCAAGAGCTGGTTCAAAGTCTGTTCCCTTTCGTCATGCCCCCCGCCTAAACCGGCTCCGCGTTGCCGCCCCACGGCGTCGATCTCATCGATAAAAACGATACAAGGCGCATTTTTCCGGGCCGTCTCAAAGAGGTCCCGGACCCGGGAGGCGCCTACGCCTACAAACATCTCGACAAAATCGGAACCGCTGATGCTGAAGAAAGGCACACCGGCCTCTCCGGCCACCGCTTTTGCCAACAAGGTCTTTCCTGTTCCCGGCGGGCCGACCAAAAGAATCCCCTTGGGGATTTTGGCCCCCAATTCCGTGAAACGCCTGGGCTGCTGTAAAAACTCGACGATCTCCACGAGTTCGTCTTTGGCTTCATCCGCCCCGGCGACATCATCAAAGGTAACTTTGGCTTTTTCCTCAGCATACAACCGGGCTCTGCTCTTCCCAAAGGCCATGGCTCTACTGCCTGAGCTTTGCATCTGGTTGACAATGAAAAACCAAAAGCCCAGAAGAATAAGGATCGGTAGAAGACTGGGCAGGACCACCGCCCACCACGGTTCGGTCTTCTTCTTATATTCCCTGGGCACCCCGGCCCGTCCCAAAGGCTCTTCATAAACATCGGAAGCCAGAGATGGGCTGGGTCCCTGAGAAACAAAGGGAACGGGTTCGCCGCCTTTTACCGGCTTGTATTTACCTTCGATTTGGCCGTCGCTGTAAATCTCAACCTCTACGATCTCGTTGGCTTCGATCTTTGCTAAAAATTCATCCCACGTAAAGTTCTGCGGTGATTGGTGGTCACCAAAAAAATGCCAGAGGACAAATAGGGCAATGGTAGCAAGAAACAGGTAAAAGGTCAATTCCCTAAAAAAGCGCAATCACAAACCTCCTCTCGAGGCCAAAAAAGCCATAGCTCATATTATACCATAGACGGGTTATTTCCACAATAAAAAAAACCCTCCCCGGCACGGGTGAAAAAAGAAAGATGCAGAACCCGCCGGGTTTCTTTGGTAATACAGGCCCTTGCATCCGGTTGGCCGCCGGCAACCCAAAGAATCCGGTCCCTCCCGTCGACCAGTAGGAGAACCCTGTCCCGCTCCCCCCGGGGGATTTTCCGGTCGCTAAAATAATCTTTCAGTTTTTTGCTTCCCCCCAGCCCCAACGGGTAAAAACGGTCTCCCGGCTTCCTGGTCCGCATATACAGGGGGAGGACGATCTCCTGCCCGTCAAGAAAAACCTCCCCGGGCGGGACTTCTCCCCAATCGGCAGGGAGTGCCGCCGGGGTAACCCAGGCGGCTTTTACCATTCCCCGCCCTCCCGGTAAAACCGTCTCCCCGGGCACGGTGAGGCGCTGCCGGAAAGGCACGACCCTCTCCCGCTCCCCCCGGGGGCCCAGTACCAACCGATCGTTCTCTTTCCGACATTCCATACCGCCGGGAAGGATAATCTTTTTCCCGTTTTCTGCGGTCAAGAGGCGAAGGAAGGCCTCGGAATGTTTGAATTCCAGCCGGATACCGCCGGTACCGACATCACCGGCAGGCAACGCCGCCCGGCGCCTTTGGACGAGGGAAAAAAAGAGCCGGCGAAAAACCGCCCGGCGCAAAGCCGGCGCCAAAGAAAGCCACGACCGTACCGGAATGCGGTACGACTCACCCTCCGGATTAACCCCCCATTCCCTTAAGGTCTCTTCAACCGCCGCGCCGATAAACTCCTCCCATTCCCGGAAGAGAACCGCCGTTTCCTGCAACCGTTTTCCCAGGCCGGGTTGGTACTCTTCCTGGAGGAGCGGCAGCAGGCAATGGCGGATCCGGTTACGAAAATAGGCCGTCTCCCGGTTGGAGGTATCCTCCAGCCACGGGAGGGAATGCTCCCGGGCGTACGCCAGAATCTCCTCCCTGCCCACGGCCAGCAAAGGACGAATATACGGGCCGCGGACCGGCGGGATCCCGGAAAGCCCTTCCGGCCCCGCGCCGGTCAAAAAACGCATCAAAACCGTTTCCACCTGGTCATCAGCCTGGTGACCCAAGGCGATTCTGGCAGCCCCGGCCGCTTGCGCCGCCTCCGCCAGTAACCGGTACCTTTCTCTCCGCGCCCGTTCCTGTAGAGAGGCGCCGCGCGCCCGTTTTTTCAGCCGGATCTTTTCCACCCGGCAGGGAAGACCCCATTGGGCACAGATCTTCTCCACCAACTCCTGTTCGGCTGCGGCCTCCGGACGCAGGCCGTGATTGAGGTGGAAAACATGGAGGCGCAAGTCCAGCGGCAACCGGCGCAGGACAAAGAGAAGGGTCATCGAATCGACCCCTCCCGAAACCGCAACCAGCACCTTTTCACCGGGGTTTAACATTTTATACTGCTGAACGGTGGCAAAAACCTTCTTTTCCAACTCGTGCACGGCTTTTCTCCCCAACCTGTTTTCCGCCGGTATCATGGCGGACGGGCTGCCGGCCGTTCCGGCGTCCCCAGTCCCCATCTCCTAATAACGTTTTCTCTATTATTAAGTTTCCTTCCTGCTCCGGCCGGAAAATTACCGGAAATTTCCCGCCCGCGCTTAGATCCGCCCCCGCGCCCGCGGGTTTTCCCTGAGCACCTGCAGGGCGAGGATGGTCATATCATCTTCCACATTCCCGCCGGCCTCAATCTTCGCGGCTTCCAGCAGATAACGGCAGAGGTTGTCAACCCCGGAAAGGTCCAGTTGTGTTAAGATTTTACAAATCCAGTCCTCCTTTTGCCGGTTATGAACGCGCGCCGGATCCGTCACCCCGTCGGTTACCATCACCACAATATCGTTTTCCCGCAGAACACACCTGATGTATTCCGGTTCCACATTGTTCAGGATCCCCACCGGCAGAGAGGTGGAGCTAATCACATTCACCTCTTTTCCTCTTTTGATATAGGTGGGGGCGGCACCGATTTTAATCAGTTCCGTTTCCGCGGTGAACTGGTCAAAAACAAACAGGTCCAGGGTGGCAAAACTCTCTTCCGGGCTGCGCAAGAGCAAAAGGGAGTTCAGTAATTGCAGGCAAAAATCCTTCTCCAAGCCCGTTATGAGCAGGTTTTGCAGGAGGGAAACAGTGGTACTGCTTTGGCGGGCCGCTCCCGGACCGGCCCCCATACCGTCGCTGAGAATGGCAAAAGTATAACCTTCTTTTGACTCCAAAATACTGTGGCTGTCTCCGGATAAGGTATTACCGTCCCTGGGGATTTTCTCCACCGCCGACTCGATCCGGTAACAACGGCGGGGAAGGAGGTAAAAACCGCACTCCCCGTCGGCTCCGGCCGGACAATGCTGCCGGTGGACGGTGAACCTTCTCCCCAGCAACTGTGAGATCAGGGGAGCAATTATCCGGCGGCACTCCTCCTGCCCCCGGCAGGCCTTTTTCTCCAGAAAGATCTCCACCCGGTTTTTTTCCAGCCCGGTAACGATCATCTCTTTTACCGGTAAGTTCATCCTTTGGAAGGCCGCCCGCAGTTCTTCTTCAATCTCCGCCCGGAATTCAACGCTTAATTTCAGATGATGGGTAAGACCGGCGATGATTCCGGACATCTCCCGGAGTTGCCCGGCGAGAAAGGCCTGTCCCGCCTGGTACCGGCGCCTCCAGAGATGCTCGGCCTGCTGCCTCTCGACCCAGGAATTGACGGCTATGATCAACTCCTGCTTCTGCGGGCACTCTTTGGCCAGGCGTCCCTTGATCTGTGCCGGATCCGCCATCCCGGAGATCTCCGCGGCTGCGATCAGATCGAAGATCTCCCGGTAAGTAGAGTAGAAAAGCTGGCCCCAACAAGAGGAGTAACAAGGGCAAAACCTGCATCTTTGCTCGGAGATTTTCTCAATGAACTCGTAGATCTCCTGTTGCCCCTCATCTTCTTTTTCGCCTTCCTCCCGGGTAAAGGCCCCGGCAATCTGTTCAAAGAGCCTTGCCAGGCTCTGCAGGCGTTCAACAACCACTTCCTTCAACCGCTTTTGTTGCCGGGAGTTCCCGGCGGTCCCGGCCGGCAATGGCAAGAAATCTTCGATCCGCCGGCAAAACCGGTCAGGGCAGGCGAGGAAGACCGCGGCTGCCGCAGTTCCCGTCAATAGGAGCTCTTCCAAACCCAATGCATCCCACCAGCGGGCGGCGGCCAGCACCATATGGACCAGGAAACCCAGGACAAAACCGTATTTTTTTTTCAACAGATCGTAGCCAAGGCCGGCTGCGATGCCGCTGCCGGTGATGAAAAAGAACCGTAACGGAATAGTCTGGCCGCAAAGGGCCTCGACACCGCCAAAAACAACGGCGGCGATCGTCCCCCCTCCTGTACCGTACCTCCTTGCCGTTAAGAAAATAAGGAAAAAGGCGAAAAAAAGATCGGCGGCCAGAGGGATTCCCAACCGGGAACCGAGGTCAACAGCCTGTCCCAAGGAGAAAAAAACCAGCACCGCCAGGGTGGACAGGGAGAGGAGAACCTCTCTATTATTCTTTCCCGGTTTCGGCAAAGGTGAAAAAAGAAAACCGGTCCCCGGTGTCAGCGCATAAACCAGTAAATAGAGGAGAAAGACCTCTCCCAGCGCTTTCCGGGGATCAAGAAAAAATGCCAACCGGTGCCTGGCGGCGGTAAACCATAAGGTAAGATGAACCGCGGCCGGCAGGAGGAAAGCGAAGAGATTAGCCCAGGGCTGCTTCTGTCGCCGGGCGCAATAGATCCCAAGCAGGACCGGGAGATAGAGAAGAATCCGCCCCGGAAACTCCTCCCCCGGCAGGCCGGTATGGGAATAAAGCGCAAAGAAGGTGATAAAGAAGACCAGAAAGCCTCCACCGAGACCGTTTTTCAGCCAAGCCCCGTAAAAAGCGGGCCCAAAAGGGAAAAACCCCGGCGGCAACTGCAACTGTCCAAGGGAGGCGCCGACAGCCAACCCAAAAAGTAACCGGCCCCACCCCCTCCGTATCTTGCGGCCGGTTTCCCGCACGCGCCCGCGTGTTCTCCTTCTTTTTTGCGTAAATTCGTCTTCCCACGAGGTCAGAGTCTTTTCCGCCCCTACCCCAACTTTCTCCCCTCCAGTATCGGTACTACCCAGTTATTAGGGTGCTATCCGGTTGCAGGTGCCACCTGGTTGTAGGCACTACCCACAGTTATAGAAACTATTCGGCTATAGGTACTATCCAGCAATATTTTCACCGGTACTACCCTGGAAAATGATCCGGCCATAGTTTCAGTATACCAAAAAATCCAGATTTTACTTGTCGACTAATGATGCTGTAAAATGTGGGATTTTTCGCTATTTTCCTTTTATCTCCATCTCTGTGCCCCGGGGCGGCCGGCCCGGCGGCTTTCAGCCCAGCGGCCACCGTCTTTCCGCCCGGGACCCCGGGGCGCCGGGAGAGGTTTTAACAAGAGAGGCAAAAAAAGAAAAAAGGAGACCATCCCGAAAAAAGGATATAAATTCCTGATCAGGCGGCTAAAACCGACCTGACTGATGAGTACCGCCAAAACCATCAGACCGGCAACGTGCAGGGGAAAGCAGGGGCTTTCCGCCGGCCCGATCCTGGTGGCCAAACCGTAGCCGTGGGCGATTAAGGTGGAGAAGAGTTCTCCCCAGAGAACCAGGGCATAACCATACCGCCACCATCTGCCCCAGCCCGCGGTTAAGATAAAGAGCGGGAGTTCGCCCCTGCCGCCGCCGGCCGCGGCCATTACCCGGTGAAATAGAAAAGCCAAAACCCCCAGAAAAAGACCGCCGAGGACCCCGCCCCTGCGCAAAACCGCGGCCTCATCATCCAGGCGGTGGAGGGTCACCAGAACCGGTAAAGATAAAATCAGATTGTAAGCGCTGTATTGCCAGGCGGCCAGGAGCCAATAGCCTCTAGCCGCCGGCGCCGCTGATAACACCGGAGCAGAAGAAAGCGGGGCCGTCTTCAGGTTGAGGATAATCCCGGCCGCACAGAGTAGGGGGATGAATACCAGATTGACCCCTTTAATCCCCTCCAGCCGCCGGCTGAGAATAATCACCGCCAGAATCGCCGTACCCCAGCAACCCCATTCCCACCTTCCCCCCAGTTGCACCGTGAGCGCGCCGGAGCCGGCCAGCATAACCCCGAGCAAAAAAAGGAGAAAGACCGTGATCACCAGGTCCCCGCCCCGGCCTGCCCATTTTCCGGCAAGGCTGTAGAGGAAATCCTGGTAAGAAGCGGCCTTAATGCGCCTCCCCCACTCCATGGTTTTGGCCCCCAAAACCGACAGGAGCAAAGTGGAGCAAAGCAGACCCCAGTTACCGGCAGTCCCGTACTGCGAAAAAAACTGCCAAATCTCCCGGCCGGAAGCAAAACCCGCGCCGATCACCGTACCAATATAGATCGCGGCAACAGTAAACACCCTAAAGACCCGGTTCACTCATGACCACTCCACAACCTTCGCCACCACCAATCCTTTTCCACCCGTTCCCGGACGATCAGATCCACCCCGCAGACATTTTCCCCGCGAAAAAAAAAGGCTATCTCCCCGGCGACCGTCCCCGGTTTTACCGGCAGCCTGAGTTTCTCCGGACGCAGGCTGATTCTTTTTTGCGCATACCCCTCCTCCCCCTTGGGGATGACCACCATCAACGGCCGGCGGGGGTAGACCGCCACTGTGCGGGGGTACCCGCCCGCCGTCTCAATTTTCCCCACCGCCTCTTCCGGGGTGGCCAGGAGTTTCAGGGTGAAATTGCTAAACCCGTACTCCAGAAGGCTTGCCGACTCCCCCCAGCGGTCCGGGCTATTCAAGACCACAGAGATAAAACGGCGGCCGTCCCGGGTAGCCGAAGCCACCAGACAGTACCCTGCTTCGGAAGTGGTGCCGGTCTTTACCCCGTCCGCTCCGGCGAATGACCAAAGCAACCTGTTGGTATTCCGGACCTTCCTTGTCTTTTCCCCTTGATACCACTCGATCGCTTCTTCCCTGGCTGCCACCAGCCGGGAAAATTCCGGATTCCGCAGCGCATAACAGGTAAGGCGGGCCAAATCATAGGCGGTGGTGTAATGGGAGGGCGCCCGTAACCCGTGGGGGTTTTGGAAGTTGCTGTTGAGCGCCCCGAGTTCCTTTGCCTTCCTGTTCATCATGCGCGCAAAATTCCGTTCCGACCCGGCAATATGTTCCGCCACGGCAACACCCGCATCATTACCCGAGCAAAGCAGGAGCCCTTCCAATAATTCCTTGAGCGTCAGCCGGTCGCCCGCCTTTAGCCACAAGGAAGAACCTCCTGTCCGGGCGGCCCGCCGGCTAACCGTGACAATATCTTCGAGGTTTCCCTTTTCCAAGGCGACAATGGCCGTAAGGATCTTCGTTGTACTGGCCGGAGCGCGCCGCTGGTGTTCGTTTTTGGCATACAGGATCATCCCGCTGACCTCTTCCACCAGGATAGCGGCGCGGGCATGGATCGCCGGCCCTCCCGTATAATTAGGAAGATAAATCAGGGGAGGATACCCTTCCACCCGCCGGTAACCCGAACCGGCCGGAATCTCTTTACGGTATTTTAAAGCCCCGGCCGCCACCAATGCCAGGCTTAAAAAGAGAAGAAGAAGAAAACGGCGGGCTCTTCCCGGAAAACGAAAAACTCCCATTACGGGCAGGCACCCCTTTGTTTTTCATTTTTATGCCTGTCGGCCCGGGAAAATGAGCACGCCACCCCTTGGGAACAAAAAAGGCCGCCTTCCGGCAGCCCTCGTACGCGCACGCGCAAATCATTCCGGTCCGCTTTTCAGCGTCCTTTCTTTTTTCGCTACAGCTTTACAAAGATCCCGGCATCCCAGCGAAACTCTTCATTCTTGCAATAGATCCCGGCTTCTGTACCGTTCGGCCATTTCCGGCTGAGGGTGGTCCGGTGGTCAATCCGCCCCTCCACCAGAACCAACGGTTCGAGACGGAGATGCCAATCCCTGCCAAAATTCCAGTTCAAATCGAGCCGGATATAGATCTCCGGGTCATGGGGTTTTCCCGGGATATACTCGCCCCTGATCCCGGCAAAAACCAAATGATCATGTTCGAGATTGACCCCAATCTCCAAGTCGCACTGGTAGTCCAGGAGATACTCGTTAACGTCCCGCCGGCGGTAACCGGTGGCCTTCGCCAAAAAAGCGGTATTCTCTCCCAATTCGCCCCGGTATTTCAATCCCGCCAGATATTGTTCTTTTGTAAAATCATAACCGGCTTGTAAGGACCAGTTGGGGGTGGGGAGATAAACCGCCCGTAATTGAAGACGCTCCTCCAGCCGGCTGAGGTTCAATTGCCAGGCCGGACTAAGGTTGTAGGTACCGTCAAAAAGCGCCCCTTCTTCCACGGCATAACCGCCCATTAAAGACCAGGGTTTATCCTCCACCGCCCCGGCGGAAACCCCGCCAAAAAAGAGACCGCCCAAGGCAAGTACGGCCAGGAAGAGTCCCCGGTAAACCCAGTTATTATGGTGATAAGCTATTCGCAACAGGGTTCGCCCTCCTTCTGTAATGGCTCTACTTTAGCTATTACCAAAAATGCCTTGCTCAACCAGAACCTTGGTATAATTACCTTTTATCAAAAAAAACTTTGATAAATAGGGCTAATACATAATAAAGATCTGCAATAAATATTTCTAATCGTAATCTTCTACCATAAATATTCCTGATAGGAATATCTTGCGTACGAAAACAAGAACATAAACGTCGAAATACTAGCTATCCCCGATACTTCAGGTAATATTTCGGGAAGAGTCGTCAAAATCCTTTTTCCCGGCATCATTAAATTATGGCGATCCCGGTATTTTTTGCGTCGCGCAAAAAAAGAAATTGCCATTTGCCTTACTAAATGGCGAATGGCAATTTCCTTTCCAATGCATGCGTCAGCATGCATTCTTAGTCCATCGGCGGCATACCGCCGGGTGGCATCCCTGCATTTTTATCTTTTTCCGGAATATCCGCCACCAGGCTTTCAGTGGTCAACAACATACCGGCAATACTGGCCGCGTTCTGTAATGCGCTTCTGGTCACTTTGGCCGGATCGACAATGCCCGCGTCAAACATCTTGACAAATTCGCCGGTCAACGCATTGAAGCCTTTACCGAACTCCATATCCTTAACTTTCTCGACAATTACCGAGCCTTCCTCTCCGGCGTTGTTGGCAATTTGCCGTACCGGCTCTTCCAGCGCCTTCCGGACAATATTGATCCCGGTCGCCACATCGCCCTCGGCAGAGATCTTATCAAGCACCGGCGCCAACTGGAGCAGGGTCACGCCGCCGCCGGGGACAACCCCTTCTTCCACCGCGGCTCTGGTCGCGGAGAGGGCATCCTCGATCCGGTGTTTCTTCTCTTTCATCTCCGTCTCGGTAGCGGCACCCACCTGAATCACAGCCACTCCGCCGGCCAGTTTTGCCAAGCGTTCCTGGAGTTTTTCCCGGTCGTAATCGGAAGTGGTCTCTTCGATCTGCAGTTTGATCTGGGCGATCCGGTTCTTGATCTCCTGGGAGTCACCATGGCCGTCCACAATCGTCGTTTCTTCCTTGGTGACCCGAACCTGGCGGGCGGTTCCCAGCATATCCAGGCTGGCATTTTCCAGGGTCAAACCGACTTCCTCGGAGATCACCTGACCGCCGGTGACAATCGCCATATCGGAGAGCATTGCCTTCCGCCGGTCACCGAAGCCGGGCGCCTTCACGGCCACGACATTCAAGACACCACGCAACTTATTAACCACCAGGGTGGCAAGGGCTTCGCCTTCCACGTCTTCCGCCACGATGAGCAAGGGTTTACCCCGCTGAATAACCTTTTCCAAGATCGGCAGGAGGTCTTTGATCAAGGTGATCTTCTTATCCGTTAACAAAATATAGGGCTCCTCCAGAACCGCCTCCATCTTCTCGGAATCGGTGATCATATAGGCGGAGATATAACCCCGGTCAAACTGCATTCCCTCGACAATTTCCAGGTTGGTGCCGATTCCCTGCCACTCCTCAACGGTGATCACACCGTCTTTACCGACCTTCTCCATGGCCTCGGCGATCAATTTCCCGATCTCTTCATCATCCGCAGAGATCGAGGCGACCTGCGAAATATCATCCTTACTTTCCACCGGCTTGCTGACTTTTTTGATCTCTTCGACTATGGCGTTGACAGCCTTCTCAATCCCTTTCTTCAAAATCATCGGATTGGCGCCGGCCGCCACGTTTTTCATACCTTCTTTGACCATAGCCTGGGCCAGCAAAGTAGCGGTGGTTGTACCGTCACCGGCAATATCATTGGTCTTGGTCGCCACTTCCTTAGCCAACTGTGCCCCCATATTCTCAAAGGGGTCTTCAAGTTCAATCTCTTTGGCAATGGTCACCCCGTCATTGGTGATCGTCGGGGACCCGTATTTTCTCTCCAAAACCACATTGCGGCCTTTAGGGCCCAATGTAATCTTAACGGCATTGGCTAATGTATTAACCCCCAGTTCCAGGGCGCGACGGGCCTCTTCCGCATAAAGCAATTGTTTTGCCATCTCTCTCACCTTCCTTATTGTTTTCTATCCGGACTACTGATTAACAATGGCTAGGACATCGTTCTCTTTGATCACCATATACTCTTCGCCGTCCAGTTTAACCTCGGTCCCGGCATACTTGGCAAAAAGAACGGTGTCGCCCTCCTTTACCTCCAACGGAAGTCTTTCTCCGTTTTCCAAGACCCGTCCGGTACCAACAGCTAACACCTTACCCATATGCGGTTTTTCTTTAGCGGAATCCGGCAGGACAATCCCGCTTTTTGTTTTTTCCTCACTCTCCATTACCTTAAGGACAATTCGCTCGCCCAAAGGCTGAATCTTCATAATTTCCCTCCTCTCAACCTTATTAGCACTCGCTTTTGTTGAGTGCTAACACCTATAGAAGATTTTAACCAACGTCCCTTTCTTATGCAAGATTCATTAATATTCATTTACAGGGATTATCGCCCATTATTAATTATTATAGCCTGATTTCTCTTTTTTTCTACTTGAATCTACTTTTTTATCAGGAGCCCTGATTACCACCGTATAATTTTACCCCGTTTACCCCGCCGGCAGAAAGCATAAACCAAAAAACCCCAAAACACTTACGGTTTTAGGGTTCAGGCGCGCACCAACGTGCGCGGGCGTAATACGCGCGGCACACTGACACGCACGGCGCGTAAAACGCACTACATGATCTACACGCGGTGTTTTCTCCGCGCCGGACCATATCTTCACCAAGGACAAGCAGCGGATGGCAAGCGAATCTAATGCATCTCACCGCTGTAAGGAAATTGTGCCTGGTAATTAGTGAATTGGTCTTTGGTCTGCTGGAGGGACTGACGTGTGGTGGAGGTCAGATTGTACCATCCGTTTTTAAACATTAAGTTAAAAACATCCCGCGCCGCCTGGTGGGAATCGTTAAGGATCCCCATCACCAGATTATGGAGATCCCGATGGCTCGCCTCCCGGGCAAAATCATTGTAATTGTTCGTCAAATACTTTTCCGTGGCCAAAAGGTCATTGGCGATATCCCTATCGTTAAACTGCGGCCCTTTGACTTTTGGCACGCCGGTGGAGGGGTTCTTAATTGCTCCCTGTTGTTGTTCTTGCCCCTGCTGGTTTATCTTTCTTCGCCTCCTTTTTTACTAGGGCTGGCTGCTATACCGGCAACGCTGCACCTCTTACTTTATCTGTCTTCTACATCAGAGCCTTCTGCGGGTCTACTGCATCCAGAAGGCGCTGGTAGTGTTGTTGGTGCATACTCCCCAGCCTGTTGGCGAGAGCGGCTACTTCCTGGCTTTGACAGATCCCGGCCAACTGATGACATTTTTTCATCGCCAACAATTCCCAGGAAAGTGCGTCTTTTAAGTAATGATGGTCTTTATCAGTGAGCACCGCCGGGGGCTCACTCATCCGGCCAACGGTTTGGCTGCCCAAACGGGATTCTTGCTGTGCCTGCATCCCTTGCTGCTGCTGCATCTCTTGGTGTGACAAATTAACACCTCCTTCTCGTCGCTCGTTACTCGTCGCTCGTAAAGCCATATAAAGTATTCCCAGGCAAGGGCTGATGATACAAGGCGCTTTTTGGCAAAAACCACCCCTCGTTGCTCGTTACTCGTTGCTCGTTGCTCGGGCTTAAGCATGCCGCTGGAGTTGAACACCCAAAATCAGGCTTGAGACCGGCGCCCTACCTCAGCGCGCCGGGGGCGCCCTTGTTTCTCGTTACTCGTTGCCCGTCGCTCGTCGCCCAGGCTTAAATATGCCGCTGGAGTTAATGCTTTCTTCTACAAGCGACGCGAGTTGAGTTACGAGTACTGAGTCCATCGAGCACCACCCGCACTGAGCAATAACGTCATGCGCAATTGATTCGCGTGCGCGTCGCCGTGTCTGCCGGCAATCCGGCAAATGGCCATCGTCCTTGCCCGCCCACCGTTTGTCACTCGCCGTCCAAAACCGCCGCCCGCACTTCCAGAACTTCCAGACAAACCAAATCCCCGCAGCAAGTGCGGGGATGATTTACCTTGTTTCCGTCCAGTTTTTCCTACCCCTCCAGGAGCTCCCGGATGAGCTTCTCCCCTGTGGCCAAGGCTTCATCGATCTTTTTGGCGTCCTTCCCGCCGGCTTGGGCCAGATCCGGCCGCCCGCCGCCACCGCCGCCGGTGATTGCGGCCACCTTCTTGACCAGTTGGCCGGCGTGGATCTTACCGGTCAAATCAGAAGTTACTCCTGCCACAAAATGGACTTTTCCGCCGTTAGAGGCGCCAAGCAGTGCCACGCAGGAACCGAGTTTATCCTTGAAATAGTCGATATTCTCCCGGAGCAATTCCATCCCGGACCCGTCGCAACGGGCGACCAAATAACGATGGCCCCCGGCTTCCCGGACCCGGGTCGCCAGGATCTCTTCCCTTTCGGCACGGGCATGCTTACGGTCTTCCTCTTCTTTAGCCCGGGTTAACCTGGCCTGTTCCGCCAGGAGTTCCTCGATCCTGCTGACCAGTTTTTCCGGTTCCACCTTCAACCGGGCCGCCGCCTCCTGCAAGGTTTCTCTTTCTCCGGCCGCCCGGCGCAGTGCGGCTACTCCGGCCACCGCCTCGATTCTCCGTACCCCCGTAGAGACGCTTCCTTCACTCAAAATCCGGAAGCAGAGGATCTCCGCGGTATTCCGCACATGGGTGCCGCCGCAAAGTTCCAGACTGGTCCCGCCGACCTGGACAGTCCTGACTCTTTCCTCGTATTTTTCACCAAAAAAGGCCAGCGCGCCCCGGTCCACGGCACTCTGGTAACTGGTCTCCTCGGCCCAAACCGGTAAGGCGCTGGTGATTAATTTATTTACCTCTTCTTCCACCCACCGGAGTTCTTCGGCTGTAAGCCGCTGGTAATGGGTGAAGTCGAAGCGGAGGCGATCCGGCGCCACCAACGAACCGGCCTGGTGGATATGGGCGCCCAACTGTTTCCGAAGGACCGCCTGTAAAAGATGGGTGGCTGTATGATGGGCGGCGGTCATCCGGCGCCGGTCAGCCGCGACCGCCAGGATATAGACGGTTTCATCCATGGGAAACGGTTTTTCCTTGGGGACAAAATGCACCAGGTGGTTCTGTTCCCACCTGGTATCGACAACCGGAAACTCCTCCCCGGCAACCCGGATCACCCCGGTATCACCCACCTGGCCGCCGCCTTCCGGATAAAAGGGCGTCCGGTCAAAAACCAACAGGTAATGGTCGTCGTCTTCTCCCGCCAAGCAGAGACGGGCAGCCGCCTGCAAATAACCGTACCCGGTAAACCGCGAATGGGGCAGAGAGGCAACGGTCCTCCACTTATAATCCTTGTCCTGCCGGGCAAATTTCCCGCTTTTCCGGGCCCGTTCCCGTTGCTCTTCCATCAGGCGGTTAAACCCTTCGACTTCAACGGTAAGCCCTTCTTCAGCGGCGAGCAATTGGGTAAGGTCCAGCGGAAAACCGTAGGTATCAAAGGGACGGAGGGCATCCTCTCCGGAGATGGAAGTCTCCTTTTTCTCCTTTGCCGCCTTGGCCAGCGCGGCAAAGATCTCCAGCCCTTTATCGAGGGTCCGCAGGAAGGCTTCTTCCTCGGCCAGGATCACCCGGCGGCAGTGTTCCTCATGTTGACGGATTTCCGGGTAGGCGTCGCCCATCACCTCCACCACCACCGGCACCAACCGGTGGAGAAACGGCTCTTGCACCCCCAGGGTCCGGGCATAACGGGCCGCCCGCCGCAAGATCCGGCGGAGGACATAGCCCCGCCCCTCATTGGCCGGTATGACACCGTCGCTGATGGCAAAGGTCAATGCCCGGATGTGGTCGGCAATCACCCGCATGGCCACCTGATGTTCGGGATCCGCCTCCCGGGCTCCGGTATATTCCGTAATCCGCTCCAGGATTGGCAGGAAAAGGTCGGTTTCATAATTTGAACCTTTCCCCTGCAAGACCGCAACAATTCTCTCGAAACCCATCCCGGTATCCACATGCTTGGCGGGCAAATCCTCCAGGGTACCGTCGGCCTTCCGGTTATACTGGATAAAAACCAGGTTCCAGAGTTCAATATAGCGTCCGCAGTCCCCGTTGTCCCCGCAGGTATGGCCGGGCAGATCGCGGTTGTCGCAATACTCCGGCCCCAGGTCATAATGGATCTCCGTACAGGGGCCGCACGGGCCGGGATCACCCATCTCCCAGAAATTATCTTCGTCCCCGAAGAACAAAACCCGTTCGGCAGGGATACCGGTGACTTCCGGCCAGAGCGCCGCGGCTTCCTTGTCACTATCATGCACCGTGGCGTAGAGTTTCTCCGGTGGCAAGCCCCAGACCTTGGTCAACAACTCCCAGGCCCAGGCGATGGCCTCCCGTTTATAATAATCACCGAAGGACCAGTTCCCCAGCATTTCAAAGAAGGTATGGTGGTAAGTATCCCACCCCACTTCCTCCAAGTCGTTATGTTTACCGCTGACCCGGATGACTTTTTGGGAGTTAACCGCCCGGCTGTAAGGCCGGGTCCCCTTGCCCAAAAAAACATCTTTAAACTGGTTCATCCCGGCATTGGTAAAGAGCAGGGTCGGGTCATCCTCCGGCAACAAAGAAGCGCTGGGGACAACCGTATGCCCTCTGGTGGTAAAAAAATCTAAAAATTCTTGACGAATCTGGTTGGCGGTTTTCACAGGAATCCCTCCTTAATATCGCTCCGTTTACTCTTTAATTGACTTAATTGACGTATCAAGTAAGTATCTCTTATTGCGCCCCAATCGATCTTCTCTATTCCCCTACTATTCTACAGGAAACCGGCCTCCCCTGCAAGAAAAGTTCCGGGAAAAACGCCCTGGCCGGGCGCCCCGGCACTGGTGACCGGTTGAACGGGTAGCCTGGTATGCGGGTGGACCGTTGACCGGCCCGGCGGAGGGGTACCCAAATAGCCCGGTGAACGGATACCTAGCCAAGCAGCCCGGTAAGTGGATGAACGGGCAATCAGGTACCGGTGACCGGATAGATGGGTGGGCCGGTGACCGGGCGCCGGGGTCCGCGCCGGGTTGCCGGCAGCCTCCCGGCCCTGCCCGGCCAAGCCCCTGGAAAGCACGGGCCTGCACGGATGCGGTATTCCAGCGCCCCGACAGGATGATAAAGGCAATGAAAAATAAACTTTCCGGCAGGAAAAAGCCGGCGGGTAACGAATATTTAACGATGTTTTTATCATAAAACCTTTTACATAAAGGAGGCGATGGCTTTGGCCCTCAGCCTTGCGAAAAAACGAAGCGCACGTGCGCGGTACGAGCCGACGATTAAGGTGACCCGGGTTTGTACCCGCCGTGACTGGAAAGCCTTTATTAATCTCCCCTGGAAATTGTATAAAGATGACCCCAACTGGGTCCCGCCACTAAAATCCGATATGTGGGATACGGTGAATCCCGCAAAGAACCCCCTGATGAAGCTGGGCCCGTACCGGTATTTCCTTGCCTGGAAGAACGGGAAACCGGTCGGGAGGATCGGCTCGGGGATCGATGAAAAACTCAATCGGGAAAAAAATAAGAGTGAGGGCTATATCACCCTCTTTGAATCAATCAACGACTACGAGGTGGCAAAGGCCCTCTTTGATGCGGCATTATCCTGGTTGCGGGAACGGGGGATAACCACTGTCACCGGGCCTCAGTCTCCGTCGAACGGCGACGATTACCGGGGCCTCCTGATTAAAGGCTTTGACAGTCCTCCGGTCCTGCTCAACTCCTATAACCCGCCGTATTACGCGGAGTTCTTTGACAGGTACGGGTGGGAAAAACACTTCGACCGCCTGGCTTTCTACTACGACCTGCGCAAACCGGTGACCGCCCGCTTTGAGCGCAGCGTCGAACTGCTGATGAAACGTTACAAATATACGGTGCGCCCGATGAATATCAAAAAAATCCGGGAGGAACTGGTCGGCCTGCAAAAGCTGGTAGCCCGCGCGATGCCGGAGGAATGGCCGGATATGGTCCCTCCCAGCGTTGAAGAGCTGGAGGATGAGGCCAACAAGCTCCTCCCGGTCGCCGACCCGGACCTGGCCCTCATCGCCGAAAACGCCGAGGGGGAACCGGTCGGTCTGGCCCTGGCTCTTCCCGACTACAACCAGGTCCTGAAAAAACTGAACGGCCGGCTCCTGCCCATCGGTTTCCTGAAGTTCCTCTGGTACAAACGGAAGATCACCGGTGGACGGATGTTCGCGTTGATGGTCGACCCCGACTACAGGAACAAAGGGGTCTCCGCCGCCATGTACCTGTATGCCTTCCGGGCAGGCCTCAAGAAGGGTTATACCTACGGCGACGGCTCCACGATCCACGAGTTCAATATCAGGATGCGCCGTGAAGCCGAACGGGCTGGCGGGGAACTCTACCGGATCTTCCGCATCTACCGGATCGACCTGTAAATACGGGCGCCATTCCTACGGCGCCAAAAACATCCGGGCAATTGTGAAATAGGTCAGCAGCCCGATGGCATCCATAATGGTGGTGATCAAAGGGCTGCTGGCCACCGCCGGATCCAGACGCAACCTGGTCAGGATGAAGGGTAAAATCACCCCCACCAAATTGGCGATGACCACGATTGCCAGCATCGTCAGGCTAACGATCACCCCGATGATCGCTCCTCCCCGGAAGACACCCAGAAGCCAGCCGGCCAGCCCCAAGGTGATCCCTAAGAGCATCCCCACCAGCAGTTCCTTGCCGAAAGTCTGGAACCAGCTGGAAAGTTTGACGTCCCCGGTTACCAACGCCCTCACCATTAATGTTGCCGACTGGCAGCCGGTGTTTCCACCGGTATCGATTAAAAGCGGGATGAAAAAGGCCAGTGACAGTGCGACGCTGAGGGTTTCTTCAAAAGCGGCGATTACCCCGGAAGAGATGAGATTGACCAGGATCAACACCAGAAGCCAGCCGACCCTTTTCGAGTAGAGGGTCAAGACTCCGGCGTTTTTATAGCTCATTCTTAGCGGTGTAATGGAACCGGCCTTATGGATATCCTCTGTTGTCTCTTCCTTGGCGATGGCCATGACATCGTCAACAGTAATAACCCCGACCAACCGGTCTTTCTTATCCACCACCGGCAAGACCAACAGGCTGTACTTTTCAAAGAGCCGGACCACTTCTTCCTGGTCCAAATCCTCCGGCACCTTGACCACTTTCTTATGCATGATCTGCCGCACCCGGGTCTCCAGCGGCGCAACCACCAGCTCCCGGAGGCTGATCACACCCACCAGCCTCTTGTCGCGTTTTACTACATAGATGTAGTAGGCGTTCTCGGCTGAAGGCGCCACTTTACGCAGGTAGGCAAGGGTTCCCCCTACGGTCAGATTCTCCGGCACGGCCACAAACTCGGTGGCCATCAACCCGCCGGAGGTATCCTCCTCGTAAGCCAGGAGTTCTTTCAATTCCTCTCCGGCTTCTTTCATTAGCATCAGGAGTTTGGCTGCTTTTTCCTTGGGGAGTTCCGCCAGGATATCCACGGCCTCGTCGGAGTACATCTCTTTCAAGATTTCCGCTGCTGTCGCCACCGGTAACTTCGCCAAAACAGCGGCGGCCTCCGGCACTTCCATTTCTTGCAGGATGATGGCGGACTGTTCATGGGGGATAAGGAGGAAAAACTTCTCCTGCTCCTCCTGGGAAAATTCATGCAATGTTTCAACCAGATCCGCAGGATGCAGTTCTTTCACAAGTTCCAGCAGTTGCTGAATCCTGCCTTCCCGAAAAAGAGACCAAACAGCGGGCTGAACCATTTCCTTCTCTCCTTTCCCGGGTCAGGCAGGAAAAATGCCCCGGCAGGGGCAGGAATTCTGGAGAATCATTTCTCAGGGAGAAAAACCCCAGGGAGAAAAAACCTCCCGGAGCAAGATTCCGGCCTCACCCGTATAGCGTTTGCGAGTATAACCCTGTGTCTGTTTTTTTCTTGTCGTTGCCAACTAGGGCCAGAATCCATTTTCTTCACTCCTTGGTTAACCTTTTCTCCCTAATCTAGTTTAATTTCTTTCGTCCTGTCTGTCAAATGGATTATTAATTTTTACAGAAAAAAACACCCGGTCGCGGAGCGCACGCGTGCGTGTGCATGTGCGGAAACCTCCCTGCGCCTGGGCGTTTATTGTCTCCGCCGTATGGATCCAGATTAGCGCGCGCACCATCCTCTTCCTAGGCCGCGCGCCGGGTAGTCAAGCAGAAAAAGAAATCTCTTTTATCCGGTAGCGGAAAGTACCGGCCGGTGCGGCCACCGTAACCTCCTCCCCCGGCTTTTTCAAAATCAGTGCCCTGCCGGCCGGCGACAGGCAGGTAACGTCCTCAATCCGGTTGTGCCCCTGAAACGGCAGGACGATCCGGAATTTAAAAAGATCTCCGTCGGCCAGATCCTCCACATCCACCTCACTGCCGATTACTACCAAAGGGAACCCCGTCCCGGCTGCCCCGGGGGCAAGGGTTTTCAGCGCCTTTTCTATCCCACGCAGGTATTTAGTTAAAAAGTCCTCAAATTCATCGCGATCTTCAGAATCCTCCGGGAAATATTCTTCGACTATCCGGTCCCGGTCTTCTTTCATCTTTGCCAGGTGTTCCTTCAATTTGGTGATTTGTTCCTTCGCAACACTAACATCTCTCCCCATTTTCACCTCTCCTTCTGTCCATATAATGGTAAAACCATAGAAAAATATATGTGAGGCATTTTGCCTCCCAAAGGGGCAAAATGCCTCACTCCTTACTTATATTAAACCATAAAAGACAATGATTGTCAATAGTGTATGATATTAGCATTAACTAGTAAGATTTTAATTAAATCCCATTCCTATGCCAAGCCGCAGCTACAACCGCATCCAGATCCGGATACGGCGCCGGATCGCCTTCTTTCTTCCAATAAGCCAGAAATTCGATATTCCCTTCCGGCCCGCGTAACGGGGAGGGGGTAACCCCGCCCAGCAGCAACCCGGCGGCTTCCGCTGCTGCCAAAACATTGACCAGCACCTGTTTATGGGTTTCCGCCGCTCTCACCACTCCCTTTTTGCCCACCTTTTCCCGGCCCGCTTCAAACTGTGGTTTCACCAGGGCAATAACTTCTCCGTCCGCCGTCAGCAAGCGGATAAAGGCCGGAAAGACTTTAGTCAGGGAGATAAAAGACAAATCCGCCGTGAGCAGACTGGGCATAAAGGGAAGCTCCTCCGGGCCCAGGTAACGGATGTTGGTCTTTTCCATCACAACCACCCGGGGGTCTTGCCGTAACTTCCAGGCCAGTTGGCCATAGCCGACATCTACGGCAATCACCCGGCCGGCGCCGTGTTGGAGCAGGCAGTCGGTAAAGCCGCCGGTGGAAGCCCCCGCATCAAGACAGATCCGGTCTTTTACCGTCACTGGAAAAACGGCCAGGGCGTGTTCGAGTTTATAACCGCCCCGGCTGGCGTAACGAAGGCCTTCCTTCACAATGACCGTACTGTTTTTGCTGATCTTGACCCCCGGCTTGTCGAGGACCTTCCCGTCCACCATCACCTCTCCGGCCATAATCAGCGCCCGGGCCTTTTCCCGGCTCGGCGCCAGTCCCCGCCGGGTGACCGCCGTATCCAGCCGCTCCCGGCGGCGGTCTTCTCTTTCCATTATCCGGCTTTACCCCCTTTCCCTGTGCCCGCCGGTCCGCCGTCGCGTCTTCAGAGAGACGGATCCCAAATATACGAACTTAAACACCCGCCCCATGAAAATGGATACGGGCGCGCGTATCCATCAGGCACGCCGTATCCGGGCGTACTCCTGCCTTTCCTGATTACCCGGCTTTATTCGCACGTTCCCGCTCCGCCAAATACTGAACTGCGGAGAGCGCAGCCACCTGGCCTTCTCCCACGGCCTTGGCGATCTGCCACGGCCGCCCCGTACAATCGCCGGCTGCAAAGAGCCCGGGGATATTTGTGGCCATCCGGCGGTCAACCTGAATCGCCTCATCCACCGTAACCAGCCCCGGACAAAGCTGTTCCGGGGGTAAACCGGCCCGCTCGATAAAGACCCCGGCCACCCGGTATTCGCCGGCGGAAGTCACCACCCGTTCCAGTTTCTCTTCACCCTCCAAACGCAGGGCTTTGCCACTCACCAGTTCCACCCCGGGCGGCAGGCGGTACTCTCCCATATATTCCGGCAGGTAATAGACTTTCCGGCAAATACCGGCCAAAAAAGCAGCCTCCTCTTCCCCTGCGGGCAGCTGCGAAATGACCATCACTTCCTGGTCACGAAAGAACATCCCGTCACAAGTGGCACAGTAACTGACCCCGCGCCCGGCGAGTTCAGCCTCTCCCGGGAGTGAAGCCTTCTGGGGGGCGCCGGTGGCCAGGATGACGGCTGCCGCTTCGTAGCTCTCGTTTTTACCCATAACAAAAAAGCCGTCCTTTTCCGGCTGGAGGTTAAGAACCTCCTCCTTGCGGATCTCCACCCCTGCCGCCACCGCGTGTTCCCGGAACCTCTCCGCCAGTTCCGGACCGCTCACCCCGGGTAACCCCGGGTAGTTTTCGATCCGCCCGGCCGGCCTCAGTTTACTGCTGATTGCCTCCTTGGCCGTTACCAAAACCCTTTTGTTCCGCCGTCGGGCGTTGAGGGCCGCCGACAGGCCTGCCGGCCCGCCGCCAATCACCAACAAGTCATACATGCCAATCCCCTCCTTGCTCTCCTTCACCGAACATCTCCCCACGGAAAGCAGGAAAAGCAACCGGGCGCCCTCTACCACGGGACCCCGGCCTTCTCCGCGTGTATCCATCATCATCTATCCCCGGTAACAGGGTAACGATGTTAATATGGTAACATACCAACATGAACATGTTAACAGTGTTCACACAATAGACAAGTAGTTAAAAAGGTATACAGGCGTAAAAAGCCAGTCCGGTAATTAGAACCCTGATCGCTTGTAAAAAGCAACCAATAAGAGATACAGGCGTAAGGGGGTTAACGGAAGGGGAGTCTCCCGAAGAGCCGCAGGCAAAAAACGACCGCCACCCCGGGGAAAAAATCGACCCCCAGCCGCCCGCCGAACCAGACCAAAAAAAGCCCCAATCCGGCAAGGGCGAAGAAACCACCCACAAAGCGGGAGAGGGAAAAAACCTCCTGTTTTAGACCTTGTAACCCGCTGAGGACCGTATCGGCGACCGCCAGAATCAGAAGAGCCGAATATTTCCCGTACACCAAAGGGATCTGCCAGGGGATGATCAGCCCGAGGAGAACACCGATAGCCAGTCCAAAAAGGGAGAGAAGCCAGATCATCAATCGCCCGCCCTCCCGTCTTCCGTAAACTCCTCCGCGCGCACGCGCACGCGCGCGTCTTCTCCCTCCAGCCGGGCATATTCAAAGGCGAAATTTCCCCGGTAAGCCGGGATAAAAAGGTCGCTTTTTTCCGTAATAGTTATCCCCAATTCATAGGGCTGAATCTGCGTCTCAATGTACCCGCCGGGCATGGTCAAAGCCGCCCGTAAAGTCGCCGGATCACCCAGGGCATGGATGATGTAAGGCGGGGCCAGCCTTTTTGTCCCGGCCAGAATCAGCGAACCGGCGCAGGTAAACCCCGTCTGCGCCACCACCCGTTCCCCGTTGACGGCAATGGCCTCCGCCCCGGCTACCCATAGCTCGTTCACGAGAAAGAGCAGGTGGTCAGAATGGACCAGCAGCAAATTGGGGTCGATAAAGCCCATCCGCCCTTCCCGGCCGGAATCCTCCAGGACGATCTCCAGTCCCGGACCGGAGAGGGGATAGAGCCCGGAGGCCAGCCGCAGTAGCCTTAGTTCCGCATCATAATCATCACCGGCAGCCACCGCCCCCGGCCGCCGCCGGAGCGCTCCGATCTCCGCCTCCAGCCTTTGCCCGCGGGTGCGTGTCTCTGTCTCCAAACGCTCAATATGGGAAGCAAGTTCATCAAAGTCCCGGGAGAGGGGTTCCTGACGGATACCGGTCCCGGCCCGGAACTGAAAAACCAGCAACATCCCAAGGAAAACCGAGGCTAACCCCAGTGCGGTTTGGCCGCAGCGAACCCTCATCAAAATCCCGCCTTCCTTCCTGTCCCTGCCGGCGCACGCCCCGTAAGAGAAGCGCTCCCCGCTGCACAGTCTCAGCGCAACCGCCTTTTTCTTCTTTACTTCCCTTTTCCGCTGTAAATTCCTCTTTCGTAAAGGCAAAAAAAAACCCTTGGTTACAGGGTTCTTCATCTGCCCGCGCCGGCCGAAACGTTTCTTTTGCCGCCGTGCTGAAACCACCGCCGGCTGCCAATGCAACCTTTGACAAACCGCGGCCGGTCACGCCCGGCTATTTTTTCGGGCCCACCAGCACCCTCCGGAGGAGCGGCAGGTGTTCCAAGGTTTTACCCGCGCCGATCACCACACAGCTCATGGGGTCATCGGCCAGTTTGACCTTCATCCCCAACTCCCTTGCGACCAACTGGTCAAGGCCTTTTAATAAAGCCCCGCCGCCGGTCATAACCACATCCTTATTCATAATATCCGCCACCAATTCCGGAGGGGTCTGCTCCACCACCTGCCGTATGGCATTGATCATGCTGGAGACCGGTTCCTTCAAGGCCTCGCGGGTCTCTTCCGTGCTGATCGTTACCGTCCGCGGCAGGCCGGTGATCTGGTCCCTGCCCCGGACCTCGCCGGTGGTCTCGTCCGGGAGGGCAAAAGCCGACCCAAAGTTGATCTTGATCTCCTCGGCCGTCCTTTCCCCGATGATCAGGTTGTAATTTTTCCGGATAAACCGCCCGATGGCATCATCCATCGCATCGCCGCCAACCCGGATGGAAAGGCCTGAGACCACTCCGCCCAAGGAGATCACCGCCACGTCGGTGGTGCCGCCGCCCACATTAATCACCATATTCCCCACGGGTTCATGCACAGGTAGGCCGGCGCCGATCGCCGCGGCCACCGGCTCCTCAATCAAATAGCATTCCCGCACTCCGGCGCTGACCGCGGCGTCAATTACCGCCCGCCGCTCCACCTCGGTGGTGCCTGTGGGAATGCTCGTCACCACCCGCGGCTTAACAAAAACCCGGCCGCGGCAGGCGCGGCGGACCAAATAACGTAACAACTCCCTGGTCAGGTCAAAGTTGGCAATGACCCCTTCCCTAAGCGGGCGGATCGCCACAATATCCCCGGGCGTGCGCCCGATCATCCGCCGGGCTTCCTCCCCGACGGCCAGCACTTGATTGGTGTTTTTCTTCACCGCCACGACCGAGGGTTCCTGGATGATCAAACCCTTGTTTCTCTCGTAGACCAGGCAATTGGCGGTCCCCAGATCGATCCCCAATTCTTTGGAAAAGTAGCCGGTCAAAACACGTACCGCCATCTTGTCAACTTCCTTCTTTTTCGGGTCTTGCCACGCCTTCTCTTTTTGCCCGTCCTGCTAAATCTCCGATGCCAAGCAGCCTTTTCACCTCGGCCGCCCGCAGTACCCGCGTCTTCCCGGCGGGTAAATCCCCGAGCGCCAGCGGGCCCATGGCCACCCGTTTTAAAGCTAAAACCGGGTGGCCGGCCGCCCGGCACATCCGCCGGATCAACCGCTTTCTTCCCTCATAGACCGTGATCTTTAAAGTAGCATTCCCCTCTTCAATCCGCAATATGTCAACCTTCGCGGGTAAAGTGGGCCCGTCCTCCAGCCGGATCCCCCGCCGCAAGTGGCGTAAGGTTCCGGCCCGGGGAACCCCCTTCACCAGCGCCTCATAGACCTTGGCCACCTGATACCGGGGGTGGGTTAAGGCCAGCGCCGTCTCCCCGTCATTGGTGAGGAGCAGCAGGCCGGTGGTCTCCTGATCCAGGCGGCCGGCGGGAAAAAGACGGAAACGCGCATACTTCTCCGGTACCAGATCCATGACGGTCGGGCGTCCCCAGGGATCCCGGACCGTGGTTACGTACCCGGCGGGTTTATGCAGAACCAAATAGATGAGTTCTTGCGCGGGGGCCACCTCCCGTCCGGCCACTGTCACCCGGTCACAATCCGGGTCCACCTTCCGGCCGGGTTCCCGCACGGTCTTCCCGTTCACCTGCACCAGCCCGGCGCCGATCAACTCCTCCGCCTTCCGCCGGGAAGCCACGCCGCTTTGGGCCAGATATTTGGCTAACCTTATCTGCACCTCGGATCTTCCTTATTCCTGCTGGAACTTGGGGAGCATAAAATGGAAACAGCTTCCCTTCCCCAGTTCACTTTGGACCCAGACCTTTCCCTCATGCCGGTCGATAATATGCTTGACAATGGAGAGCCCCAAGCCCGTACCGCCCATCTCCCGGGAACGGGCCTTGTCCACCCGATAAAAACGCTCGAAAAGGCGGGGGATGCTCTCCCGGGGGATTCCAAACCCGGTATCGCAGATGATGAACTCCTGCATATCACCATGGTCCACCTCGCTTACCTTGATGGAACCCCCGTCCGGGGTATATTTCACCGCATTGTCCAAGAGGTTGACCAGAACCTCCCGGATCCTATCCTCATCAGCCCAGACCGCCGTCGGTCCCAGTTCCACAGAGAAGCTGAGGTTCTTTTCGGTTAGACGGTTCTGGAGGGTCTGGCGCACCTCTTCCACCAACGGGGCGAGGAAAACCCGTGCCCGCTTCAGTTCGGTCTCCCCGGATTCCAGACGGGAAAGGTCCAAAAGGTCATTGATCAACCGGTTCAGGCGGTCGGTCTCCTGATAAATGATGGTCAGAAACCTCTTGGTGGCCTCCATATTCTCCAGGCCTCCGTCCAACAGGGTCTCGATAAAACCTTTGACCGAGGTCAACGGGGTCCGCAGTTCGTGGGAGACATTGGCCACAAACTCCGTGCGCATATTCTCCAAATGCCGCAGGCGGGTGAGGTCCCGGACCACAGCCAAGACCCCCCGCGTCTCTTCGTATTCTGCCGCCCGGATCGGGACCAACTCCAGACTCAGGTACTTCCGTAACGGGGGATCAAGGTTCAACTCTTTGCTTTGCGGTTTACCGGTCACAAAAACCTGATGGAAGAGTTCGACCAGCTCAAACTCCCGCCAGACCTCGCGGGGGAACTTCCCCAGGGCGGAACCGTGCTCCAGATTAAAGAGTCTCTCCGCAGCCGGGTTCATAAAGGAGATCCGTCCGCCGGAATCGGTGGTAACCACCCCCTCCACCATGCTAAAGAGGATGGAAGCCATCTCCTCCTTTTCTTTAATGGCCCGCCGGGCGGTGTTCCTCAGTTCCTCCAGACGGGTGCCGGTCTCCCGGATAAACTCCATAAAATGCGGCGCCTCTTTAACCTCGGGCATTAATACGGAAAATCTCTCCAAAGGAGCAATGAAATAAGAGTATAGCAGATAGCCGCTGAAAAAGAACCAGCCGGCGGCCATGAGAGAAAAACCGGGGCTGCTCCAGATGTATTTGGAGAAAAAAACCGGCAGGATAAAAAGGACCAGCCCGGTTACGAATTGCAGACGGATACGATGCATATTGGATTAGGCCTCCCGCATTCTGTAACCCACACCCCGGACCGTCTCCAGCCAATAGGGCTCGGCCGGGTCTTCCTCTATTTTCTGGCGCAGACGGCGGACATGCACATCTACAGTCCTGGTATCACCGAAAAACTCGTACCCCCAGAGGTTTTCCAGGAGGTATTCACGGGAAAAAGCCCGTCCCGGATGGGAAAGCAAGAGGTGGAGCAGGTCAAATTCTTTTGGTGTCAGACTGATCTCTTCTTCCTTGACAAACACCTTATGCCGGCGGAGATCCATTTTGATTGGGCCGAGGACCAGCGTCTCCCTCTCCTCCGCCTTGCTGAAGTTCTTGTCCACGCGCCGGAGAATCGCCCGGATCCTAGCGATCAACTCCCGCGGGGAAAAGGGCTTGGTCACATAGTCGTCGGCCCCGGATTCCAGACCCAGGACCCGGTCGGCCTCTTCCGCCTTGGCAGTAAGGATAATGATGGGGATATCACGGGTCACCGGGTTTTGCCGGATATTCCGGCAGATCTCCATCCCGTCGACCCCGGGGAGCATCAGGTCCAGCAACACCAGGTCGGGGTGTTCCTCCTGGACCTTCCGCCAACCCTCCTCACCGGTCATTGCCTTGGAAACAATCCAGCCTTCCTTCTCCAAGTTATAGGCCACGAGTTCCAAGATATTGGGTTCATCCTCAATAATCAGAATCCGCTCTTTTTGCATCCCATTCCCTCCTTCAACGCTTACTGCTTATGTATCAGTCTATCTCAACTGTAACCAAGTGTCAACAAGTTTTGCCAAGCCTCCCGGCCATAGAAAAAACCACCGGTTTTTTACCGGTGGCAACTTGTTTTCACAAGTTCTCGATTGGCGGCTAAAGCCCAGAGTCCGGGCCCGGACCATTTACCCCAGTCCCCGGCGGTAAACTCCGCTTTTTTTCTCTGCCCGTACAGGCGGAGGAATTCCTCCCACGCCCGCCACCGGAGGTGGATCTTCGCCGACGGCTCCGGCCTTTCCTGCTGTTCACCATAGGTTAAATGACAAACCGGCGGGAACAGGACACACCACCAATTTTCCCCTTTCCCTTCCCCGAGCACCACACGGAGGGCGTGGTAGAAGCCTCCGGGCAGGACCCCAAAGGGATAACTTCTCTCCGGAAAACGGTATCTGCCGATCTCCAGCCGCACCGGAGCAGTGCAACCGTGCTTCCGCAACTCCTCTTCCGCGGCTTTGGCCAGGGATTCCCGGTTAGCCGCCAGAAATGCCAGGGCCTCCCGGCGGCTGCGGACGCCCGCTATTTCCCCGGTTTCCCGAAGAATCCTATCCCTGACCATCAATTTCAGTTTCTGATCCACCGGGCCGTTGCTGTTTGCCACCACATGCAGGCGGAGCAGGTTCCCGGTGGCAAAGGCGAAGACCGCTTGGTCCTTTGTCCCCCTGAACCAATTGTTACCCGCCAGAAACAGCCCGGCGAAAACCGTCAAGAGAACGGCAAAACCAATCCGCACCCGCAACTTCCTCACTCCTTCTTCCGGTTCCCCGCAATATACCTCCGCATATGCTTAAGGGCGGCTTTTTCCAACCTCGATACCTGG
>JAAYIC010000034.1 GCA_012735195.1 Bacillota bacterium
CCCGGTCCAGCCGTTCTTCCAAAGCCGCGAGGCGTTTGCCAAAGGCTTCCACCCCCGGTTCTTCCTCCTCCAGGATCAGGCGGACCAAAGCCATTTCCAGGGAGAGCGCCCCCTCTGTCCCCCGGCGGATCCCCACCCCGGCTTCGAGAAAATACTCTACCCCCTTCTTTAGGAGCAGGGCATCAATCTCTCCGGCAAGCTCCCGGGCACGCCCTGTTGCTTCCGGTTCCAGCCGCACCGGCGCCTGCTCTCCGGGGAGTTTTAAAACCAGCAGGTCCCGGAAGAACTCCGCCGCCTGCCGGGCAAAGAGGGCCGGGTCTTTACCCGCCTCTTCCACCTGTTGGACCAGGCGGAAGGCGGCTTCCAGATCACGGCCGGCCACCGCCTTCCCCAAGGAAAAAAGGGTCTCAATCTCAACCAGGCCCAAGACCGCGCGGACATCGGCAGCGGAAAGGCCCTCTTGGGCGTGGGCGGCGGCCTGTTCCAAGAGACCGATGGCGTCCCGCATTCCGCCTCCCGCCTGACCGGCGATTAGGCGCAGCGCCCCTTCCTCCACCTGCAGTTTTTCCTGCCCGGCAATGAAGGCAAGATGGCGGTAGATCTCTTCACTGGTCAACCGTTTGAAATCAAACCGCTGACAGCGGGAGAGGATGGTCGCCGGGAATTTATGACTCTCCGTGGTGGCGAAGATAAAGATAACATGCGGCGGCGGCTCCTCCAAAGTCTTCAAGAGGGCGTTAAAGGCCTCCGCCGTCAGCATATGCGCCTCATCAATAATGTATACCTTGTAATCCCCTTCCACCGGGGCAAACTTCACCCGCTCCCTGAGGACGCGGATTTCGTCGATTCCCCGATTGGAAGCGCCGTCAATCTCCAGGACATCCATGGAAACCCCGTCGTTAATCCGGAGGCAACTCGGGCAGGTATTACAGGGGTCGGGGTTATCCCCCCGGGCCCGGCAGTTTACCGCTTTGGCGAGGATCTTCGCGGCCGTGGTCTTCCCTGTTCCCCGCGGGCCGCTGAATAAGTAGGCGTGGGCGATCTTGCCAAGGACCAAAGCATTTTTCAAGGTGCGGACCACGTGTTCCTGGCCGATAAATCCCTCGCTGAAACTCCTGGGGCGCCACTTCCGGTATAAACTGAGATACTCCACTAGCTTTCCCGCCTTTAATCCAATAGAATCATTGTAATCCAACAGAAGCATTTATTTTGTGTTTGGCCTTTTGCTTTCTGTCTATTTTGTATTAGTTTTTATATTCCTTTGTATTCGTTTTTCAAACGGTAAACTCCTTTTTCTTCTCCAAAAATAGCCCCGGTATCTTTATGAGTGGTCAAACCCCCACCGCCGGCGGACAGCTTTTTCCAGCCGGGAAAAGAGAAGGCGGTCGAAGAAAAGCCCGAGCATGACCACGACGAACATCACGGCGATCACCTGCGCCATATCGTTTAATTCCCGTCCCATCATTAAAAGATATCCCAATCCGAGGTTAATAAAGAGGAGTTCTCCGGCCATCAATGAACGCCAGGCAAAAGACCACCCCTGTTTTAACCCGATAACAATGGAAGGCAAGGCCGCCGGTAAAATGATCCGTAAAAAGAGGACCACCCCTTTGGCGCCCATATTTTTTCCCGCTCTGATATACAGGGGGGCAACATTTTTTACCCCGCTGTTGGTGGCTACGGTGATCGAGAGGACGGCGCCCATCACCACGACAAAAAGAATCGCCTGTTCATTCAGGCCGAACCAGAGAAGGGATAAAGGCAGCCAACAGATACTGGGCAGGGTTTGCAGGCCCAGCAATAAGGAGCCGACGGTCTCATCCAGCCACCGGCATTTGCCGGTCAGCATCCCCAGGGGGATCCCGATCGCCAAAGAAAACAGGTAACCGAGGAGGAGCCGCCGGATACTGATCAGGACCGCCAAAAGGTACCTCCCGGAGCACAGGCCCTCGCCGAGAGTCTGGAAGACCTTCTCCGGAGCGGGCAGCATATATTCGGGCCACCACCCGCTATGGGCCAAAAGGAACCATCCCAGGAGCAAAAGAAGATAAAAGGCGGTCTTCCCCCAGAAAAAACGCATGTAATCCTACCCCCTTAGCCGGTTACCTGTTCCACCAGTTCTCTGCCGGGGTTTTGAAAATCCCGTTTAATCTCTACCGCAAGTTCGGCAAAGAAGGGGCTTTCTTTCTGCCGCGGCCGGCCCGGCGGCAGCGTGTATTCCTGCTTTACTGTGCCGGGCTGACCTGAAAAAAGGATCACCCGGTCGCCCAGGGTAATCGCTTCTTCCACATTGTGGGTGACGAAGATAATCGTTTTTTTGGTCCGTTTCCAGAGCTCTTCCAGTTCACTCTGGAGTTTTTCTCTTGTCTGGAAGTCCAAAGCAGCAAAGGGTTCATCCATCAAAAGAAGCTCCGGGTCCAGCACCAGGGCTCTGGCCAGGGCGACCCGTTGCTTCATCCCTCCAGATAATTCATGGATAAAACAGTTGGCGAAGTTCTCCAACTTCACCAGGGCCAAAAAGTGCATGGCCCTTTCTTTACTCTCTTTTGCCCCGAGTCTCTGCAGGCGCAGGCCGAAAAGGACATTTTCCAACACGGTCAACCAGGGAAAAAGGGCCGCCTCCTGAAAGATGATGAGTTTTTCCGCATTATTACCCTTTTTTGTCCGGGAGGAATAGAGCCGGATTTCACCGTGATCAGGGAGTTCCAGGCCGGCGATTAAATGTAAGAGCGTTGATTTCCCGCAACCCGAAGGGCCCAAAACACAAGCAAATTCTCCCTCGTGGACCGTAAGGTTGATATTACTCAAGGCCCGGATCAGGCCTTTGGTACTGGCAAAAGTCTTCACGACATTCCGGATTTCCAGTTTCGGCCGGGATTTGGGCCGGTTATGGACACGGGGGGACTCCCCCGGCAAAAAAAATGGTGCGCCGGTTGGTTCTTCTTCCCGGTCAAGGTCAGGCAAAGGTTCCAAACACGGCAACGCACGGGCTTCGTTCATTTTTCTCCCTCCTGCATTCCATTACTGGCAGTATCTCTTGGCCAAGTTCTCTGTATTCAATATACTACCCTGGGCAGGAGGAGGTGCATTGTCCAACCCTATCCCGGCATTTACGGGATTTTGGAATAGTCGCCGCCGGCTGCCGCTTCCAAGAAGGAAAGGTCAAAAATGCTGCTTAAATCCGGTGGTATTTGTGGGAGAAAACCTACGGCATGGGCTTTTTCCGCAATCGCCAGAAATGGCTCAGTCATCGGTAAACAGGTGAAGCGGAGACGGCCGATAGCGGGTTCCAGGACCTCGGGCGGCAGCGGCTGTCCCACTACCTTTGCCAGCTCTTTATTTATTTCTGGGATGTAACGTTCCGGTTCGGCCGTCAATTCCCTTGTCAGCCGGAGGTGCACCCCTACCCACTTGGCCGCCAGTTCCGGGTATTTCTTTAGAAAAGTAACCGCCCCCACCAGATAAGTAGTGGGGTAAAGCCCGTCCGGCCAAAGCTCTTCTTCAGCCAGGAAGATATAACCGCCTTCTTGAACCACCAACCGGGAAACCCAGGGTTCAACTGTCCAGGCCCCGTCGATCTCCCCGCGGCGGAAAAGCAGGATGATATTGCTGTTGCCCACCGGGTGAATTTGGATCTCACCGCCTTCTTCCCGGGTTTTCAGCCCGTGTTCCCTCAGGAAGTAGCGGAGGGCTATATCCTGGGTATTCCCCAGTTGCGGGGTGGCCAGTCTCTTACCTGACAATTCCCGGAGGGAAGAGATCTCCTCCCCTTTTCGCAGGACCAAGGCGGAACCGCCGGCGCAACCCCCGGCCAAAACCCGCAAAGCCCGCCCGTTACTCCGCAGGTAGGTGTTGAGGGCCGGATTGGGCCCCACATATGTTAGATCCAGCCTCCCGGCGAGCAGCGCCTCCATGCATGACGGGCCGGCATTAAAAAGGAAAGGCTGGACCTCCACTCCCGGTCCCAATTCCCGGGCAAAATACCCGCCGGCCATCCCCATCAGGGCCTGCGCATGGGTGATATTGGGGAAATACCCCACCCGCAATTTGATCTTCCGTGCCGGCGCCGCGGGAGCAAAAAAAACGGTGAGAAGCACCACACAAGAAAGGAGAAAAACCTTTTTCCGGCTCATAAGAAGGCCCCGGTTCATAAAGAGCCCCCGTCTCGGAAAAAGACCCAGATTCAAGAGAAGACCTCGTTTCATAAAAAGACCCCCTTTCACCAGCCAGTATATGCGCAAGAGTGAAAAGGGGCTTAAGTCCGGGCGGTATCTGCAGAAAAAAGCTGCGTAAGATTTGCGGCAAAAAACTACACAGGTTTTTAGGAAGGAAAACCTTCATCTCTGGAAAATATTACTCATATAAATATAAATTCCCATAAAAACGTCTTTCTATACAGATTTTCAGGAGGTGTCATCCCGTGTATAACCTGGACAAACTCCTCTCTTACCTGGTCTTTATCACCGTCATCACCTTCATTTTTGAGCGGATCATTGAGAACCTGCTCATCCCGTTCTTCCCCATCCTGGAGGCAAGATTCGCCCTTAAGACAGGGGAAGGCGGCAAGACAGGAAACGGCAAGACAGGGGCCGGTTCTGTGTCCCCCCCACACACAGGAGACATGAGTTCCTCCCGGGCGCACGCGCGCGGACCGGCAGAGGAAGTGGCGGTGACCGGCCTTTACCCGTCCCGCCGCACCCTGGTTCTCCTCCTCATCATGTTCGGGATCGGATTTGGCCTCGCCATCGCCAATCCCGGGTTCCGGTTTTTCGCCGGCGGGCTGGGGATACCGGCCTCCCCCATCCTGGACAGCTTCCTCACCGCCGCGTTGATCGCCGG
>JAAYIC010000107.1 GCA_012735195.1 Bacillota bacterium
ATTTTTATTTTCGGAAGAGAAAAATGCCAAAGCCTGAACCGAAAACAAGAAAGAAAGTATTAGCTTTTGTGAGTTGGGTAATAATTCTCCAGGGGATTATTATCCTGGGCCTTGGCCTTTTCTCTTTTTTATATCTTCAAAATGAAGGATGCTTGCAAGACGGTACTGCGCCGGTAATACTTGTTACATACATATATTTCCAGACTCTTACTTCAGTGCTGATCTTCGCCGGGGTCATTTCAATCTTCGTACTCAAGGATTTTTTGGAGAAAGAAGAGATCGAGTTCAGGATTAACCGTATGCAACAGAAGCAAAGTGAAGAGACCATCCAAAACTTGAGGATCCAGCGGCATGATTTCCATAACCAGCTCAGTATCATTAAAGCCTGGGCGGAGTTGGGGGATACAAAAAACATCCTGGAATACCTCCGGGATGAACAGGCGGCCGTCCAGGAGACCAAAGCCTTTTTGCATATTCAATCCCCTGTTTTGTATATTCTTTTCACGACCATCCAGGGCAAGGCGATGGAAGAGAATATAAAGCTGGTGGTTGATTCCCTGATAACCCTGGAGGATTTCGATTATTCCTGGTCAAAGACGAACCGGATTTTTAGTAACCTTTTGCATAATGCCATTGAGGCGGTGGACGCCCAAAAAACCAAAGATGCCCCGGACCGGGAAATCCATGTTTATATCTGGGATACGGAAGAGAAGTTCATTTTTCAGGTTTGGACCCCTACAGTAATCCCAGAGAATGATCCGGAGCGGGTTTTTGCCCCGGGGGTAACCTCAAAGGGCGAAGCCGGGCGTGGTTACGGGCTTTTTATTGTCCGGAAACTCCTCCGGGAACTGGGCGGGGAGATTAAAGTCAAGTCCGGACCTGAGATTGGCACCGAGTTTTGCCTGGAGTTCCCAAAAAAAACCAGAGGATTCAGCCCGCGCATCAATTTGCCCGTATCCTCGTATTTTCATTACGGTTAAAAGCCGGCGGGCGCCTATTGACGTATTTCCTGTCCTGTGATAATATAAATAAAGGCATGGTGGGCGTAGCTCAGCTGGTCAGAGCGCCAGGTTGTGGCCCTGGAGGTCGAGGGTTCAAATCCCTCCGTTCACCCCAAATTTGTTTTTATGGGGCGTTGCCCCTTTTTTATTTTAATATTTTTCCCTTTGAATATTAATCATAGTGATGAGGCAATCAACCGGAACCGATTGGCGTCACCACGCACGGGGGGTTAAGAAGAAAACCATGAAATGGCAGGTAATTTTGCTGGCGTTTACCACTTTGTTCCTGGCCGAATTGGGCGACAAAACGCAGCTGGCTGTTTTTACACTGGTAACTAAATGTCAGGCGCCGCTGGAGGTTTTTTTAGGCTCTACGCTTGCGCTGGCGGCCGTCACTTTGATCGGGGTGTTCTTTGGTGATTTGATCAGCCGGTATATTCCCCCCTTCTACCTAAAGCTGGGCGCGGCTTTTCTCTTCATCGGCATCGGCGCTTTCATGCTGTGGCAGGCCATTGCCGAAATCTCCGCTTAAAGAGGAGGCGCAGATGGGTGATGACGAGGGCCGACAGACGGCTGCTAATCCTCCTTTTTTTGGTTGTCATTCTCTTGCTGGGCTGGAGGGTAGGAAGTTTTTCCGGCGGTTTACTGGAGGTAGAAGTGGTACAGGAGGGACGGGAGATCCTGCGCCTGACCTTGGCCGGGCAAGAGACGGAGAGGATTCCCTTGACCCTCCGGGGCGGGCCCGCTTTTTTAGAGGTGAAAGAAGGGGCGGTCCGTTTGTGCCGCGGGGATAAACCCTTCTGCCCGCGGGAGGTTTGCCTTGCCACCGGCTGGATTAAGAGCCCAGGCGAGACCATCGTCTGCGTCCCCAACCGCCTGGCGATCCAGATTATTCCGTGCTCTTCAAGCACGGAGTACTTTTCTCACACGGAGTACGGAGAAGCTGCTATAGTTGCGGGCAGCAGGTAACAACCGGTTAGCCCGCGGGGGGGTTTTTGCCTTGCGGATTATTTTTTGTTCTTTTTGCACATCCCCGGTCTTCTGCATATAATATAAGGGCAGGAGGAGGGG
>JAAYIC010000041.1 GCA_012735195.1 Bacillota bacterium
CTTCTTGCAATCATTACCGGTTTGACCTATGACCGTCTTACCGACAAAGCGTTTATTTCAGATCTGTCGTTGGAAGGCGCGGTAAAGACACCGGGATATGACAACTACCAGTACCTTAAAGCCGATAATACCACAATAAAAGTTTTTAAGGCCGCCCCCGGCCTGTACGGAGCGGCAACTATTTTTTCGGCCCTTCAAATCCAGGTATCTTTTAACGCCTTCTTTGTACATGTTTCGCGGTTCCAGATTTACAGCATATAATTGGCTGTAAATATTATAAAACTTATCAAAATCAAGATATGAAAAGGTATCCGTTGTCTCTCTAGGTAAAACCTTTTTATTATAAAATGAAGCCAGTGATTCGAGGGCCATATAACTGACATTCCCAGAAATATTTGGATCATTGCGGTTGGGGTGGTCAGGATCTCATCATTTCCGAGCCGGACGCTGATATTGCCGTCGTTGGCGGCAACAAACCCCCGGTTGTAAATGCGCCGGCCCACTTCCACAATGTCTTCTTTAAGGCGGGCACACGCCTCTGCATAATCTGATGGCAACTGGCTCGCTCCTCAAGGGTTGTCGTGTACGGCAAAGCCGTTAATCCAGCAGTTCAAAACTATTAAGCGAAGAGCGTAAGGCACATCATGAGATGCGCCAGGTAAATGCAGATTTGCTCAGACCCGCTCTGCTTCGATCTTTTGCTGGTGGCCGCTTTTTAGATAGGCTTGAAGCGGATCGGCGGGAACCCCCATTTCCTCCCGGATCTCCGCCAGCATCTTTCGGACATCGGTCTCAAAAGCATCCTGCAAGATGGAGTTGGCGGCGATGACATCCCCTTCGGCCTGCGCTTGCGATAATGCCTCCCTGTCAACGAGCAGGGCTTTGGCGTATGCGGTCTGGATATTCATCACCGTCCGGATCATGGCGGGGATCTTTGGTTCAATGCCGTGACTCTGGTCAACCATGTAGGCAATACCGGCGGAAAGGTCTCCGGCATCAACGATCTCATTAAAGATTAAGAACAACTGATAGGGGTCGATACTGCCGGCAATTAAATCATCGTCCGCGTATTTCCGATCATTGAAGTGAAACCCGCCCAGCCTTCCCTCTTGCAACAGAATAGCAACGATCTGCTGGATATTAGTACCCGGGTGGTGATGACCGGTATCCACCAGCACCCGGGCATTGGGCCCCAGTTTGCTTGCGATTAAAAAGGCCGTTCCCCAGTCAGGAATATCCGTATGGTAGAAAGCCGGCTCAAACGTCTTATATTCGATCAGCATCTGCATATCCTTAGGCATGGCCCGGTAGACCCCGGCCAACGCCTCTTCCAGCCATTCTTTGCGCTGCCGGATATGCCCCTGCCCCGGGTAGTTGGTGCCATCGGCAAACCAGAGGCTAAGGGAATGGGAGGCAATTTTTTTCCCGATCTCCACGCATTCCATGATGGCCGCCACGGCTTTCCTCCTGATCGCAGGATCGGAGTTGGTAATACTCCCCAGCCGGTAATCCTCATCCTGAAAGAGGTTGGGGTTTACTGCCCCGATGGCAACCCCGTTTTCACCGGCATAATCCTGCAGCGCCTTATAATCATCAACTTTGTCCCAGGGGATGTGTATGGCCACTGTCGGGCAGACTCCAGTAAAACGGTGGACTGTCCCGGCATCGGCGATCCGCTCGTAAACATCACGGGCAGCTCCGGGAATCGTGAAAACTTTAAAACGGGTACCGGAATTGCCGTATCCCCAGGAAGGGGTCTCTATTTTCAGTTCCTGCAGCGCCTTTTTAATCTCACTGATACTAGGCATTCTTCTGTCATCTCCTTTGAACCATTTCTTCTCTAGTAACTTTTTAAGCTTTTTTACCCTTTTCCCTGTATAATTCATAACCATTGCAATGTCCTGGTTTTGCATTACATTGTTTATTTTCCCATTTACCTCCGGAAGGTCTATATATCATAGCAATCGATTCTTCACTCGGTCTTAACCACACACCGTCAACAGCTTTGGACCAGTCCCATCCTTTGTTATTCATGATAAGTTCCTCCCGTTCCCGCGTTCTTCTATTATTTAGAACTGTTCCCCTTCCCCACGCAATACCTGTCGCTCCAAAGCTGCGCTTCGACATAGCTATATTGGTCTTTGATGCTGTTAAGGAATGTATCAATATCTCCATACTTGACTGATTATTTCAAAGAGCGTATCTTTTAAAAACGGATTCCTTCTTTCCGGTTGATCCATTTTTGCCATACTGTCACCGAGCGTAAAACTAATATGCTTTTCATTAATGATGCTCAAGGGTATTCTGGTTATTTCGCCTCTATCAAACCATTCGTGTAGATAATCGCTTCCCTGCAAAACAAAATATAAAGGATGCTTAGTCTCGGGCTCGCCGCCTAATTTAATAAACCAGTCATACAGCCATTTTTCAGTACGTATCCTTCTTAGATAGTAGTTTACAAAATCAGCAAACCTATAAAAAGCTGTACCTTTATATTGTTCCGACAACTTCTTGGCAAGCTCGAAAGCTTCAGCTTCGGGAAGTCTTGTTATACTTTGCAGTGGTGTGCAATTAGGATTGCAATAATTAACAATATATAATCCCTGCACTTTAGCCCTCTAACACATATATTTTTTTACGGCGATATCCGCCTCATCTTCCGATGACGTTTAGCCTGAAGCAATGGGATACATCGGACAAACCCTATCTTTAACGCTAACATTGCGGCCCATGGACGGGCCGGGCAGGTCTCTAGCTCTTCTTTTTAGCAAGAACATAGTATTTCCAACTATCATGCTTCTTACCATTATGGTACAGATTGTGTGTATGGTTTAACCAGATAATAGCAAAGGGTTCAAGAAGCTCATGTAAAATCTCTTCATCAGCGTAAAAATGCGGTTCGCCCTCTTCAGGCCCTTCCTCCATTTTCATGATAGTATATTTATCGAGCATGGGATATTTTTTACTTTTATAGGAAAAGCTTTCACTGGAATTGAGAGTGAAGAATACCTCCCCACCAGGCTTTAATACCCTATGCATTTCACTAAATATCCTTCTTACCCCGGCCGTATCCGAGTGAGTAATGGTTAAGTAAGAGAAGACCGCATCAAACGCTCCGTCGCCAAAAGGAAGGTCACGCATATCTGCACGGCTACATGACAAACAACGCCGTTTGCGGATAAAGTCTGCAAGGTCTCCTCAATGGCGCTTGCAGAGATATCAATGGCACTGACCTCAAAACCATGTTTGGCAAAGAGGAGGCAATGGCGGCCTTTTCCACAACCGATATCAAGGACCTTTTTAAACCCCTGCATTTTCCACCTATACAACATAGCGATTGATTCTTCGCTCGGTTTTAGCCACACATCCTCCTCAACTTTGGCCCAGTCCCATCCCTTGTTGATCACGATTAACTCCTCCCCTCCCCGCCGCACGGATACGGCATCGATATATCATTTACAACTGCAAAAGGTTAACCGACTGGTATTAACCCTGAGCAATCTCTTTTTCCAGGTATTCTGCAACTTTTCTTATGCAATCCTTACAGATCGTATTGAATAAGTTTAGTTCGCGACCTTTTTTCCTTCCCTCTTCCGTCAAAATCTCTACTCCCAATAATTCCTGGCAAGAGGAAGAGCCCATCTCCTTTTCAAACCAGTTTATAAAATCCCGGACTCTGGTATATGTTTCTTCTTTCACCCTGAAATCCTTGGCCTCTTCATTTCCGTACTTCAATGACAAAACCAACGCGCCGGCGCTTACCGCTCCACAGATATATTGTTTTCTCCCAAATCCGGCCCCTAAACCTGTCCCAAGTTTATGGGCGATTTTCTCATCAAGGCCGAAGTATGGTGAATATAATATCACCTGGGAACAACACGACCCACGGTCAAACCCTTCAATGCATTTATCAATATTGCTCATGTTTTTTTGCTTTCTAAGGATTTTTATCATTGACTTGGCATGATTTCGGGAGCCCATTATTTTATTGCCTTATCGGCCAGAATAATAGTGGTGTTTTCCCTTCTCCAGACCATTTCAACTTTCTCAAATTTAGCGATCCGGAGCATTTTCAACTGATTATCTATCGTACAGGGAGTATCATAGTGATAGAACTCACCCTCA
>JAAYIC010000099.1 GCA_012735195.1 Bacillota bacterium
AAAGAGAAAAGGCCAAGGCCCAGGATAATAATCCCCTGGAGAATTATTACCCAACTCACAAAAGCTAATACTTTCTTTCTTGTTTTCGGTTCAGGCTTTGGCATTTTTCTCTTCCGAAAATAAAAATGATAAATTGAGGTTCTCGTACCTCGAAGCCAACAGGACATAGATCAGTTTTAAGGTTACCTCGGTCAGACTCACGAGTAAGAAAACATTAAATTTATCCCGAACAACTATGCCGATATTTGTATAGATAAACAGACTCATTGTGATAGTTACTGAACTCAACATCGTTAATAATAACGAAAAAGCAACCCCAACAAAGCTTTTTTTAAGAGGAAGTCGAAAAACAAATGCAATGATAAACAATGTCAGCATATAAAAAAGCATCATATTATATGGGCTCGGGACAAATTTCCGGAAAATTGGCATCAATAGAGCAAGGACGGTGGCGGCTAGTATAACCTTGAGCAGTTCTCTTTTTTCCCCTATAACTTTTATAATCGAGCACACCGCTATTAAGTATATAACAAATGATGTGAGCATGAACTTTAAATAATTAAGGGAAAAAACGGAAACTGCCAGATATTGATGGATAACCTTATCCATACCATACTGCACTCCTATTCCTTAAGCTCAGGTTGGTACATAATAAGAAGACACGCACTGGCCAGGTTTGCGGCTGCGAGGACCATCAAGACCGAGGTCAACAGGGAGCAGATGAACTTCTTCATTATTCTCCCTCCTTTCTCTTTTCTATTCTTTCCTTAAGCACCGGGGAAACCGTGAGCGCCTGCCATCCTACACCCAGCAACAACGCTTTTGCCAGCAAGGAGTTGTTTGTCTGGAGAAAATAGTTCAACAAAAAGAAAAGGAACAGTAGAAGAACAACTGTCCAAACCTTTAAGGCTCGCCTTTGTTCCGGCGGGATCTTTTTATTCGCAGTCTCCCTGGGGGCAAAGAGCAGAACTACCGTTGCCAAGGCCAGATAAACCGGGAGAGTCCATAAGTGCCCTGCCGGCCAGGGAAGATATTTGACGCCGAGCCCCAAAGAGCCAAAGACCGCCCCGCTAATCAAGGCACAGCGGGTAGGTGTCCTGGCATGGACCCCGCCGGTAAAGGTCCGCAAACCGCCGGCGAATAAGACGGCAGCCATTGTTTCCCTAATTGTCCCCAGCACTAAAGAAACGACAAAAATAACCAGCAGTGAATAGCCGGTGGCAAAAACGCCTTCGAAGGCAAAGGCAAGCCTGCGCTCTTTTTTCCTGTCCGGCTCAACATCTGTAACTGCACAGAGCCGGGAGCTTAGGTTTGCAGCCAGTTCATGGAGGGTCATCTTCATCCCCCATTTCACTTTCACTGCCGGTTGCTTCCTATTGCTTGCGACTCCCGATTGGCATCGTGTTGTCAATTAATATATTTAATTCGACATAAAGGTAATATTTCCTTCTTTTTCAATTAAAAAATAGCCCGGTCACTACCAGCGGCAAAGCTCCGCGTAAACCGTTTTCCCCGCTCTCCGGGGCCAACGCCTAAACCATGGCTTCACGAAAACCACGCAAGAAAGCCCCGCCCTCTTCGCCGGCAACCACAGGAGAGTTACAGGCATTGGCAGCCAATTTTTTCACCAAGGCGCTGCCGACAATGACCCCGTCGGCAAAGGAGGAGATCTGCCGGGCCTGCGCCGGTTGGGAAATGCCGAAGCCCACCGCCACCGGGCGGCCGGTTAATTCTTTTACTCTTCCGGCCAATTCCGGAAGGCCGGGAGGAAGCGCCGGTCTTTCCCCGGTCACCCCCCGGACGGAAACCAGATATATAAAACCGGTGGTCAGGGCGGCGGCGGTTTGGATCCGCTGCGGAGAACTGGTCGGCGCCACCAGCATATTCAGGGCAACACCGTTTTTCTCCGCCGGAACTCTAAGCCCGCCCGCCTCTTCAGGGGGTAAGTCCGGGATGATCAACCCGTTAACCCCGGCCTCCGCTGCCTCCGCCAGAAAACGTTCCGGTCCATACTGGTAGATGAGGTTATAATAGACTAGAAGAACTATGGGTATGGAAACCAGGCCCCGGTTTTTTGCCAAGACCCGCAGGAAGGTTTTCAACCGGAAACCCTTTGCCAGCGCCCGTTGGGCCGCCTCCTGGATGACCGGGCCGTCGGCCAGGGGATCGGAAAACGGTACTCCCAGTTCGATTAGGTCCGCACCGCCTTTCTCCAGATACGGAAGGATGGTAAAGGTGGCCGCGAGGTCCGGATCGCCGGCCATGATGAAGGGGATTAAGGCTGTTCCGCCCCTCTCCTTTATTTCCTGGAAATTTTCCGCCACTTTATTTTTCATAATTCAACCCCCGTTTCCGCGGCAACGGTCTTCATGTCCTTGTCTCCCCGCCCGGATATATTGACCACGATCAGGCTTTTTTCAGGTAGTCCGGCCGCTTCCCGCAGGACGCAGGCCAGGGCATGGGCACTCTCCAGGGCCGGGATGATCCCTTCTTTCCTGGATAAAAGGACCAGAGCATCAAGGGCTTCGGTGTCGGTGACGGTTTCGTAGCGCACCCGTCCGCTGTCCTTCAGGAAGGCGTGTTCCGGGCCGACGCCGGGGTAATCCAACCCAGCGGAGATGGAATGGGTGGGCAGGATCTGCCCCTCTTCGTCCATCAGGAGGTAACTGAGGGCGCCATGTAAAATCCCGGGCCGCCCCGCACTAAGTGACGCCGAGTGCCGGCCGGCGGCGAGTCCTTCGCCACCCGCCTCCACGCCTACCAATTTTACCGTCCGGTCCTGCACAAAAGGATGGAAGATGCCAATGGCATTGCTTCCTCCCCCGACGCAGGCATAAATGCGATCCGGGAGCCGGCCGGCGGTTTCCAAAATCTGTTTTCTGGTCTCTTGACCGATTACTGACTGGAAATCCCGGACTAGCATGGGATAGGGATGGGGCCCGACCACCGAACCGATAAGGTAATAGGTATCCTCCACATTGGTCACCCAATCCCGGATTGCTTCATTGGTGGCGTCTTTCAGGGTCCGGCTGCCGGACCTCACCGGCTTGACCTCCGCTCCCAGGAGCCTCATGCGGAAAACATTCAAAGCCTGGCGCCGGATATCTTCTTCCCCCATGTAAACCACGCATTCCATCCCAAACATGGCGGCGGTGGTGGCGGTGGCCACCCCATGCTGACCGGCCCCGGTCTCCGCCACGATCCTCTGCTTCCCCATCCGGCGTGCCAGCAGGATCTGGCCCAGGGTATTGTTGATTTTGTGAGCCCCGGTATGATTGAGGTCCTCACGTTTTAGGTAGAGTTCCACTCCGAGTTCTTCGGAAAGGCGCTGCGCCCGGTAGAGAGGGGTGGGGCGCCCGGCATATACCTCCAGGTAATAATGGAGTTCCTTTAGAAAATCCAGGTCCTGCCGGCAGGAAAGATAGGTCTCCTCCAGTTCGTCAAGGGCGCGCATTAAAGTCTCCGGCACATACTGCCCGCCATAGGTACCGTAATATCCCCGTTTCGCAAGGGCGTTCATCTCTTGCTTCCCCCTTATCACTTATTCCCGTTGTCCCAAACCCGCACTTGCCGGATAAACTCCTCCATTTTCTGCCGGTCTTTCCGCCCGGGCCTGCTTTCCACCCCGCTGCCGACATCGACAGCGGAGGGGCGGACCGTTTCCAGGGCCGCCCGGATATTCTCCGGCTGCAGACCGCCGGCTAAAACCAGGGGGATCCCCAGTTCCCGGAAGGGAAAGGCCTTTTCCCACGGGAAGGTTTTCCCGGTCCCCCCTTCCCGCCCTGCTTCGTGCCGATCAAGGAGTAAAGCACGGTAGCCCTTTTCCGCCAGGGCCGGGTCCGGCCGGTCTCTCCCCACGGCCAGGGCCTTGATGACCCGCCGGGGAGGCAAGCCCGGGTCTTCCGCTTCACCGTGGATTTGCATGAGATCCAGCAACCCCTCCTGCCAGAGCCTGCGCCACCCGGGGCCGGAGCGGCGGGTAATCACCCCCACCCGGATGATAAAGGGCGGCAACCACGTCAGGATCTCTCCGGCCTCCTCCGGTGTGATTTCCCGCGGCGAGGGCGCGAAGATAAAGCCCAGAGCATCCGCACCCGCGGCAACAGCGGCCAGTGCATCAGCAAGGTTGGTGATCCCGCAGATCTTTACCGCGGTCATGGCCGGCACCCCAGCAACTCCCGGAGCGCGGCGCCGGGATCCCTGTTGCCCGCCAGCGTCTCGCCGATCAGAAACCCGTCTACTCCCAGTGCGGATAAGGCCAGTAGATCCCGGCGGTTTTTGATCCCGCTTTCACTGATGACCGGGTATTTTTTGGGGACCAACGGGCAGATCCGGAAGGTCGTTTCCAGGGAGACCCGGAAAGTCTTCAGATCCCGGTTGTTGATCCCCACGACATCTGGGTCGATGGCTAATGCCGGCTCCAGCTCCGCTTCTTCATGGACTTCGGCCAGGACCGCAAGGCCGTTTTCCCGGGCGCAAGCCGCCAGTTCCGCAGCCTGGCTCCGGGAGAGGATCGCCATAATCAGGAGAACGGCATCGGCCCCGGCCCCGACGGCTTCTTCAATCTGACAAGGATCAAGAAAGAAATCCTTGGCCAAAACCGGTAGTCTAGTGACAGTTCTCACGGCCCGTAGATCACGGATCCCGCCCCGGAAAAAATTCTCTTCTGTCAAAACAGAGATGGCGGCGGCGCCGTTTTCTTCATAAAGGGCCGCAATTTTTACCGGATCTAGCCTCGGGGCGATGGGCCCCCGGGAGGGAGAGGCCCTTTTTATCTCAGCAACCACCGAGATCCCGGGGGCGGCAATTGCGGAACGAAACCGGTTTCCACCGAGTTGGCCTTCACCGGACAGGCTTCCATCATGCGGATTCCCGCCGGGCAGGCTTCCGCCGGAAAGACTCCCATCAGCCGGGCTCCCATCGGGCGTGTTTCCAGCGGGTGGACGCTCACCGGACAAGCTCCCACCAGGCAGGCTCCAGCTGGCCGGGTTCTCCCCAGACAGGTTCCCTCCGGGCAGGTTCCTTTTTTGCGGCAACCCTGCAAAAGAGCGGGCTTTTTTCTTTTTAATCTCTTCTTTCTTATGGGCCAGAATCACTTCTAAATACATATCGCTTGCTCCTTACGGGAGAACGCGGCAAGAGCCTCCATCTTGGCCAGGGCGGCCCTGGAATCAATAATTTCCGCCGCCAGTTTCACCCCGTCCTTGATCGTATCGGCCCGGCCCGCCACATAAAGGGCGGCGCCAGCGTTCAGCAGCACCACATCGCGACGGGGGCCTTTCTCGCCGCTTAAAACCGCCCGGAGGATTCCGGCGTTTTCCTGCGCGCTACCACCCCGCAGCCGTTCCACCGGGCAATAAGGGAGTCCCGCTTCCTCCGGGTGTAACGTATACGAATGGATGCGGCCGTCCACAACTTCACAAAGGGAATTCCCGCCGGCAAGTGAGAGTTCGTCAACCCCGCCGGCCCCGTGTACCACCAGTGCCCGCCTGACACCGAGCCGGGCTAAAACCCCGGCCAGGACCGGCACAAGTTCCCGCCGGAAGACCCCGGTCAATTGGTAATCGGCGCCCGCCGGGTTGGTCAACGGACCCAGCAGGTTAAAGACCGTACGGAACCCCAATTCCCTGCGGGGTCCGGCCGCGTACTTCATGGCCTGGTGAAATAGGGGGGCAAAAAGAAAACCGATCCCCACCTCCTCTACGGCCGCCTCCACCTGCGCGGGAGAAAGATCCACCCTTATACCCAAGGCTTCCAGCAGATCAGCGCTCCCGCAGGCGCTGGAGACCGCCCGGTTGCCATGTTTGGCCACGGGAACACCGGCGGCCGCCACAACAAACGCTGCGGTGGTAGAGATATTAAAGGTATTGCTCCCGTCGCCTCCGGTCCCGCAGGTATCAAGTAAACCCCTTTTTTTCCGGCAGATTGCGACCGCCTTTTCTCTCATGGCCAGGGCAGCCCCGTATATCTCTTCCATTGTCTCCCCTTTTACCCGCAAAGCGGTTAAAAAGCCACCAATCTGCGCGGGGGTTGCATCCCCCTCCATCACCGCCTTCACTGCTGCCGCGGCTTCTTCCGCCGCCAGGTTTTTCCCGGCAACCACTTTGCCGATAACCTCTCTCATCATACCTCTTCTCTCCTTTCTCTTCCGGGCAAGCTCCTGCCCTGCATATCTACGGAGCAGGCCATTACCCGCCGCGCCTTGGCGCGGGACTCTTCTCAAAGCGTCTGATTTCCCCGGACACAACCGGCCCGGGAGTGCTCATCTCTTGGTTTTTCTGCTAAATCCCTTCTACCGGTCTACTTTTTCTTTTCGAAACCCGGGGGTTTTTGGCGAGTTGCATGAAAGTGGCGAGCAGTTCTTTTCCCCCCTCCGTCAGGATGGATTCGGGATGGAACTGGAGACCCCAGAGCGGGTACTCCCTGTGCTTCAACCCCATGATCAACCCATCTTCAGTAGTGGCGGTTACAGTAAAAACTCCCGGCAGGGAACTGCCCCTAACCGTCAGGGAATGGTAACAGACAACGGTTAAGGGCTGTGGCAGGCCGGCAAAGAGTTCGCGACCGGAGTGACGTACCTGTACGGTCTTCCCATGGACCGGGTACGGGGCCCGCTCCACCTCGCCACCGAAGGCCGCGGCGATACATAGAGATCCCAGGGAGACTCCGAGGATGGGCAGGTTTTTGCCCAGGCGCCGGATGAGTTCAATGCTGATCCCCGCTTGGGAAGGCCGCCCCGGCCCCGGTGAAATCACCAGCGCCTGCGGGGACCAGGAGGCGATCGCATCCACTGTTGTCCGGTCATTCCTGACCACCTTAACATCTTCTCCCAATTCTCCGAAGCACTGGAGAAGGTTATAAGTAAAGGAATCATAGTTGTCGATGATTACAACCACCCGTCCTCACCCCTTTCCAGGAGGGTGAAGGCGCTGAGCATCGCCTGCAGCTTGTAGATGGTTTCTTCGTACTCCCGGCCGGGGTCCGAGTCCGCCACGATCCCGGCCCCGGCCTGCAGATGGATCCGGCCGCCGGCGGCCACGGCCGCCCGGATCCCGATACAGGTGTCCATTTGCCCGTCAAAACCCAGGTAGCCCACGGCGCCACCGTAAAAGCCCCGCCGGCATGGTTCCAGTTCTTCAATTATCTCCATGGCACGGATCTTTGGTGCGCCGGTCAGGGTCCCCGCCGGGAAGACCGCCTTGAGAAGGGAAAAGGCATCCTTTCCCGGGGCCATTTCCCCTTTGACTGAAGAGACCAGGTGCATAACGTGGGAGTACTCCTCAACCGCCATAAATTCTTCCACCCGTACCGTCCCGTACCGGCAGACCTTCCCCAGATCATTGCGGCCCAGGTCCACCAGGATAAGATGTTCGGCCCGTTCCTTCTCGTCTGCCAGAAGCTCACAGCGGAGATCCTCTGTACTCCGCCCGGGAAGGGTCCGGGGCCTGGTGCCGGCGATCGGCCGGATTTCAGCCTCCCGCCCTCTGAGACGGGCCAGCATTTCCGGGGAAGACCCGATCACCTGGTGGTCCCCGCAGTGCAGGTAGAACAGGTAGGGTGAGGGGTTGACATTTCTCAGCACCCGGTAGTAGGCAAAGGGGTCGCCGTCATAAGGAAAACTCACCCGCTGGGAGAGGACGACTTTAAAAATATCGCCGGAGAAAATATACTCCCTGGCCTTGCTGACGGCTTGCATAAACTCCTGCCGCGTAAAGGTGAAATCCACCTGTCCGGGAGGTTGAATCCTCTCCGGCGGTCCGGGCCTGCTCTTGAGGAGGGCGGTACGGAGTTCTTCAATTTTCCCGGCAGCCCGGTGGTAACCGTCCTGATCTTCAATGGAAACCAAAAGGACCAGCATGATTTCTCTGGTGACGTGGTCAAAGATGATGAGAGAGCGGGGAACCATCCACCAGGTATCGGGCATGTGTAGGAGATCCGGCTGCAGGGCGGGGATCTCCTCCAGGCGCCGCAGATAATCGTAGGCCAAGTACCCGACGGCCCCACCGTAAAAAGCGGTATCCAGCGGTAACGGGGCAACCTCAAGCTCCATAAGGATTTTTGCCAGGAGGTCCAGGGGATCTTTCCCGAAAAATCTCTCTGCCCGGCCCGCGCCGGTGACTTTAACCTCCATACCAGTGCTTTTGAGGGTTAAAAGGGGATCAAAACCGATAAAGGAATAGCGCCCGATATTCACCCCCTTTTCTACGCTCTCCAGCAAGAATGAGCCGGCTCTGTTCCCCACGGCCAGAAAGGCGCTGACAGGTGTCAGGCAGTCGGCCCGCAGCCGCCGGACCAAAGGAACATACTTGTATCCCCGGGCGGAGAATCTTTGCAATTCACCGGGATCCGGGTATGGGGAAAACGGGTTTTCTTCTGCTGGCAAATGTAGATTAGCGGGGTAAAAAAGCAGGTCTTGGGGTTTCTTTGTCATCCTTTTCTCCTTTCCGGGAGAAGGACAACCGGAAGGGTACAAAAAACCGGACCTCCGCGGGTCCGGCTTCTATCTCGCCTCACGCGTACGCGCGCACCCTCGGCTCGTCTTTGCTCCTCTAAACTAAACTGGTTTCTGTTCTCAACTCCACCGGCATCCGCCGGTCCTCAGCTCTTGGTGTCTGTATCAGAATTAAGTTGGTATAATATTAGCACACCCCTTAAGCTGAAGTCAATCATTTTTCAAAAATTTTCTGCTTGTGATATAATATTGATATAATATTAAAGAAAACAAAAAACATGTGGGGGAAGAGAATTGAGTAACAAAAAGAGTGTGGAGAGGATACAACAGCTGATTGAAGAGAAAAGGAAAAAAAGCGCCGAACAGGGCTTCTGGAAGAAAAAGAAGCAGGAAGCAAATCATCCGGCCCGGAGAAAATAGTCTCTTTCACCAATAAACCAAGTATCCGGGAGCCAAGGCCGAACCCCAAACCTCAAGAAAACCCTTGCAGTCAAAGGCGGTCTATGGTATACTGAAAACCAATGCCGGATTTAAGTTCCCTTGTTGGAGGTGTATAAATTGGCCCTTCGTTGTGAAATATGCGGTAAAGATCGAAAAACCGGACACCGCGTCAGCCATTCCAATATCAAAACCAAACGCACTTGGATGCCGAACATCCGGAAACTCCGGGTTAAAATCAACGGGACCCGCAAAACCATTAAAATCTGTACCCGCTGCCTGCGTGCGGGAAAAGTGGAACGGGCCGTCTAATACCGGCGTCAAAAAAGACCCAAAGAGGGGTCTTTTTTCGTTTGTCCTGCTTTTTTTGTTAAAACGAAGTTCTCCTAACCAAGGAGAACCAGGAGATACAAAGGGTAACCAAGAAAAGCAAAAGAACAAAAGAGAACTACGGAAATAAAGAAAAATGAAGAACGAAAGGCGGAGGTGTGCCATGGGAGAAACAGTACTGATTACCGGGGCCGGCAGGGGAATCGGCCTGGCCTTGACAAAAGAGTTTCTTGCCGCCGGTTACCGGGTTTTTGCCGGGATCCGCAAGACTTCTCACCTGATTGAAAAAGAGCAGGGGCAATATCCGACGCTCCTTTCCCCCATCCCCCTGGATGTCACAGAAATGGCGTCGGTACGGGCGGCGGCGGCGAAAATTTCCGCCCAGACTCCGGCTCTGGAGATCCTCATTAATAATGCCGGGGTTTATTTGGGTGATAAAACCCAGCCATTGGAAGAACTGGACCTGGAGGACAACCACCTTCAGCAGACCATGGAGGTTAACGCCTTCGGCCCGCTCCGTGTTGTCCAGCAGTTTCTCCCCCTGCTTACCGCAGGCCGGAAAAGAATAATCATCAATATCTCCTCCGAGGCCGGAAGTATTGGTGATTGCTGGCGGAAACAGGAGTACGCCTATGCCATGTCAAAAGCGGCTCTCAACATGCAAACCCGTATCCTCCATAATTATCTTAGCCCCCGGGGTTTCAAGGTTAAAGCGATCCATCCCGGGTGGGTCCGGACGGATATGGGCGGAAAAGAAGCCGACCTTGACCCCGCAACCTCGGCGGAAGGAATATTTAATGTAATCCAGAAGACTATAGCGGAGGAATCGGTCACGAAGGATGGAGGAGAAGGAATTTTCCTTGATTACCAAGGGAAGATCTTGCGGTGGTGAGGATAAATGAGAGAACCGGTACGGGTATTGATCTTCTTAAGCGGCGGCTGGCATGATTTTAACGGTTTTGCCGGAGCGATGCGCTCATTGCTTACACCCCATGATTTTGCCGTTGATATCAGCTTTGACCCGGATTCCCTGCTCCGGTTGGCGGAAATGGACTACCGGGTGGTAATAAACTATACCTGTTTTCTCCGGCCGGACGAGGAAACAAGCGTGACCGGGGCGGAAAATTTGGAAGAAAGCCACGTAACAGCCTTATCCGGGTGGGTCCGGAACGGCGGCGGTCTCTTGGCGGCCCATGCCGCCACGGTTAACGGCGATTCCCCGGCAGAACTCAACCGCTTGCTCGGTGGAACTTTTCTCTCCCATCCGGAACCTTTTGCCTTCACCGTCTATCCCCTCCTGGAAAAGCACCCGATCACCGGCGGGTTAAAGGCTTTCACCGTTTATGATGAGTTTTATATTGAAGAATACGACCCCTCCGTTCGCCTGCATATGGTCGCTGTTGACCGCGGAACGGCTTACCCCGTGGTCTGGAGTAAGACCGAAAACAAAGGGAAGGTCGTCCATGTTGCCCTGGGGCACGATGAGAATGTTTGGAACCATCCGGCTTACCGTCGGTTGATGCTCCAGAGTGTCTCTTGGTTGGCCGGGCGTGATATGTGACAATTAGTAACCGCCTCCGCCTGAATCCAGTTTCTCCGCGGGATTTTGCGGCAGGTTTAATACGGGCGGTCCGCCAAAATAGACCTGGGGGACTTCACCCATAATTACCGCCTCCGCCAGCGGAACTTCTGTCTTGACTTCTGCGTTTGCAAAGGTAAGAGGGATTACTATTCTGACCTTCGTCTTTATCTCCAGATAGATCTTGTGCCTGGTTTGGTTGATTCCGGCCTGTTCAAAACGGTCAAATACCCGGCTTTCCACAGCGCCGGCGGGGATGATCTCTATGGGGATATCGGGGCCTCTGCCGGCCATGACCTGGCTGCCCAGCACTTGACCGAGGGGGATATGGATCCGGGTTCGGCTTACTTTTTCCAGTTCTTTTTGCACGGCGATGGTCGCTTCAGAAGCCAGGCGGTTAATATCGCCGGTATTGGGCTGCATCAAGACCACCCGCCCGCGGTTGTCAACTTTGACTGTGATTAAGTCCTCATAGCGGATATGCGGGACCACCTGTTCACGGACGGCCTTGTTAATGGATTGCGTTGCGATCTGCACCGCCCTGGCCCGGGAGATCTCATGCAGGGCGGGGCGCAACCGGTGTTCGGCATAGAAAAACCCGGCAATGATCAAAAGTGGTATGAAAATTATCCTCAATTTCAAGGGAAGTTTCCGTCCCGGTAGTGAAGTATTTCTGAAGAAACGTCTTTTCTTTCCGAGGCCAACCCGCATAAGATTCACCCCCCGTACTATATCTATTACTGCAGCGGGTTTTAAGAACTTACTCCTTTCCCGCTGGTTTTATGTTATAATAAGATGATCGGCCCACGCCACACGCTTTATACCCAAGGCATTCCTTGCGTCAGAGGAGGGAAAAAATGGCACGTCGTACCGGTTTTTTCAATCTGTCCTGGCCCGTTGTGGCGATAATAGTCCTTGCCGGCCTGCTCACCGGCACACTGGCAGGAATCATCCTCAGCGCCCGCATTCCCGATCCTCCTGAACCCAAAGCTGCTACCATCATTTATGATATTAACGAGAAAGAAATATCCCGGCTCTTTCAGGAACACCGGATACCGGTCAGCCTGGACCAAATTCCACAGATGATGAAGGATGCCATTATTGCCGTGGAAGACCACGAGTTTTATCAACACCGGGGAATCAATATCCGTGCCATGGTCCGGGCCCTTTGGGCCAATGTAAAAGCAAGGAGTTGGAAGGAAGGCGCCAGTACCATAACTCAGCAACTGGCAAGAAACGCACTGCTTACCCACCAAAAAACCCTCAAACGGAAGATAAAAGAGATCTTAATCGCCATCAATTTGGAACGGCGTTTAACTAAAGATGAGATCCTTGAGCGTTATCTTAATGAGATTTACTTTGGCCACGGCGCCCATGGGGTTGAAGCGGCAGCCCAGCGCTATTTTGGCAAGCATATCTGGGAGCTTGAACTGCACCAATTCGCGCTTTTAGCCGCGATCCCCCGGGGGCCAAACCTTTATTCACCGTACTTTGAGCCCGAACGGGCACTGGGACGCCGTGCCTGGGTACTCAACCGCATGGTGGTAACGGGTATTATCACCGAAAAACAGGCGGAAGCGGCGAAGAAGAAGCCCCTCGATGTGGTGACGCAGACCTCGTTTAGACGCCAAGCCCCTTATTTTGTTGATTATATTATTCAGGAACTTACCCAAAAACACGGGTTTGAGGAAGAAACCCTCTATACAGAAGGTTACAAGATTTATACCACTTTGGATCTGGAACTGCAAGCAAAGGCCGAGGAGGTGCTGGCCAAGCGATTGCCCGGAGGCGAAGAGGATGAAAACGGTATTACTCAGCCCCAGGCTGCGGTGGTGGCTATAGACCCTGCCAACGGGCAGATCCGGGTGATGATCGGCGGCCGGGATTTTCAAAACACACAGTTAAACCGGGCGGTTCGCGCCCACCGCCAAGTTGGTTCCGCGATCAAGCCCTTTGTCTATACAGCGGCTATTGACAGCGGCGTCTTCACCCCGGCCACGGTCTTGGTGGACGAGCCGATTGAATTCGTCATGGAACCGGTGGAAGGCGGCGAACACAAAGAACCATGGGTTTGGAAGCCCCGTAACTACAATGACAAATACCGGGGGCCGGTCCGCCTTCGAGAAGCCCTGGAAGACTCCATCAACATCATCGCCATTAAGGTGGTGGAGGAGTTGGGTCCGGCGAAGGTGGTGAATTATGCGCGGAAAATGGGGCTCACCAGCCTGATTACTTCCGGCGCCATTAATGACCTTAACCTCTCCTCCCTGGCTTTGGGCGGTCTCGTCAAAGGAGTAACCCCGATGGAACTGACGGCGGCTTTTACCCCCCTGGCCAACCGGGGCGTTTATTCGGAGCCGATCGCCATTTTAAAGGTAACGAATACTGAAGGCCTTACCATTTTGGAGAACACTTCCCGGCGTAAAGTGGTTCTGAGTGAATCGACCGCCTATTTAATGACGGATCTTTTGAAGGGTGTCATCGAAGAAGGTACCGGCTGGCGGGCCCGGTTGGGACGCCCTGCGGCCGGGAAAACCGGTACCTCCAATGATAATACCAACGCCTGGTTTGTGGGATATACCCCGGAACTTCTGGCCACTGTCTGGATTGGTAACGACAAACAGACCCAACCGCTGATCGGTGATGGCGGTTCCCGCCTCTCCAGTGCCCACGCAGCGCAGATCTGGGGGGAATTCATGCGGCAGGTGCTGGCGAATAAACCGGTCACTGATTTTACGCCGCCGCCGGAAGTCACTTTCGGGGTGGAAATCTGCGCTGAATCGGGCTTTTTGGCCAGTCCCTACTGCCGGGAGGTAATCCCGGAGACCTTTAAGAGCGGTACCGAACCACAAGAAGTCTGTCCTCTGCATACCATGCCGGATCTGCCCAGCATCACTTCGGTCCAAGTTTGTCTCGACTCCGGGCAGTTGGCAACGGAGCATTGTCCTCCGGAACGGGTAGTTTACAAGAATTACTGGGTATCAACGGGCATGGAGATCTGGGACGGCACCCCCATGCCGCAGGATAAATGTGCGATTCACGGTAAAGAAGAGTTGGTGGTGGTGCAGATCTGTACAGAATCCGGGTTGTTGGCCACACCCCTCTGTCCACCGGAAAAGGTGATCACCCAGACTTTTGTTAAGGGCGAGGAACCGACCTTCTCATGCAACCTGCACCTGCCATTCAGGATGCACAGAAGGCAGTGAACTCCATAGCAGTTTAGGGAAAGTATTTAAAAAAGAATCTTCTGTCTTCTTACCCAGATACTCTCCAATAAACCGACGAAAATGAGGTTGATCGTCATCGCGCTCCCCCCGTAGCTAATAAACGGCAGGGGGATTCCGGTTACCGGCATGATCCGCATATTCATCCCGATATTCTCCAGGACATGAACGAGGAAGACGGCCATGATCCCAACCGCAATCAAGGTGCCGTATTTCTCTTTGGCCTGCTGGGCAATGCGCAGGCTGCGCCAGATAAGAAAGAAGTAGAGCCCCAAGAGGATAAAGGCGCCGAAAAAACCCCACTCTTCGCAAAAAACCCCGAAAATGAAGTCTGTATGCTTTTCCGGTAAGAAGCCCAGTTGTCCCTGGGTGTTCTGGAAGAGTCCCTTACCAAAAAACCGGCCTGAACCTACGGCGATCACAGCCTGGCGGACGCTCCATCCGTGCCCCGCCGGGTCGCGATCGGGATCAATAAAAACAAGCAACCGGTTGATCTGATAATCCTTAATCGGGAGCGGCGCGCCGAAAGCATAATGGGCAATACCCATCGCCCCGGTCAAGAATACTATGACCACCAGAATCCAAATGAGGTAACGGAGTTTTAGTCCGGCCATAAACAACATGACAAAAAAGAAGAAAACAAAAACCATCGCCGTCCCGAAATCCGGCTGTAACAAAATGAGGGCCAGCGGCGGCAAGAGATGCAAAAACGCCATCCCCAGTCCCTTAAAGGTGTTTATATCTTTCTCCGACAAGAATTTAGCCAAGGTCAAAATCAGGAATAGCTTGGACAACTCTGCCGGCTGCAAGGAAAAGATGCCGAAATTGAGCCAGGCCTTGGCACCACTGACTTCCGAGCCAAAAAACAAGACCAGGGTCAAAAGGACCAGGTTAACCAGGTAAACTAGATGATAGGCCAGATCCGAAAGACGGTAATCAAAGAAAATAATAAAGGCCATACCTAAAATGCCAAGGAAGACTGAGGCCAGTTGCTTTTTTACAAAAAAGAAGGGATCACCATAACTCAAGGCAATATTGGACCGGGTCGCGCTGTACACCGTCACCAACCCTATGGCAACGAGCAGCGCGACTGCAAGTAAAAGCTGATAATCAAGGTTACGCAAAAGCCGGCGATCCCACAATTGTCACCACTCCATGAAGGTTTGTAATTGATTGCAACCTGATACCTAAGAACCGAGGGCTTATTTTTTCTACTTACTTCTACTTATTCTACCGGTTTTTCTTCCTCCGGGGCTTCTTCCACCGGTGTCTCTTTTGCCGGGGCTTCTCCCACCGGAGCTTCTTCCACCGGGACTTTTTTTGCCGGTGCTTCTTCCACCGGGGCTTCTTCCACCGGGGCTTTTTTCGCCGGTGTTTCTTTCGCTGGGGCCTCTTCCACCGGGGCTTTTTTCGCCGGTG
>JAAYIC010000127.1 GCA_012735195.1 Bacillota bacterium
ACTCCTCGATCTGGGGGAAATCAAAGAGCCCTTCCTCCAGGATCTGGTCCCTGGTGTATAAGAGCCGCTCTTCCCGCTCCGGGTGGTCGGGAGAGATCGCCCAGTCAAAGGCAGGGAAAAAAACAAGGCCCAATTCTGTCATAATCCTGCCGTCCTTATTTTGTTGATATTCCTTTTTTACCGACATTATAAATCTTAACTTCGTTATTGCCAAATAATTCTCCTTTTAAACTGCCTCCTTTTGGCCATGCCGGTGTTCTGAATCAGTATTACTCTAAGCCAGCACTATGAAAGCAGGCTAGTTTTTTGGTCTTGCCGAAAATACCCCTTCATCTGCGGAGTGTTTCTGGTACAAAAAAGCCGGCCTCTTCTGCGCTGGATTGAGCCATAGTGAAAAGACCCGTTCTTGTAAATACTCATCGCCCGACTGCCGGACCGCCTCCCGGAACTCAACCCACCCGTCTTCCCTGACCAAACTGTACGGTCCAACCAGGGTATGTAATTTGCCGCTGTCCCAAAGGAAATAAGGGGGCAGGTAAAATACCCATTCCGAAGGGGTAATACCGTAAACCACGCGCCAGATCAGTTCCTTGGGCCAGTGGTCTTCAGGTTCATAGTGAAAAGCCTCCCGTAGGGTCCGGTATTTATAATAAAAATTCAGACCCCGGTGGGCAATGAGCATCGGAATTTCATGTTCCTCCAAGATTCTGGTTACTTCCTCATATAATTGGTAGTCCGGGTCCAAATGCCCGGGATGGACGAGCTCTAAATAATCCTTAGGGAAAATTAGCGCCAGCAAGATGAGGAGAAGAACCCCGCTGGTTAGTAAAGAGGCGGCCATCTTCTTTCCCCGGGAACTTATTACCTTTCTTCGAGAACGCATTACCTTTTCCCGGGAGCTTCTTACCAGCCGGCTTTCTTCTCCCCTGGCGTCCAGGAAGAACGGGAAGAGAAAAATAACCGTCACCCAGGGTACGGCCAGGCAAAACCGTTCGGCAACGCCCATGATTTCAGTGGATCCCAAGGGAAAAAGGATGATGGAGAAGAAAAAGGGCAACCAAAGCCACGAAGCCAGCGTTAACAGCTTTCTTTTGGCAACCGCGTTATAAACAATATAAGTAAGCGTACCGCCGGTTATTAAGAGAGAAAGAAAAACCTCAACCTTTAAAACCAGGGGAATAGCCTCACGCTGGAAAAAGGTGAGCCAGGCGGGCTGGAGTTTTTGCCAATCGAACCTGGCCAGATCCAGCCAGGAAAAATGGCCGGTCTTTGTAAGAACGAAAAGAAAGAAGACGGCAAGAAAGACCCCCGCTCCCACCCCTGCAGTCGCGATGATCCTTTTTCTTTCCGGATCTGTTGCCATACCGGCCAAGTTTCGCCAAACCCGTCTTTTGAAGATAAAGAAAAACCCCGCGCCGGCAAAGGCCAGCCCCAAAAGGCCAATGGCCGCCCGGTGCAGCATGCAGGATAAGACTATTGCCCCTATTGATATAAACCAGAACCGGCGGTTGACAAAAGCCACCGGCCATAATGGCAACAAGGCCAAACCCAGCGCATATCTGGGAAATTCCAACGCGGTAAAAAAGAAAGCGGGGCTCAGTATTGCCCAGCCAAGGAATAACGGTAAAACCCAGGCGCCGCCCTTGCCCCCCCGCCGGGCCAAGCCCCAAACAAGCAGGAGGTTTAGTGCTGCCAGCAGTTGTATTATTGCTATCCAGAGGTTTATTGCCTCCTCGTACGTCAACCCCGTTTGGCTGGTCAAGGCCAGGAGCGGGATAAAAGGCGAAGAATCGGGTATGTACATCTCTCCTTTTTCCACCAGCGAGCGGGCTTGCAGGGCGTAATAGTACGCATCAGCGCCGCGTAAAAAGGCGCCGCTATTAAGGGAGAAAAAGCGGGATATGCTCAAACTGAAGAGAGCAACAACGAGAATAAGCAGAACAATCAGATCCGCTCTCCCCGGCGGCCCTTTTTTCTCTTTTCCCCGCGGCCGTTTTTCCTTATTTTGCGTTTCAGGTTTCCCTGCTGCAGATTTCCCCGCTGCAAAACCGGTTCTTCGCCAAGACCATGCCCCACACCCCGCCATCGCCTGTCTCCTCAATAACCAAAATCATATGTCTGGGTTGTTTGATTCAAGGGAACAAATAGATCCACAAACAAAGGGGAGGCAATAAGGAAGGCGTCCTGCTCAACCGCGAGTTCATAAGCACGGCGCATAAACTCCTCTGCCGTTCTACTACCCGTTCCGGAGTATTCGTTTCCGTTCCAATGGTTCCTTTGTTATTTATGAAAATATCAGGGATGAGATTATGGAGGGGAACCGAGGTGGCCCCGGCGCTAATTACGCGAATCCGCTCAACACCTGCGGAATGCGTAACCCTCATCAAACAGGTCAGCAAGAGAAAAGCAGATAAGAGAGGAAAGAGAAAAACACCCTTTCTCAGCGCAACCTTTTGCCACCAGCCCCTGACCTTCAGGAAAAAGGAATCTGCCACTCTTATATGCCTCGCCCCTTTCTATTCTGGAAAATCTTCAATTAACGGATACTTCTTAGCATCCGGCAGCTGGAAATGCCACCATTCCGTATCGAAACTTTCCAGGCCCACCTTTTCCATGACCAGACGCAGAAGCAGCCGGTTTGCCCGTTCCTGCGCAGTCGGAGTCATACTGTACTTATGGGCTCTTTCGGTAAAATCATCAAACGGGGTAGGCATCGCCAATTCATTGCCATCCTTATCCACTATGGTCAGATCAACCGCCACTCCCCGGTTGTGATTCGACCCTTCTTTATATGGATTCGCTACATATCTTGAATCGGGCACAAGCGCCCACATCTTCTTCTGCACGGCCACGGGACGGAAACAATCAAAAACCTTAAGGCCCAGGCCATCCCGTTCCAAAATCTCCTGAGCGGCACTTAACTTCTCGGCCAAAATAGGTAAAGCATAGCAACGATCTACATCATAGACCTTTTCTTTGAGGAAATTGTCTTCTGTGGCATACTTCAGATCCAAAATGATCCTGGGATTAACCTCATGCAGATCCACCAGAACACTCCCGGACGTCTTCTTTGCAGACGAATAACCGACAACCACGGTAAGTGAGAGCAAAACCAGGAAAAGCCAGCAAGCCAGAAGTTTTTTACGCATTCTTCCTCATCCTTTCTGTTTCATTCCATCGGTTAATAAAGGCTCGTATCTCATAATAGCATGGTTCTCTGCTACCGGTTCATCCCGTACCATTTTCTCTGCCCAAACCTTACGTCTTATGATATTATGGCGAAGATAGACACCCGGCTGCTCATAGGTTATCCGGTGATAGGCCTCATAGACCTCATACCGGTACAAACTGGGCTTGTCCGACCGCCATTCCCCTTCCAAATAAGTGTCGGTTACCCTTAATACAAGCTGAAAAGGATCGGCAGTCGAATTTTTGATCTGCAAATCCAAAGAAGGATAGGCGCATGTGGCGCCGGAACCAAAAGGCTGCGTCCGGTCGACATCAGGGAAAACATCGTAACTGTGACGCCAGCGTTCAATGACAGTTAACGGTGTGTGAAGCGTGAGCCAGTAAATTAAGTTGGTTAACTGGCATAAACCACCTCCTATTCCCGGTTTTACATGACCGTTATCAAGGACCATGCCTTCTACATATCCTTTGCTTCGTGACGGCTTACCAACCAAACGCCAAAAAGAGAAAACCTCTCCCGGTTGCAAAACCAACCCGTTTAACCGGGAAACAGCCAACCGGAGATTAATCACTTTGTTTTTTTGCAGCCAGAGATCATGACGGGGAATATTACGATACAACGGTGTACGGTGGGCAAAGATGATCTCTGGAAGGAGGGCGGCTTCCCTCCGCAAAGCAAAGCGTTTCCCTGTAAACCGCCAGTCATATTCGCGTTTCAGCCTATAGAAGATTCGCCCGGAAAACCTGCGTAATAGGGAACGCTTTCGTCTCCTCGTTCTCAACAACGCTGCGGCCACCTTTTTCAGTCCAAAATTTCCCTAACTGCTTTTTTTGTTGTTTCTACCATTTTCAAAAAACTCCTGCTTCATAATGGCCCTAAACACTTCAGGACATGGCGGCGGTGTTGACAATCATACGATAAAGCCATATAATCGACATTGAATGCGCAGCTTGTAATATTTTCGCAGTGGCAGCCTGAAACCGGTTTTGAAGAGGGCACTGTCCAGGTGAGAAATTTTCTGAGGGGTGAAGCAATTTGGCTGGTATTCTTTATATTATCCCATACTTAAGCATAGGCGGAACAGAAAAACATCTTTTAAGTCTGGTTAAGGGGTTCAACAACGAACACCGGCTCTTTCTCCTTGCGCCGCCCGGCGAAAGCCTGGATCTATTTCTGGCAGAAGGAATAAGCCACTATCCATTCCCCCGTTTTGAGCAACATCCCTCCGGTATACCAGCCTTTATCCGGGGTCTGAAACAGATTATAAAGGAACATAATATTGACTTAATTCATATTCATGCCGCCAATGAGTTGGTTTTCTTAACCGGGCTCTTGCAACGGGAGAAACCGATAGTCTTTACTGTGCATGGGTTTCATGGCGCGCTTAAGGGTTGGGATTACTGGGTATGCGCGCGGGTCAGCAATTCATTTGCCGACCGGGTGATTGCTGTAGCAGAGGCGGAAGAAAAGATTCTTTTGGGTAAAGGGATCAGGAAAGATCTCATCCGCACAATATACAATGGGATCCCCGATCCCTTACCGCTAATCGGTGAGGAATCGCCGGTTCCCGTTTCCGGCGGAGAAAAAATAATCGGGACAATCGCCAGGTTGGAAGAGACCAAAGGTATCAATTATTTATTGGAGGCCTTTGCCATCCTGAACAGGAAAATTTCCGGGCTCTCTCTGGTCATCGTGGGTACAGGCAGCAAAGAAGAAGAATTGAAGGAACAGAGCAGGCGATTACGTATTGAGGACAAAGTAATCTTTACCGGGTACCGCCGGGATGTCCACAACTATATTAATTGCTTTGATGTCATGGTTATTCCCTCCCTGCATGAAGCCCATCCTCTGGTCCTTTTGGAAGGAATAGGACACGGAAAGCCTGTTGTGGGCAGTGCTGTTGGTGGTATTCCCGAAGTAATCAACCATGGGGAAAATGGATTCCTTGTCCCACCGGCTGATGCGCCAAAGCTGGCGGAGAATATCGCCGAGCTTTTGTGCAACCCGGCTCTCTGGCAGACCATGGCCGCGAACGCCCGCCGTTCATTTGAACAGCGGTTTTCCACAGAAAGAATGGTAGTGGAAACCGGTAAGGTTTATGAAGATCTTCTCAGGTAGAAAAGATCTTCATCTGTTGCCCCCGGCTTCTATAAGATGCTACCGGTCGCCTTGGACATGACCACCAGATCTTCTCTCAACGTCCACCCGGAGTTTAGCCAGAAATTCCGTCCCAACTCATTCCGGGTAAAGACAAAGAGGTGACATTTGTCAATTCCTTCTGCCTTTAGCCTTTCCAAGCTTTTGTCGACCAAGCGCTTCCCAAGCCCTTTATTCCTATGACGGTCAGCGACAAACAAGTGATAAATGTAGCCTCTTCTCCCGTCATGCCCGCAAAGAATTGTTCCCACAATTTTGCCGTTATGGACAGCGACAAAGCTCAGGGAAGGGTTGCGTTCCAGAAACCTATGGATCTTTGCTTCCGAATCCGCATTGCTCAAGCCTATGCCTTCACCGTCCTGCCAGAGGTCAAAAACCTCTTGATAATCGCCGGCTTTCATTTCCCTTATTGTAAATTCCGGCATTCTCTCACTTCTTTCCATCCTTTTCTTGCTTTTTCTTATTGGCCCTTTTCTTCCGGGCTTATCTGCCCTCTTATATTATCATGATTGCTAAATTATAACAATACAAAAAGAATAGGAGGATAAACCGGTGATCACACAGGAAGTATCCTCTTTGTTCTGATCGCCGGTATAGGGCTGCAAATCTTTGTTGTTGTTTTCCGTATTATAATACACTGCATATTCTGTTGCCCCTTCAACAGCCTCCCAGGTAACGGTTAGTTTCTGGATCCCTGCATTCACCACTGGCTTCCCAGGAGCAGCCGGCGCGCTTCCTGCGCTACCGCCACCGCAGCCGGAAAGGACGGTAGCCAGCATAAAAATTAAAGGCAAGACAATAAAACAAGGCCTTATCATTTTTATCCATATCCTTTCTTTACTTTTGCCCATGCCCTCCGGGTACGAGTTTACCCGGAGGGCATGGCTTAAGGGATGGGTTAAGCCATGATGTATGCAGGAAACCCTGGCCTAGTCTTTACTGCTTTTTACAGTTAGACTGATGGAGGTATCATTTTCGCCGGGGATGACAGTCACTGAACCATTCCAGCCGCTTGCTTTTTTAAATGAAATAATGGCCATCTCCCCTAGATAGGAGGTTTCGATCTCCCAACCTTTGTTCCGAAGGTTTTTTTCATAAAACTCTACGACTTTGGCGTCGGGATCTGCCGTAGAAAGCATGGCAGTGGCGTTATATTCCTTGTCTTTGGCGCCGCCAAAGAATGAAACAACTTCGGCATCGCCGTAAACAGGCACATCTTTTGGAAAATCCTTGGGAATCTTATTGCCAAAGGTAACCCCGCCAAAAGAGAAAGAGCCGCCGTCTTTGCCAATATCCACTTTGCGCCCTGTAACCGTACTGAGAAGTTTGCCGGTCAAGCTGCTTCCCACCCCGCTCCGGCGGGAACCGCCGGAAAAGCCGCCGGCTCTGAAAATAAACCCGGCCACTAAGAGAACGGCCAGTGCCAGAATCACGATCCGGCGGGTTTTTTTATCCACTTTCTCCAGGTTGAGGGCGCCCGGTTCCCGCGCAGATAATTCGTTATAGGCAAGGGTGGCGCCTATTACCCCGAAGGGCATGGTGAAAATGAGCGGGAAGAAAAAGAAAAGGGCGCCAATCCCGCTGATGACAAAGATCGCCAGGCTATATATCCAGACCGCCACCGGTTCAGTCAGGAAGGACTGGATGCTGCGCTTTACGGCGTCCACAGGACCAAGGTCTTTATCGACAACATAAGCTATGGCCATAAAAGAGATGAGTGAAAATAAAGAACCAGCGGCCAAACTGAACAACCTGCCGATTACGGGAATGGCGCCAATAATTGAGATGACAAACCCGGCCAGAAAAGCGATTAACATCACGAGAAAAGTGGGGAGAAATTTGTCAAAGCGGCTAAAGATCATCCCCAATTCCGGTTTCTCCCCGTCAATGATTTTGCGTAAGAAGAGAAACAACCCTCCGAGTAACGGCCCGGCAAGAAGGCCAAAGGTGATTCCCGAGACAAGGGCTGTAATCAAAGTGGCGAGAAAAATCGGGATAAAATTCTTCCCGTACAACTCAAGGCTTTTTTTCAACTTTGCCAAAATATCCATGGTGACCCTCCTTTTATTTTGCGTGCGCAAAACTATTCACCTTATTATATGCCCTCCTACTTCTGTACGACCTTATCACTAACGGCAATGGGAAACTCGTTGCTCAACCGCTTCTGAATGGAGCAGGTAGCGGACCTCTCTTTGACCTCCGTTACTTTGATTTCAGCAATGGTCTCGCTGATTTCATCGATGATCTCACCGGTTTCCGGATCCCGGACTTCATCGATTATGTGCAGGACGTTAAAGACCATTCCCACTTTAACGCCGTCATTGACGCCGACATTCAGAATCACCCTTGTATCACTGGCATACGCCACAACTCCAGTTATCTTCGCTGAAGCGGCGGGCGTAAAAGCGAGAACCTTCTCCCCAAGTTGCTTGGCGACTTGGTCAGCAGCATCTCTTAGGGCAATCCCCAAATTGGTGGCACGAAATTCATCACTGTTGAAATCTATATGATGCCAGTCATAATCAACACTGATATTGGATTGTTTCTTTTCCCCTTTTCCACCGACAGCGGCGACGATTTCAGCGGTATCGGTACTAACCATTCTAGCGTCTATGACCACCCGCGATGTTGTGGTCTTAAGGCCGAGCCCCTTCCCCCCCAGTGAAAGGGAACCGCCGGTAGTTTTGTTGCTAAACTCCGTAACCTTTCCGATGACGATAAACTGAACGCCAAGAATTTTCCCAATGGCAGCGGCAGATCTGGAATCAACCCTGTCTGAAGCGCCGAAGCCCTGTTCTTCCAGTACCCTATCGATCTGCTCCCGTTCAATAAGGCGGAACCTTTTCGGCGAAAGATTAAGCATGGAGGTAACCAGTACATCGGCGACTCCGGTACCGATATCGTAATCTCCCCACCAGTGCTCATCGATGGAACCGTCATCAAAAGGCAACACCGCTACTCTATACAGGTTTTCCTGGCCGGAAACAGGACCGATCAAGAAGATCCATACCAGAAAAGACAGTAACACCAATAATCCTTTCTTGTACACGAAGACTCCCCCTTAATATATAGTTTTATTTGTCCATAAACAGGCACTTTTATTATAAAAAGCCTACTCTCAACAAAATCTCAACAAAAAAGGTCTATCTATATTGCTTTGCTGAGCATCTGTTTAGAATCGGCAATTATAATAAAGAACAAGGTTTTGAAGTTGATTTAAAATGAAACTTCTTGGGGGTGCCTTTGTGGGAAAAGCGACTCGGAAAACGACAATCAGATTGTTTCTGTCAATTTCCTTGATTGGCTGGGGATTAATGGTGCTGCCGGTTTTGGTCAATGCCAACGGGGTTGCAGAACGCCCGGCGACCAAGGAGGAGAAGGAGTTCTAACGCCTGAAGAAATTGATCAAATTAACGAAAATTTAACCGAAAATCAATCCCCTCAGAAACTATAATTTCAGAGGCCAACATAAAGTTGGCCTCTGAAATTTCTAAACATACCTGGTTATTTTAGATTCAACTGCCTGACCGGCCTGGCTTCGATATAGCCCTTGTACGTTGGAGAGCGTTGATCTTATCCCAACTCTCCACCATATCACCTCCATACCAAGGATAGCATTTATGAAGGCGATAATTCTTGACGCCAATTGCGCGAAATTTTTCTTTCATTATATATATAGTTCGCCCGGCTTTCTTCAGCCGCGTGCCCGCCAAATATTCATCTCTTGCATCTTTGTTGAATTCTTTGCCAGTGCGAACATGAATATTGCCCCAACAACAAATGCCAGCATTTCTTGCAACCAGTAGCGTATCTGTATATTATTGAGCTCTGTGATGACTGTGGGAAAAAGACCCACCAATGCATTAAGCGTTCCATGGGCTATCATTCCTGAAAGCGGTCTTCCCCCGGCAGCTTTAATGACCCAAGAAAAGAAGAAGGACGAGCCTATACAGCCAATAACAAAGGCAATAAACGGTATATATACTTGTGACGACCCTTCTACGAACCATAATGGAATATGCCAACCGGCCCATATCAGGCCCAGAATAATATTTCCCACCCAAAGTCCATGTTTCCGCTCGAGAAATGGCAATATATAACCACGCCAGCCGATTTCTTCTTGCCCTCCCCCTAAAAATACCATCACCAACCAATAGAACGGAAACACATATATATTGGGTAATAACGCCGGTAATCTTTCCTCACCAAAGAACTCCGGGATATACCATGCAGTTAAATTAATTATCCCAATGACCAAGAATATCCCGGCCCACGCTTTGCCTCCAAAATCTAAAGAGAAGAAAGATTTTATAAAGGTTTTAAGTTTATTCTTTCCTTCAAGTGTTCTTATGGAATAAAAGGCGCCGGCTGCAGGACCAAAAGCACCAAGAATCATCAATAATTCTGTTATTCCTATATTTATAATCCTCTCAGGTAAATGATAAAAGCCCAATCCTGCCAAAGCAAGGGGCAGCCAAAGAAGCCATGACCACAAAAAAGTTATTACGAAAAATCGTAGTGGGAGTTTTCCTTCCATCAACATCTCCCCCTCCATCGCCATAAAAAAAGCCAGCCTGCCCGGCCGGTATGTACGCTAAATTGCGAGCAATCGCAATTTGGCGCCGCAATTAAGTGGTTTAAGCGCACTTAATTGTGTTTAAACGCGCGTAACCGCGCTTAATCCATCTTCTCCATTATCTTTTTAACCTGCCTTTCCTCCCAGTCTTTACCCAGGAAGCCTCCAAGACCGAAAACGGCCAGAGTATGGGCTGCGAGGCCAATTCCCCATCCCAGTAGGGGCCAATAAAACCACCAGTGATTGCGAGCAAAAATCAGATTAATCAGAAGCAAACCACAGTTGATTATTATGTAAAAAAACAGATGGATATAAAAGCCCCTTAACTGTTCAACTCGCTCTTTTGCCCTCCGGTACTTTTCTTCTTCATTCATTCGTCTCACCCCCCATTACCCCTATGATAAATTTTATCTTCAAATTTCATATGGCAATTACAATCCAATCGTTAGACTCTCTATGAGAAAAACAATCAGCTAAACACCTCCATCTCTTCTGGGAAAAATTGTTTTGCTTATATTCGCTCATAGGAAGTGGTTCGTTATGCTTAAGTAGAGACAAAAAAGAGGTGAAAATAATGAAACGGAAGATCATTCATATTGATGAAGCCAAATGCAATGGTTGCGGCCTTTGTGTCGATGCCTGTCATGAAGGGGCCTTGCAAATGGTGAATGGCAAGGCAAAACT
>JAAYIC010000065.1 GCA_012735195.1 Bacillota bacterium
ATCCATGAGGAACCTCAGCCTCCTTTGGGGGGTATTCATTCATCGCTGAATGTGAGGTTCCTCTTCTTTTTTCCATAAGTTATTTCCTGCTAAGACCTACAGTAATTTTACACTAACGTGTGGAGGTGCTAACGGGTGAAGAGGAGTTATATTTATTTGCTTGTTGTGCTTGTGGCCGTGGTGGCGCTGGTCATTGTCTTTACCAACAAACCGCAACAAGAAGAGGCGCGGCCGGTGTTGCGGGTAGGAACGGATGCCGCCTATGAACCGTTCGAGTATATTGATGAGGACGGGAATTTTGCCGGTTTTGACATGGAACTCATCGCCATGGTCGCAGAGGAGATGGGCAGAGATCTGGAACTGCAGAATGTCCAGTGGGACGGGATCATTCCCGGGCTGATGAACGGGAATTATGACTGCCTGATCTCGGCGATGACCATTACTGAGGAACGGATGAAACAGATTAATTTCTCCGATCCATACTTCACGATTAAGCAGGCGATTGTCGTCAGAGAAGACGACGACTCCATAACCGGGCCGGCGGATCTGGTAGGCAAAACAATTGCCGTTCAGAATGGGACAACCGGGGATCTTTATGCCAGTGAGGTTGAGCGTGTCCGGATGAAACGTTTTGATACCAACCCCCAGGCCATCCAGGAACTACTGAATAAAAATGCCGACGCTGCCGTGATGGACGATTTAGTAGCTTACCAGGCGATCTCGAAGATGAGCGGTTTAAGGATGATTGAGATTGCCGACGCTGAGGTGGAGAATTACGGCATTGGGGTAAAGAAGGGCAATGAAGAACTATTGGCGGAGATCAACAAAGCCCTCGCCACTCTCAGGGAGAATGGCAAACTCGACGAACTGGTCGAAAAATACAGGTCCATGTAAGAAGTGGGAGAAGGGATGTGGTCGAAGAGTTGGAAGCTCTTTGACCACATCTCTTAATGTATGCACGTGCTGCGGGCCGGTAAAGACAATTGGCGGCAACCTATTCGCCGGGTAGCACCGGGTGCCGGTTCGCCGGCAGAGAAAAGACGAAGGGTGTATCCATGAACAAATGAAGCATTTAAAAACATTATTAGCCATGCTGATTATAGCCATCATCTTTCTCTTTGCCGCCTGCACCGGGCAGGCGCAGGAGACCGTTGAAGATACGGCCGGCACAGAGACGGTTTTAAGGATTACTTCCAATCCGGAAGGAGCGGAGGTTTTTATCAACGGCGAGCCTTATGATGGGGTGACGCCGCTGACAATCAGAGGCCTTTCCCCGGGAAGGTATTCAGTTGAGGTCGTAAAGGCCCGTTACAGGAAAGAAAGCCGGTATGTGGAGGTTAAACCCGGTGAAAACGCGGTCCGGTTTTCCCTGGCGGAAACCTCCCTCTATTATCTCTGGAAAATAACCCCCCTTTTGTTGCTCGGGGCGGTAATGACGCTTTTTCTGACAATAATTTCGGTTTTTAACGGGATTATTATTGGCACTTTTGCGGGAATGGCCCGGGTTGTACCGGTCCGCCTTCTCAATATCATCTCCGGGGTTTACGTGAACTTTTTCCGCGGCACCCCGCTCCTGGTCCAGATCTTTATGATCCACTTTGGGCTGCCACCGGTGCTGGGTTCGCTTTTTGGCGACGGGACCCCCATTCCCCTCAATCCTTTCCTCTCCGCCTTTTCCGCTTTGAGTATTAATAGCGGCGCCTATGTTGCGGAGATTATCCGCGCCGGGATCCAATCCATCGACCGGGGTCAGATGGAGGCGGCCAGGTCATTGGGGATGTCGTATTGGCAGGCCATGCGTCATATCATTTTGCCCCAGGCGGTCAAGAGGGTCATTCCCCCGCTGGGGAATGAGTTTATTGCGATGTTAAAAGACTCTTCGCTGGTTTCCGTCATCGGCATGGAGGAACTGGTCCGGAAGGCCCAGGTGATCGTAACCCGGACTTACCGGCCGACCGAAACCTGGCTTGGCGTGGGCCTCGTTTTCCTAATGATGACCCTGCCCTTTACAAAAGTCGTAACCGAATTGGAACGGAGGTTAAAAACCGGTGATTAAAGTTGTCAACCTGCACAAGCGCTTTAGCAGCCTCCATGTGTTGAAAGGCATTACTACCCACATAAAGCCGGGCGAAGTGGTTTGCATCATCGGGCCCAGCGGTTCGGGGAAAAGCACCTTTTTGCGCTGCCTCAACCTTTTGGAGGAACCCAGTGCGGGAGAGATTTTTATTGAGGGTGTCAAGATAACGGACCACAAAGTAAATATCAATGATGTCCGGGCGGAAATGGGCATGGTTTTTCAGAGGTTTAACCTCTTTCCCCATATGACGGCTCTGCAAAACATCACCATCGGCCCGGTTCAGATCAGGAAACTCTCACAGGAAGAGGCCGAGGAACGGGCTTATACCCTTCTGGACAAGGTCGGTTTAAGGGAGAAAGCCCATGAATACCCGGATAACCTCTCCGGAGGGCAACAACAGCGGGTAGCCATTGCCCGGGCCCTTTCCATGCACCCCAAGGCCATGCTCTTTGATGAACCCACATCCGCATTGGACCCGGAGATGATTAAAGAGGTCCTGGATGTGATGAAAGACCTGGCCAAAGAGGGCATGACCATGGTTGTGGTCTCGCATGAGATGGGCTTTGCCCGGGAGGTCAGTGACCGGGTGCTCTTCATGGACGACGGGGTTATTGTTGAAGAAGGCCCTCCCAGCCAACTTTTTAACAAGCCGCAAAACGAAAGAACCAGAAGCTTTTTGAGTAAGGTTTTATAATTTGTACCAAATCCCTTTCTAAATATTGCATTTTTTGTCGATATGAGAGCCGATGCCAGCAGAGGCTCGTTTTTTATAACCGGGAGCGGATCGGGGCCGGATCGTAACTACCCCAAAGTCAAAAAGAAATTCGGAAACGAGCAGGAGTTAACGGTTTCTTCACAAATATTAAAAGTGCGGGCTAATGATAATGAGGTTGGTAGCGACGGCAGAAACCGGTGGGAGGTTGAAGAGGTTTGGTACCAAATACAGCGGCGTGCAGGTTTATAACAGAAGAGTACCGTGCGGGTGATTTTAAACTTGTCTCCAGGAAAAAAGCGGCCGCGATCTTTGTTGAGCCCACCGACTATCCGGGGGTAAAAAGGGCAGTCCACGACCTGCAAGAAGATATCCGGCGGGTGACGGGGCAAACCCCTGAGATCCTTGATACTCTTCAGGGTTGCGGTGAGGAGTATCTGGTGATCATTGGAACGCTTGGGAAAAGCGGGATCATCGAGGAGTTGATCGCCCAGGGCAAGGTTGATGCCGGAAGTATCCGGGACAAGTGGGAGGCCCATGTGATTCAGGTGGTGGCCGAGCCGGTACCGGGAGTGGGCTGCGGTTTGGTGATCGCCGGCAGTGACCAAAGGGGTACTATTTACGGGATATACAATGTGTCGGAGCAGATTGGGGTCTCACCCTGGTACTGGTGGGCGGATGTCACACCGGAACAAAAGGAGACCCTTGTGGTCAAGGAGGGACTTTACCGGCAGGGGGAACCGTCCGTCAAATACCGGGGAATTTTTCTCAACAATGAAGCACCCAGCCTGACCAGTTGGGTACAGGGGCGGTACGGGGGCTTTAACTCGTTTTTCTACGAAGATCTTTTTGAGTTGATTCTCAGGTTGAAAGGGAATTATTTATGGCCGGCGATGTGGAGTCCAAAGAGTTTTTTCCGGGATGACCCTTTCAACCTGGTCAAGGCGAAGGAATACGGGATTGTGATCGGTACCTCCCACCGCGAGCCAATGATGCGGAGTTGGGGAGAGTGGAGAAGATACGGAGAAGGAGAATGGAATTTCCAGACCAACGCCGAGGTTATCAAAGAATTCTGGGCGGACGGAATTGAGCTGGCCAAGGATTATGAGAAGATTGTCACCATCGGTATGCGCGGCGACGGAGACGAGCCGCTGATGGCGGACGGGACAATGGAAGAGAAGATCGCCATCCTGGAAAGGATTATTACGGAACAACGGAAGATCCTGGCGGAAAAGATCGATCCCGATCTCACCCGGGTGCCGCAATTATGGGCCCTCTACAAAGAAGTGCAGCAATATTATGAAGCGGGGATGCGGGTCCCCGATGATGTCACCATTCTTTTTGCCGATGACAATTTCGGGAATATAAGGATGTTGCCAAAACCGGAAGAAAGAGACCGTCCCGGCGGTTACGGCATGTATTATCATTTTGATTATGTCGGTGGACCCAGGTCGTACCGGTGGGTAAGTTCTGTGCCGCTGCCGAAGATTTGGCAACAGATGCGGATGACTTATGATTACGGGGTCGACCGGATCTGGATCGTTAATGTTGGTTGTCTTAAAGCCCATGAAGTAACCACCGAATTCTTCCTGGATATGGCCTATGATATCAATAAGTGGAACAAGGATAATCTCACTAATTTTGCCCGGCAATGGGCGGAAAGGGAGTTCGGTCCGGAATACGCCGTCGAGATCGCCGGGGTTGTCATGAAATATATGAAATTCAACAGCCGGAGAAAACCGGAGATTATTGCCCCAAACACCTATAGCCTCCTTAACTACAGGGAAGCCGAAAGGGTCCTGGCGGAATTTTCAGAGCTTGTCTTTAAAGCCGAGGAGATCTATGAGGCCTTGCCGGCGGCGAAGAAAGACGCCTATTATCAACTGGTCTTGTACCCGGTACGCGGAAGTATGAACGTGCTTAAGCTCAATATCTACGCTGGCCTGAACAATTTTTACGCGCGCCAGAGAAGAACAAAGGCCAACGTTTACGCAGACCTGACGGAATATATCTTTGCCGAAGAGGCGGCCGATACTTTTTACTACAACAACAAGCTGGCCCAAGGAAAATGGAAGGGGATCATGTCCGACCCCCATATCGGGCAGACCGGATGGAAAACCCCGGAGCAGAATATCATGCCCGAAATAAAGAGGCTGGTGGTGGAGGCGGGGTCGGCGATGGGCGTGGCGGTGGAAGGGTCTTTGCATGTCAGGACAAAAGACGATTTCCTCGGCAGGCTGCCTGGATTCTCCGTTTTTACCCGTGAGAAACATTATATCGATATTTTCAACCTAAAACGCGACCCCTTCCGGGTGGTTTTAACAACGAGCCATCCCTGGATCAAACTCAGTATCTATGAGGCCTTTGTTGAAGACCAGATCAGGGCCTGGGTGGATATTGATTGGGAGAGGGCGCCCAAAGGGAGGAAGATTAACGGCAGGATTAAGATTACCGGGACCGGCATCGAGGCCGTAGTGAAGGTGGTTGTCCATAATCCGGAAAGCCCAACCTCTGATGAACTGGAAGACCGGACCTTTGTGCAAAGCAACGGCTGTATTATAATCGAGGCCGAACATTATGCCAAGAATGTGGCGGTTGGTGATACCGGCTGGCAGAAGGTACCCGATTACGGGCGGGCCCTCTCTTCCATGGTGGTTTTACGCGCGGGCGCGCACCCCGGCACCGGCCGGAGTGCGACCCCGCCGGAGAACTCGCCCTATTTGGAATACCGGGTATATATTGAGAATCCGGGAGATGTAAAGGTTATAGCTTATACGGCTCCAACTCTGAATGTAATCCGGGACCGGGGCCTCAGGTATGCCGTCTCCTTTGACGATCAGCCGCCGCAGATTGTCGATACCTTCCCCAAGGAATTTGATGCGGATGATACCTGCCGGGCCTGGGAATTCGGGGTCATGTATAATATCAGGGTCAGCACCACCCATCACACGCTAAAGGAACCGGGGTACCATACCCTGCGTTTCTGGATGGTCGATCCGGAGGTGGTCTTGGAAAGAATAATCCTGGATATCAAAGGCATCGAATACAGCTATTTGGGACCGCCGGAGAGTTTTTACAAAGGGAAGAAAGGGGAACCGTCTAAAGACGGGTACCTGGATCTCTTGGCCACTTTTGATTATGGACGCTACCTGAAGGACGTTACGGAAACCGGCAGAAACCACGGACAGACCACGGAAGAAGCCAAAGAGAAGCTGGCAAGCGGTATTCTGATGGCAAAAGAGGTTTTAAAGAACAGCCGGGCCACCCTGGAGGAACGCCTGGGGGCCTTGGCCGGCGTTAATCGGGCAATCAAGATCTTCCAATCCTCGCTCGTCTATAAAGAAGGATATCGGGAGTTGGAGGCAATCGTAGCCCGGGCGGAGGCGGTCCTGGCCGATGTGCGCATCGGCTGCCGGCATGGCGAATACCCGCCGGAGGCAAAAGAAACCCTGGAAAAAGCGATCGCCGCCGCCCGCGAACTCCTCGTGGCAGAAGGCGCCGTCTTAAAAGACCGGCAAGAGATGGTAAAACGGCTTGACCGGGAGATTGAGAAGTTTTGGAACTCGGTTATTGTCAATCTGAAGCATAAAACCCTCTACCCCACAGAGGATACTTTTGTCCGGGATGGTGAATACGCCGGCCTGAAACTGGGGGGCCTTCCCCGCCTGGAAGTCAAGTTGGATAAGGAACAACCCGGTACGAACAGGTTTACCTTCTTACGCTTTGACCTTGGCGGCCTTCCTCCCCTGGAAAAGGCGGTCTTGCGGCTTTACGCCGAACACGCCGACAATTTACGCACCCGGGAGCTGAGTTTGTATGATATCACAGATTTGGACTGGCCGGGGGACCACACGACCTGGGAGACGGCGCCTTTGTCCGGAGGCGACTTCGTTACCGGTTTTAGTGTTACAAACAAAAGCGGGGTTTGGTATGAGATCGATGTCACGGATATCGTAAAGAAAAGGATGGAAAAAGGCGAGATCTCCTTCAGGTTGCAGGTTGATACGAGCCATTGGGCGAGCGCCGTCTTTTTCACCAGTAAAGAAGGGGAGCGCAACCCGCCGGAATTAAGTCTGGTCGTGGTGTAACCGGCCCCGCGCGTTTCCAGTGTGGCCGCATCTTCCTCAACAAAAGGAAACAAGTGGAGACAAAAGGAAAGAAAAAAGGACGGAGTGTAAAACCCCGTCCTTTTTGTATCTTCCCCTTAATCCTGCAGGCGGATCGTCCAGGTGCGCTCTGCCGCCGGGGTGTCACCGGCAGGGAGATGATAGAGAAAGACGGCCGTTCTGTCACCGGCGGTTACAGTGACCTCATAGTCGCCATGGAAGCCGCGGAAGGCGGCCCGTCCCTCTGCGTTGGTGGTAAGGGTTTCTTCCGTATGCCATGTTTCATGGATCAATTTTTTCAGCCGGTTATAAACGGGTTTGGGTGACATGTCCTGCCGCAGCATCCCCCCGCCTTCCAGCCAGGAACCGTTATCCGACAGATCCCACCAGGTCAAGGCGACTACAGCCGGGTGGGCAAAACAAATCCTGTAAAATTCCTCGGCATATGCAGCCTGGGTCTCTTCATCCCAGATCCCTGTATGGTAGGAGTTGATGATCTCCTCACCGGCCGAGGTGGGAGTGAATTCGGTGATATGCAGCTCTTTGCCGAGAGTAGCGTAATGGTCGAGGATGGCGACGACATTATCCAAGTTGAAACGCTGGGTCCGCGGCTCGTGGGCCTGGATCCCGATGCCGTCAAAGGGAACGCCGTTGGCTATGGCCTCTTCGAGCAAGGCGAAGAAATGCGGGGCGCCGGTGGCCAGGGCGTTAAAATCATTCACAATCAGGTAGGCGCCGGGGGCGGCCGCCCGTGCCCAGCGGTAGGGGTCGTCAATCTTGATCCCCGGCAGGTGGGAAGGTTCATTGACCACCTCCCAGTACTCAATGGCGCCGGCATACCGCCCCAAAATCTCTTCAACCCTCTGCTTCTGCAGGTCCGGTCCGGGCAGGCCATTGGCCCCGCTGTTAACCCAGACCGGTGTCCCGTCCTCATTCGCCCAGAGGAGCGGGTGGCCTTTCATGCGGATCCCCCGCTCTGCGCACCAGGCCACCACCTGATCGGTATAGTCATACTGGGGTTTACCCCGCTCCCATTCATACCACCGCCAGTAAAAACCGACGGTTGCCGCGTTAAAGACCTCTTCGAACCGTTGCTTGTAGCAGCGATTAAAGATCTCCGAAGAGTAGCGGCCCCATTGGTAGATGTTGCAGCCAAACAGAAAGGCGTGGCGGATATGTTTTATATGGACCTGCGCGCCGGGTACGGGGACGCCGTCCGGGCCTAAAACCATGATTACCGCGTCGGCTTTGCGATGCTTTTCGATCTGCTCGTCAGCCCTACGGAGTAGCCGGAGTTCCCGTTTGCGGCCTTCGGCCGCCCAAACCTCTCGGCTGCCGGTTTCCGGGAGTACGCCGCCGGGTTCACCATCGGGTTCACCACCGGGTGAAGGAAGAATTTCGAGCCACCGTACATACAGGTTGCGGTCTTCTATCCACCGGGTGCTGCCGGGGCGTTCCGGTACGGCCGCATCGTTAAGAAAGGCCACGGTGATCCGGTGCACACCGGTGGGCAAATCCTCTTCGAATATGTAGTCGGTAAAGTACTCACTGTCAACGGTTTTTACCCCGGTGGTAATTCCGTTGACGAGCAAGGCCATGAGCGGCCATTCTCCCAAGGCGGGCGTGCCCGCGGCATGGACCGCAATGCGGTAAGAACCGTCCGCCGGGAACATGATGTATTCACCGATCTCCCCGTTGGACCAGATATTCCAACTCCCGGCCTGCTTGCTGCCGGGAGGCATTTTGCTGCCGACGGTACGGATGGAGAGGTGCGGCGCCTCGAGGATGAAGGCCGCGGTTACCGGGAAGGAAAAGAAAACCCAGAAGAAGATGGCAATCAACAGGGAACCAAAAAAGGCCGGAGTTTTTCTTGGTAATATCATCGCTTCTCCCCTCTTCTCTTGTGGATTTGTATCTTTGCCACCCATCGCACCCGGTTGGGACTTGGGTCACCGGTTGCCTTGCGAGAACCGCAACACAGAATACCCGTCTTTACGCCCTGTATGACTCGGGATTTTGCCTTGCTTTTGCAGAACGTACAACCCGGAATGATAATGAGGGCTTGTCTTTAGCGTATTAAATCCCCGGGGAATTGTCAACCGGACGGGAAGGACCGCCCCCGTCTGGGGCGGAAGCAGGGAAGAGCTTGATTTGCCTGGGATCAAAACCCAGGGTGATTTGGTCCCCCTCCCGGAGGTTCCGGTATTTTTTGGCGATAAAAGCCCGGATGATCCCGGCGCCGCAGCGGCCCTCCAGCCGGTAACCGGAACCCAAATACTCCAGAGTCTCAATTTTTCCCGTCACCCGCCCGGCAAGTGCCGGGTCGGGGGAAAGATCCTCCGGCCTCATCATCAGCAGGTATTCTCCGGGTGGGAAATTTTCCGGGAGCGGTAGGGTAAAGCAATCGTTGCTTCCCAGCCGGATCCGGGCCCGGCCTTTCTTTTTCTCCACAGAGCAGGGCAGGAGGTTGGCCTCGCCCAAAAAACCGGCGACAAAAGGGGTGGCCGGGTTTTCATAGACCTCTTCGGCGGTTCCGGCCTGCACCAGCCGGCCGTTTTCCATCACTCCCAGGCGCCCGCCGAAGGATAAGGCCTCTTCCTGCTGGTGGGTGACGAAAATGGCGGTAAACCCCAGTTTTGCCTGGAGTTTTTTCAGTTCTTGCCGCAGCCGCTGGCGGAGGCTGTAATCCAGAGCGGAAAAGGGTTCATCCAAAAGCAGCAACAGGGGTTTGGGGGCCAGGGCCCGGGCCAGGGCGACCCGTTGCTTCTCCCCGCCGGAAAGGTGCTGGATTTGCCGGTGGGCCAGCCCTTCCAGGCCGAAAAGGGCCAATAATTCAGCAAGGCGCTGCCGCCGGTCGGGGGCGGGCAGGCGCTGGACCTTGAGGCCGTATTCAATATTTCCGGCCACCGTCAAATGGGGGAAAAGGGCATAATCCTGAAAAACCAGGCCCACCCGTCTATGAGCCGGCGGCAGGGTTGTTATCTCCCGGCCGTCCAGGACTATTGTCCCACGGTCCGGCTGCTCCAAACCGGCGATCAGCCGCAGGAGCGTGGTTTTTCCACACCCGCTCGGCCCGACAAGGGAGAAGATCTCCCCCCGGTTGACCTTTAAGGCGACTTCCATCTGGAATCCGGGGTAGGCCTTTTTTATATCCAGGCGGAGTTGTTCGTTTCCGGATAATTTGTTTTCGTTCATTCTTCTTCAGCCTCCTCCGGCCGGGGGAAAACATCTTGCAGGCGTGGACGAGAACGTCCTTCCATCAATAAGAAGAGCACCAGTGAAATAAGGATAAAAAGGGTGCCCAAGGCTATGGCCTGGGGAAACCGGTAATGCCCGATTAAGCGGTAAATGGCCACGGAAAGGGTGACCACCCGGCCCCGTCCCAGCATAAGCACGGCTGCCAGATCGCCAAGGGAAAAGGCGGCGGCGTAGGCTGCAGCCGTACTCAAGGCCGGCCTCATTAACGGCAATTCCACCGTTTGCAGAATACGGGAAGGGGACGCCCCCAGGAGGGCTGCCGCTTCCAGCAGGGATTCTCCCAATTCGCGCCGGGCTGTTCTCAGCATTGAATAAACCAGGGGGAAGGCCAGAAACAACTGGGCCCACAAGATGAGGAGACCGGAAGGTAGGATCCTCCCGGCCAGCAAAGAGAGGCCCGAGGAAAAGGTGACAAAGGAGACGCCCAGTGGCAATTGGAGCCAGAGATCGGCTCCGCCCCAAGGACAGTCTCTTCTGAGCCGGGCCAGGTAATAGGCGAGACTCACCGTAAGAAAGGCAACAGTAACCGCCAGCCCGGTGCTGGCGGCGATTACTGAAGTAAAACTCCGGCCGACCGCAAAACGGAAACCATCCGTCAGGAGCAGGCGGTAATTCTCCAAGGTCGGGAGAGCTCCGGGCAGCCCGCGGGAGAAAAAGGAACGGGCAACCACGGCCGCCAGGGGGCTGAGGAAAAAGAAACCGACAAAGGCCAGGTAAAGCAGGAAGAGGATGGTCCGCCACGGATAGTCCCGGAACTTCAGAGGGGGAAGGGTCCCGGTAAAAAGTCCCCCCCGCCGGAGCCGGCGGCCCGCCAGAGCCTGCAAGTAAAGGAAACCGGCCAGCAGGAAGAGTTGGACCATGGCGATCAGCGCCGCCCGGTCAAAGCGGAGGCGGCTGCTGTATTCGATATAGATCAAGACCTCAAAGGTCTTGTAGAGATAGCCGCCGAGGACCAGAACCACGGTAAAACTGAGGAAAGAATAGAGAAAGACCAAAAGAAAGAGGTAAAGCAGGGTGGGCGCCAGCAAAGGCAGGGTTATCCGGCGCCAGGTGAAAAAGGGCCCTGCCCCCAATAAGGCGGAAGCCTCGTGCAGAGCGGGGTTGATCCGTTCCCAGGCTTCACCGGTGAGGCGCAGGCAAAAGGTGAAATTGTAGAAAACATGCGCCAAAATAATCCCCCAAAAGCCGTACAGGCCGGTAAAGCGCCACCCGCGGTCCGGGAAGAGCAAAGCCAACCAGTGGTTGAGGGCGCCGTTATTGCCGTAAAACACCACCATCCCCAGGACCACCAGGATCCCCGGAAGCATGAAAGGGAGGACCATGGCGCTCCGCAGGAGGCGCTTGCCGGGGAAATCAAAGCGGCCAAAAAAATAGGCCCCCGGCAGGGCCAGCAAGAGGCTGAGGCCCGCGCTGTACAAAGCCTGCCGGCAAGAGAAGGAAAGGGTATTCCAGAAGAGTTCCGACCGGAGAAAACCGGTCAACTCCTGCCGGAAGCCGGTGCTAAGGAAGACCTTGACCAGCAGAAAAAGAACGGGCAGGTAAAAAAGGAGAAGTAAGACAAGATAGACCGGGTTCCTGCCTGCGTGCCGCTTCTCTCGCGCACGCCAGCGTGTATGTGCACGGTAAGCACGATATAGTCTGCCGGCCAGTGGTCGCTTTTCCCGCGTGTGTGAGCGTACGCCTTCACAATTGCCGTCTTTCACCCTTTATTTCTTTCCCTTCCTGTCCTTTGTTTTGCCTGTTTGATTCGTATCGAAATCAGTCCGGCGCGCATTGCCCGTTGGCCCCCGCGCCGGACCGGTTCTCCATTCCTTTTTATCTTCCGCTTTTCTCAGCCCGCGGCTATACTTTATTTTTCAACCATCTGTTTTTCTCAGTCCATAGCCGGCGCCTATTTTTCAATCGCCTGTTCCCAGCCGGCCAGCCACTTGTCCAGGTTGGCCTCGACGGTCTCCAGCGGCAGGTTCAGCAGTTTTTCCACCGGTGTCTCCAGGCGGAAGGCGGGGTCCAATTCCACATCGGAACGGGCCGGATACATAAACTGGTTCTCCGGGATCAATGCCTGAAACTCCGGAGACAGCAGGTATTCGATAAGGAGTTCCGCTGTTTTTGGATTCTTACTTCCTTTCAGAATACCCACCCCTTCAATCTGGGCATAGGCCGCCCCGTCCAAGACCAGCGGCTGGTACCGTTCGGTTTTTTCATAAAGTATGTGGTAGGCGTGGCTGGTCCCGTAGGAAAGGACGATGGGCGCTTCCCCGGCCGTATACATGCCATTGGC
>JAAYIC010000128.1 GCA_012735195.1 Bacillota bacterium
TATAATTGAAATGAAGAATTAAGAAAGAATTAATGAAGAGTTTAAAATCAAATATGAAAAGAAGGAGGTGTAAATATGTCCATACATTAAAACCACATCTGCCTCATCTTCCAACCTTCAGTCCAACAGGATCCATTCACAGAAGAACCATTTACAGAAATCGTCTTGAGAGAATATGGGATATATTTGGTTTCCGGTAATATCGCATACATATAGGGGTACTGTCCATAACCAGGGAAAAAATAGAGGGGGGAAGAGGAATTGAGGTTTGATCATCTTAGGTGTTTTGTGGCAATCAAAAAATACCGGAGTTTTTCAGAGGCTGCGGAGAGTCTTTACATTTCCCAATCGGCCCTCTCAAAACAGTTGAAATCTTTTGAGGATACGTTGGGAGTAACTCTTGTCGAGCGCAGCCACTCTGTGATTAAATTGACTCCGATCGGAGAACGGATTGCCATTTATGTCCAGACAATTCTGGATGAATATGACCGCATGATAATGGAGGCTAAGGATTATTTAAAGAGCGAAAAAAAGAAACTCCGTATTGCCTCTTTTTGTGAAATGTCACAATACGGAATTACCGATTTAATGGTCAGTTTTGAGCATAACATCCCCAATTTTCATATCGAATCCAAAGAATGCGACCATCTCCAGATGTTTGATTTACTCTCCAACCGGCAGACCGATATCATCATCGGTTACCGGGAACTCTGGCCGGAAGGGCCGGATTATTTTTCCATGCCGCTGAAAAAAGATGACCTGGTCTTGGTGGTGCATGAGAGTCATCCGCTGGCTGGGACAGATGAAATCTCTCTGGCTGATCTTAAGCAGGAGAGGTTTTGTTTTCCTAGGGAAGATGAAACATTATTCAAACTCTTCTGCGAAACATGCGTAGCCGCGGGTTTTGCTCCCTTCCATACTTTATCCAATGTCCGTTTAGGCACAATCAAACGGTATATCCTGCAAGGGATGCGTGTCACGCTGCAAACACGGATCCGGGCGACCAATTTCTTTACCGAACCTGTCTTTCATTTAGTAAACGTAAAAGAAAGCCCTTCTCTTACCTTAACCCTCATGGCCAATGACTCTTTTCTCTCGGAATTAGGCAGGAAATTCATCCAGTTCGCCTATGGGTACTACCGGGAACAACCACAGAAAGCCGCAGGAAATGAAGTACAGCACAAGACCTCCACTTTTACTATTTAGTTTTAGTTTAGTTTAGTAATCAACAGCGGCCACCTGATTCAGTACGGCAATATTCTCCTTTGGTGTTCCCGGAGACACCCCGCCGCCGGCGGAAAGCAGGAGGTATTTATCGGGAGCGTCCTTTAAAAATTCGTTAACTTCTTTTCTCACTTCTTCCGGGCCTTTTTCTCTCAAGGTCTCCAGCGGTGAGATGTTCCCCATCACCACCATTTTCCCTGCTGTGTATTTATAGATCTCCGGCAGGGGAACTTCTTTGCCAAAATTAAAGATATCAATATCGAGTTCGGTCAGTAAAGGTAGAATGTGGGTGGTGTTGGCATCATTATGGTAGAGTTTTAGTTTGTCGCTGAATTCAGTGAAAATCGCCTTTAGGTATGGGTGGGCGAATTCAACGTAATCTTCTTTTGACATCAGTCCCGGAATATCATCGAGCAGTAGGATCCCTTCTGCGGAAGGAACAGCCTTTAGCTGCGCCTTAAGCCAGGTAATCGCCGTTTCCGTCGTGAGCTCCAACAGCTTCTTCATCCAATCGGGCTCGATCCTGATCCCCATCAACAATTCAGTAAGACCGTAAACAAAAGAGGCGACGGTTAACGGGCCGCGGGCGGCAACAATCTTAATCTCATGCCCTGTCTCTTCCAGTTTTTGCCGGAAGTACTGGTAGAGATTGAGCACTAAAGGCATAAGCCCGTCTTTTTCCGGGTTCGGTACCCGGAGGCGGGAGATCTCTTCCGGAGAAGTGAGCCTCTTTTCCACCGTGGGCATATCGTCACGGCTCCACCGTACCAGGCAGCCCAGGGCCGACGGTTCGTTGGCCATCCCGTACTCCACCCAGAAAGAAGGGAGAAAGATGATGTTGGGGTAATCCTGCTTTAACTGCAGGTTAATTTTTAGCCAAAGGTCCGGATGGAGATAGTAATCCATGTGGGTTATGCCGGCGTAATCCGGCAGCCATGGACTGTCAACAATCAGAGCGACCGGCGGCCGGTCAAAGCTCTTGCCTCCCACAACCTCAAGCAATGTTTCCCAGTCTCTTTTTAACAATCGGATTCCTCCTTAAAGTTTGTACCCCGGTAATTCCAATTCTAACCTTATATAATATATAGGGCGATATCGTACCCTCTTGTCGTATAATATACTATGTTTACCGGTATAATTGCCATCTACCGTGCCGGGGTTCAGTTTCATATCCCGCATATTCTCCAAGTATATTAGATAAAAAAACCAAAATTCCTTCTCCAACCATTGCGCAAAAGCCTGCTTTAAGCCCCATCCTGTTTGACTTCCCCCCCAACGCTTCCGGCCCGGGGATGACTGCGACTGTACCCGTAACGGTCATACCCGCAACAGGTTCACGCGAAACTGGTGCACCTGGAACAGGTTCAAACATAACGTGTACACTGCAACAGGCGCACCCGCAACGGATCTATCCGGAACGGCACCAATTGCAACAGGCCGCCCCCATTAGGTAGCGCCACGGGTATACCAAAAGATGTGAATCCAAAAGAAGGGATCCCCCTTTCTTACGGAGAATCTGAAAAGGAAGACACGCGCACGGTGCGTTCACGTAGTTATGTATACATAATTTCGTAGGAGGTATCCCCTTTATGGCCCTGCAAAATAATGCCCCGGCAGATGGAAAGCTGCATTTATCGCCCCTGCTGAGTGACGGGATGATCCTGCAGCGGAACGCCGCGGTCAAGCTCTGGGGCCGGTCCGAACCGGGTACGCTGTTAACGGTGACTTTTTGTTCCAGGGAATACAAGACTAAAGCCGACCCGGCTGGGAACTGGCAAGTGATTATGGACCCGATGGAGCCGGGAGGCCCCTGGGAGATGGTGATCGGCTGTGGCAATGAAGAATACCGGATAAAAAACGTTTTGGTTGGTGACGTTTGGGTCCTGAGCGGCCAATCGAACATTGAATTACCGATCCGCCGGACCCTCGATCTCTTTGCAGAGGAAGTACGCGACGCAAGAAACCCCTTTATCCGTGAATTCGCCGTTCCGATGCGCTATGATTTCCACGCACCCCGCACCGAATTAACAGGCGGCCAGTGGAAGGAGGTCACCCCGGAAAACGTCCTGGATTTTGGCGCCGTCGGCTATTTCTTTGCCACCGCCCTTTATGATCAGTATCAAATCCCGATCGGCCTTATCCGGTCAGCCGTTGGTGGTACGCCGATCCAGGCTTGGCTGAGTGAAGAAGCCCTCGCCAAAGCCGGCGATCCGCGCGACCGGGAAGTCTTAGCCAAATGCCGGGATGACGATTATATTCAACGCACAATCGCCGCCGAGACCAAAGCGATCGAAGGGTGGTACCGGCGGTTGAACGCCGGTGACGAAGGGTACAACAACGGGGAACTGCCCTGGGCCCGGCCGTCCTTTGACGATTCAGAGTGGCCCGTCTTTACCGTGCCCAACTCATGGGCCGGCAGTGAGTTGGCCGGAGTTAACGGAGCGGTCTGGTTCCGGAAAGAGTTTGCCGTACCCGGGGACATATTAGATAATGAAGCTCTTTTGCGTCTGGGGACAATTATCGATGCGGACCAGGCTTATTTGAACGGGGTTTTGGTGGGAGAGACCGGATACAAGTACCCGCCCAGAAAATACCCGGTCCCAAAAGGGGTCTTACGGGCCGGAAAAAATCTCCTTGCCGTCCGGGTAATCAGCAACCGCGGCACCGGCGGTTTTGTCCGGGGCAAGCGCTACTTGCTGGAGGCCGGGGGATATACCATCGATTTATCCGGTCCCTGGCGGTACAAAATCGGTGTGCAGATGGAACCTACACCGGGGAGTACCTTCTTTCATTATTTCCCGACCGGCCTCTATAACGGGATGATCGCCCCTTTGTTCCAATACGTTATCAGAGGTGTCCTCTGGTATCAGGGAGAGAGCAACACCGGCAGCCCGGAGAACTACCGGGCCCTCCTTGCCGCTCTGGTCAACAGTTGGCGGGAGAATTGGGGGCTGGGCGAGTTCCCCTTTTTATACGTACAACTGCCTAATTTCGTACCCGCCACAGTTGACCTGGAAGAATCGAACTGGGCACTGTTGCGCGAGGAGCAACGACTGGCGCTTGCCCTGCCCAACACGGCAATGGTGGTAACAATCGATGCCGGTGAAGATAATGACCTGCACCCGCAGGACAAAAAGACCGTCGGTCACCGGTTGGCCTTGGCCGCACGAAAGGTGGCTTACGGAGAAGACCTGATCCACCAGGGTCCGATGTTTGCCCGGATGGAGGTCCGGGACGAAACCGCCGTCATCTCCTTCACTTCCGTTGGCGGCGGACTGGTGGCCAAAGGCGGCGGACCGTTGGGCGGGTTCGAGCTATGCGGCGCCGACCGGAAGTTTTGCCGGGCGGAGGCGGAAATCAGGGGTGAACAGGTCATCGTTCGCTGCAGCCGGGTAAAACGACCCTTTGGTATCAGGTATGCCTGGACCAACAACCCGGCAGAAGCCAATCTCTACAACAAAGAGGACTTGCCGGCCTCGCCGTTTGAGGCGTATATCTCCACGGACACGCACGACCCTAAAATATAAGTATGGATCATCTTAGTTAAAAATCGTTTAAGAAATAATTAATTGACAGACAATGCAGGTTTTGTTATAATTGTCGTGATGTTGCGCGAAATATTATATGGTTGTATTTCGCCTTCTTATTTTTTGCAGCAAATAAAGATAACGAAAGGAGTAGAGAAGTGAAGAGGAAAGACATTCAGATCGTAGCTGCAGGCCATATCTGTCTCGACCTGATCCCCGCTTTCACCATCGACGAGCCGGTCGAAAAAATGACCGACGTGCTTGTCCCGGGCAAAATGATTAATATGGGCAAGTGCGTTGTCGCCGGCGGCGGGCCTGTCACCAACGCCGGTGTCTCCATCCGCAGGCTTGGTGTGAAGACCGAATTAATCGGTAAAATCGGCGACGATGATTTCGGCAAGCAGATCCTTAGGTGGTATGAGGAGAACGAGGGCCACTTTGAAGGCATTAAAA
>JAAYIC010000097.1 GCA_012735195.1 Bacillota bacterium
ATGCTGTAGGGAACCAGCTCAACAAATCAAGAATTCTCTTGATTAAAAATCAAACTCATCGATATTTTCGGGGAGGAAGTCTACCGGTTCACCCATAATAATAGTTTTGCCGTCAGCCTTAACTTCGATCTTGCCTACCTTGGGAACTACCATACCATCATATATCTTGTTACCAACCAATTTTTGATAAGCCATGTAAACAGTGAAGTATCCAAGTACTGCCGGGTTCCACAGAGTTGCCCCTTTTAGGTCTCCAGATTTGATATAAGGCCTGGCTTCACTGGGAAGGGTAATACCGACAAGTGTTACGCGATTCTTTACACCTTTTTCTCTTATTGCCTGTGCCGCCCCGATAGGAGCTGGGCTGCTTAAAGCAATAATTCCATCAAGATCCGGATAGGCCTTTAATAAGTTGAGGGTCTTTACATAAGCTTCCTGCTGGTTTTCATTGGTCGGTATCCTTTCAGTTACCAGCTTAAGTCCGGGATAATTCTTTTTGGCATGAGCCAGTCCATAATCGATCCAGGTGTTTAAATTCTCTGCTTCGATTCCTCCTGTAAGTACCGCATATTTACCCTCTTTCCTGCCCAGCCGCTGTACAAAAAGATCCCAAATATGCTCGCCATAAACCTTATCATCAATTTGGTGTAATGACAGATCAACAACCGACTTGTCTGCCGGAGTATCCCAGTCCAAAACGATTATCCCTTTTTGTCTGGCTTTTCTCAGAACCGGTGTTAAAGCTGCGGGATCATTTGGGGCTATAGCAATGGCATCAACACCCCTGCTGATATAGTCTTCAATCATTTTGACTTGAGCGGCGGCATCAGCTTCAGTGGGACCGGCATAAATAACTTTTATACCAAGATCTTTGGCAGCTTGTTTGGCTCCCTCTTCTGAAGAATTGAAATAGGGAATCCCAACTAATTTGGGCATTACTAATACTGTTAAGTCCGAGTGATCTTTGGCGGCAAAAACATTACCTGCACCCAAAACTGCAATAACGGTTGCGATTAAGAAAATAGTGACTAGTGTTTTCCGCATTATTTTGTAACCTCCTAAATTTTAAAGATTAACTTCCCTTCCTCTTTTACCTCTTTACCTACCTCTTCTTTCTTAACTTTTGTTTTATCCCCCCCCTCTAGTTTTTATTTGCTCAATCAACTTCCAACTTTTTTCCGGAAGCTAAATAATGATGATAATTGGTGATTATTCTGAAAACTGTTTATTAGTAAAACTACGATTAAAATTAATCCCATAATTGAATCAGTTATAAACCTGTTCACATTAAGGATATTTAGCCCGCTTGAAATTATTTGAATAATACCGATAGCTATTACTGTGCCGAAAACACTCCCCTTACCACCGGCAATATTAGTACCACCCAGGACTGATGCTGCTATACTCTGAAGTAAATAGGAAGATCCCAGGTTCGCCTTGACTGAATTATAACGAGACATCATAATTATGGCAGCTGCTGCGCTCAAAATAGAAGAGATAATATATACCTGCATTTTGATTTTTCTTACATTAATACCTGAAAAATTGGCGGCTGTTTCGTTACTGCCGATAAAATAAACCTTAGTTCCCCAAGAAGTTTTTTCTAGGAGGATATATAGGAATATAACAATGAGGGCAAAAATCACAAATGGTACGGGGATGCCAAAGATGGTACCGCTTCCAAGGTAAAAAAACTCCTCAGGATAATTTGATATTCCCCCACCCTTGGTAAATCTAATACAGATACCCTCCAGCAAAATCTTGGTTCCCAAGGTTACGATAATTGGCGTAACACCGATATAAGCAATTATAGTTCCATTTAAAACTCCGGTAAAAATAGCAGCCAGAATAGCTATGATAACAGTCGCCAATATAATAAGAAAAATATTAAAATCACTGTGGCCATATTTGACCAGAAAAGAGGCGGCCATGATTCCTGAAAAGGCAGAAGCCGAAGTGATGGAAAGATTAATACCACCTGTTAAAATTACAATCATCATTCCCAACGTTATAATCCCAAACTCTGGCACCTGCGCTAACATGGTTTGCAGGTTATTAAGACTCAAAAATCTGCTTGGGGACAGCAAAGACAATAATATAAAAATCGCTATAAAAACTATAAACAAGTGCTTATACTTTTTCATTTATATAAGCCCCCTCATTCTACATCTATTTTTAACATTGATCTTTCAATACGCTTCCGTTGCAAAACATCAAAACTGACTGCAGCAAGGATAATAAAACCAACTATTATCTGCTGCCAATATGTGGGTATCCTGGCCAATATTAAGCCGTTATTTATTATCCCTAACATTAGCACACCAAGCAAAGCTCCGCCAACAGAACCTTCCCCCCCCAAAATATTTGCGCCGCCGAGAACAACCGCTGCTACAACTTCCATTTCAAAACCGGAAAGGGCGCCGGGGTCAACCATTTTAACTATGGAGCTGTGTACAACTGCAGCAATTCCGGAAACAAACCCAATATAAGAATAGATAAACAACTCTATCCTTTCCTTTTTGAAACCAACCCTATTAGTTGCCTCCGGGTTGCCGCCGATGGCATAAATACCCCTTCCTAAAATGGTATAATTCAAAATAATATGACTTAATAAGGCAACCCCCAGCAGGAAATATAATTGAATAGGTAAGCCAAGCGGTTTTATGTCACCAAAATCCTGAAACCAAAGGGGAATATTTGTAATCCACCTGCCGTTGGTGAAAAAGAGAGTCAAGCCCCGGTAAATGCTTAAAGTGCCCAGAGTTACAACAATAGGGGGGATCCGGAACTTTGATATAAAAAACCCATTTATTGCTCCTAATATTATTCCGCAAACAGCTGCAGTAATAATTACTGTGACTATATTCATATCAAAATTAACCATTAACTTGCCTGTTATTACGGTGACCGCAACAGTCGTTGCCGCAATGGAAACATCAATACCACCGGTGATAATCGCCATAAGCATACCCATGGACAATATCGCTAGAACTGTATTGCTTTTAAAAATATCAATGAAGTTTTCTACGGAAAAATATGCCTCACTGCGCAGGGAAATCAAAATCGAGAGTACGATCATGACCAGGATTATGTTTGCTTCTTTCTTCTTAAAAATACTCCCCATTTTTAAACACTCCTTACTCACTTTCCTACACCCATTGCCTTATTTAATATCTCTTTCTGGGTATACTCATTGCCTTTCAGTTCGCAAACAATCCGCCCTCTCCTCATTACCAAAATCCTGTCGCATATTGCTAGAATTTCAGGAATTTCTGAGGAGACCACAATAATGCCCATACCATCATTGGCTAATTCCCTTAACAAACTGTGGATTTCACTCTTTGCCCCAACGTCTATCCCACTTGTCGGTTCATCAACAATCAACAATTTGGGGTTGCGAGCCAACCATTTGGCAATAACTGCTTTCTGTTGATTGCCCCCTGAAAACTGGCCAACATCCATCTCCGGGTAGGGCGGGTTTATACCCATTACCTCTATCCATTTCTTAACTGTCTTTCTGGTTTTCTTTTTGTCAATCGTCTTTACTTTGCCAATAAGCTCCTCTAAAATAGTGACACTGATGTTGGTTTCAAGGCTCTTGTCAAGGACCAAACCTTCGGTTTGCCGGTTTTCCGGTACATAACCAATCCCATACTCCAGGGCCTTACTTGTAGAGGTCAAGTCGACCTTTTTCCCTTCAAGAAGAATCTCGCCGCTTTCGGGAAGGTTATTACCAAATATGGTTTGCGCGACTTCAGTTCTACCCGAACCTACAAGTCCGGTAATTCCCAAAACCTCACCCTTATGAAGATTAAAACTTATATTTTTGTAATTGCCTCTTTTACTAATATTCCTAACTTCCAGTAGTACTTCTCCCGCCTCTCTTGCCTCATACTTCTTATAATGCACTTTCCTCCCGACCATATATGAAATCAACTCTTCTTTTGTTACATCTTCCACAGCATAGGTTCCCATATATTTGCCATTGCGCAGTACACTGATCCTGTCCGATATTTCAAATATTTCATCAAGTTTGTGGCTGACAAAGATAATGGCTATTCCCTTTTTCTTCAACACATTTATTGCCTTGAATAAATTCTCAACATCCTTTTTTGCTAAAGAAGCTGTTGGTTCATCCAAAATAAGTATCTTGGCATCGTGAATCATCGCCCGGGCAATAGCTACAAGCTGTTGGTTGGCTATAGATAAATAGCCAAGTTTCTGATTGACATCAAGCTCCACCCCCAGCTCATTTACTACATCCCGGGCTTTTTGGATAATGTTTTTCCAATTTATAAATAGCTTGCCTGTTTCAATCTGTTGGCTGAGGCCAATATTTTCGGCAATAGAAAGATTGGGGAACAAATTCAAATCCTGATAAGTAACGGCTATACCTTTCTGCAGTGATTCCAGGGGGTGTGAAAATACCACAGATTCACCTTCAATAATGATTTCTCCCGCATCAGGTTTGACTACACCGGCCAAAATCTTTATCAATGTTGACTTTCCGGCACCATTTTCACCAACAAGGGCATGAACCTCTCCGGTATTTAAACTAAAACTAACCTTGTCTAGCGCGAGTACCCCCGGGTATTTCTTTGTCAAATTTCTAATCTCTAAAATTTCTCCCATTGCTAACATCCTCTTTCTACCTTTTGTTATGGGTAAAAAACATTTAAATCTTCGGATTCCTTTACCAGCTTACGGGCAGAATCTAAATCCTTTATTTCACCCAAAGCCATTAGCTGTACAAGGCAGTTCCCCATGGCTGTTGCCTCGACGGGGCCGGTTACGACTTTTTTGCCCGTGACTTTTGCCGTTAAATTTGAGAGCAGATCAACATTTGAACCCCCGCCAACTATGTGGATTGTCTCAATATCTTTTTTCAAAATGCTTTCCAGACTATTGATCTCTTTTTTATAGGTCCAGGCAAGGCTGTTATATATACAGTAAGCTATCTCTCCAATTGTTTCAGGAACTGGCTGATTATGCTCCATACAATACTTCTTAATGGCACGAGGCATGTTGTCCGGGTTTAAGAACAGAGAAGAATCCAGATCAATTCGGTAATCGGTTTTTATATCTTCAGCCAGTTCACTGATTTCTTTGTAACCAATATCAATTCCCTCATTATTCCATATTCTCTTACATTCCTGTATCATCCACATTCCCGGTACGTTTTTTAAAAGCCTTACTCTTCCTTCAACCCCCAATTCGTTCGAGAAGTTTTCTTCCAACGAACGTGCATTGATAACCGGGCTATCCTCTTCAGTTCCCAGCAGTGACCATGTACCACTACTAATATAAGCGCTTTTCTCATCCTCCAGCGGCACAGCAGCCACTGCTGATGCCGTATCATGGGAGCCGACTGCTATTACTTTGATTTCAGTTTTTATGCCGCATTCATCACAAATCTCTTTTTTTAACAGACCATATTCATTGCCTGGATAGATAATTGGCTTAAACAAACTATCCGGGATATTCAATTTATTTAAAATTGACGCTTCCCACTTTCTTTCAACGGGGTTAAAGATCTGTGTCGTCGAGGCATTTGTAAATTCATTAAACATCTCGCCTGTTAAGAAAAAGTTTAATAAATCGGGGATCATCAAGAAACTCTTGGCATTTTCCAATGCCCAAGGCCGGTATTTTTTATCGGCAAACAATTGCACCAGTGTATTTATCTCCATAAACTGAACCCCGGTTTTTTCATATATTTCATCTTTGGAGCATATTGCGAATATCTCCGGATAAAGCCCCTCAACCCGCTTATCCCGATAATTATAGGGAAAAGAGATTAAATTGTCTCTATTATCCAGCAGCCCGTAATCTATACCCCAGGTATCAATGGCAATACTGGCAATACGATCCGTTAATTTTACGGCTTTCTTAATCCCTTCCTTAATTTCTTCATACAACTTTAAAATATCCCAATAGAAATTATCATTTACCCTTACTCCGCCATTGACAAATCTGTGCACTTCTTTGAGCTCCAGTTTCTTGCCATCATAGCTCCCTAACATAGCTCTTCCATGTGAGTTGCCGATATCAAATGCAAGCACATTTACCATGGCAAAAACCTCCACGATATTTAAGAGCCCATTATGCTCTTGAGTTTAGCCAGATTTTCACCGGACAATTCCTTAACGCCTTCAAGATTTCTTGTAATCATCATTAATTTAGCATAAAACTCCAGTCTCTCCGTGACAAAATACGCTTCCTCCAAAGTTTTCCCCCAGCTCAATGTCCCATGATTCTCCAGTAAAACCGCTTTGTAATCCTTCAAGTATTTTTCTACAGCATCGGGAATTTCTCTTGTTCCTGGAGTTCCATATTTAGCCACCGGTACCGGTCCAAGAAAAACAACGACTTCCGGCATTAATTTCTTATCAAGAGCCTTTCCCGCTATGGCAAAAGCCGTGGAATATACCGGGTGAGCATGAACGACAGCTCTAATATCCTTGTTTTTCTTATAAACTTGAATATGCAATTCTTTTTCAGATGAAGGTTTCATATTGCCCTCTAATACGTTTCCCTCAAAATCTACCCTGAGGATCATATCAGGAGTCATAAATCCTTTGCTAACACCAGTGGGTGTAATAAGTATCTCATTATCATTGATTTTGCAGGAAATGTTTCCATCATTGGCGGCAACAAACTCCCTGTCATACATCCTTTTACCAATATCACACATTTTCTCTTTCAGTTCTAATACTTCATTCATTGTTTAACATCTCCTTAATCTGAATTTATATTATTTTTTGTTGTTTTTTATTGTTTTTTTGTAGGATTTTATTACCAGCATTGCGTCACAATGAATAGCCCGTTTATTGTCGTAATTTTTGTCATGAATTCCTCCTCTTTAAAGCTTTTGGAATTTATCTGTAATTTTCTTCAATTTAACCGGATTTGCAGCATTTTTTTAACCTGTCAAGACCTGGCCAGTGACATTTTTCATATTATATATATTAGATATACAATATGAAAATCCTCCTTTTCTTTTTAATTTTTTTTTCTTTTTCTTTTTTTTATTTTTATTTGACCATTAAAACCACATATTGCAACATAAAATTTGTTGGTTTTTAGATACTTTTAACCTCTATATTTGTCATAATTTAAGCTAATTTATTGTTTTGTCTTGGGTTTTTATCAGGCTAAGATCCATTAAATTATTCCTCAAATCCTCGAATTTCTTGTATAGAGTTAAATAAACCTTAGTATCTTGGTATATCTACAATCTTTGAAGTTAAAAGTTCACACAGGGACTTTCCGCGAAAAAATTCTTATAAAAAACCACTCTTCAAAAAAGAAATAACTATGATATAATAAAAAAAACAGGTAAAATCAATAAGGAGATATGGTGTATGCTGGCAGAAGAAAGAAGACAAAAAATATTGGCTTTATTAAATAGTAAAGGCAGTATTCAAGTTGCCGATCTAAGCAAACGTCTGAAGGTAACGGAAGAAACGATAAGACGTGACCTGGAAGTACTAAAAAACAGAAACTTGTTAAAGAGGATTCATGGTGGTGCAATAGCAATACAAAACCAACAAGAAATCCCTTTTAACATTAGAAAGCAAAAAAACGTAGAAGAAAAACAAATAATTGCTGAAAAAGCTGTAAAATTGATAAAGCCCGGTGACACAATCTTTTTAGATATCAGTAGCACAGTCATGTTTCTAGCAAAAAAGCTTGCCGAGTTAAGTGATATAACAATAATAACCAACTCAACAAAAGTTGTGCTTGAGTTTGCCAATAATAAAAACATCACCGTCATTTCTACAGGAGGAATTCTTAGAGCAAATTCCTATTCCCTTGTGGGTCCTCTTGCCAATAAAGCCTTAAGTAATTATTTTGCTGATAAATTCTTCTCTTCCTGTAATGGAGTATCAGTAAAATATGGTGCTACTGAATCAAACGAACTGGAAAAAGAGGTTAAAATAAACATGCTTAAGCGAGCAAAGCAGCATATACTACTTGTCGATCATTCAAAATTCAATAAAGTTGGCCTTTCTCAATTTGCTTCTCTGGATGATATAGATATAATAGTAAGTGATAACTCAGTAAATAAACCAATAAAAGACGAATTTGAAGCAAAAGGCATAATCTTCTTATAACCCTTCGGTCATTGCGTCGACCTTTTTCCGATTAATTCTGCGCCGGCCCTTTGAGCTTCGTCTTTGGCGAATACCCGGAGAAAATCCTCTTGAGAAAGGGGAAAATGAGAAGAAAGACCTTCCTCCAGCTAAATGGAGAAGGTCTTTCTTTTTAAACTGGTCTCTATCTCTTTTCTTTCCCCATTGTCTCACAGCATTTTCTTCAATGCCTCCCAGAGCGCATCACAAAGGCAACCGCTCGCAAAATACCACCGTCAAACCGGCCATGGTCAAGTTGATATTTGAAGAACTTCATGCCGTAGTGAAGGAAGGATTAAGAGAAGAAAAAGAGAAATGTTTTCAGCATTGGTCTTCTTATATAGGGCTTTTCCGAGGAAGCCCCAATCCAGGACAATATCTTCTACAGGAAAGCATAAGGAAAAGCTCTTATAGATACCTGTAAGGACCGGAGGAGATTCTATGGAATTCACAATCAAGCGTTTTGAAGAGTTAACGCCCACCGAGTTATATGAGATAATAAAAGAGCGGATTGACGTCTTTATTGTTGAGCAAAACTGTGTTTATCATGAGTGTGACGGGAAGGATTACAAAGCCTGGCATCTCCTGGCCAGAGAAGGCCCCAGGTTAATCGGGTATTTGCGAATCCTGCCTCCCGGGGTCTCTTTTCCCGAAGCATCGATCGGCAGGGTATTGGTGGTAAAAGATTTCCGCCACAGAGGTGTGGGCAGATCCTTAATGAACCTGGCCATCGAGTATATTTTTATGAAATTAAGAGAAAAACGGATCCGCATCTCCGCCCAGGCACGCCTGGAAGAATTCTACACCGGCCTCGGTTTTCAAAGGGTCTCCAATGCCTATTTGGAAGATGGTATTCCCCATATTGAGATGTTGTACGAACGATCATGAAGGAGTGGTTTCGTGTTTATGTACGTCTTTTCCATCGCACTAATTGTGACCAGCAACATTGTGTATAATATTTGCCAGAAATCAACGCCGCAAAAAGCCAACCCTTTCTCCGCCCTTTTCCTCACATACTTGGTGGCGGGAATCCTGACTGTGATCGCCTTTTATCTGAGTAAACCGGAGAAAACATTTATCCAATCCTTCAGGGGGTTAAATTGGACCAGCCCTCTCCTGGGCCTGGCCATTGTCGGGCTGGAGTTCGGCTATATCATGGCCTACCGGGCGGGATGGAACATCAGCGTGGGGTCACTGGTGGCCAATATCCTTTTGGCACTCGCCCTCATCCCCGTTGGAATCCTCTTTTACCAAGAAGGCTTCGGTCTTAACAAAATCCTAGGGGCAATCCTGTGTATTGCCGGGTTGATCTTGATCAATAAGTGACTCTCTGAACGCCCTTTATATACTGGAGTAGCCATCCGGGATCGTCATGGATATTGAGCATGAAACCTAAAGAGCCCGAGCGATTGTGAGAATCCGCCAGACTTAACCATCTCACAGACCATATTGCCCCGATCGGTGGTTTGTTCAGGGATTCCATCCGCTGGCGTCCAGGCATTTCCCATACCGTCCGGGTTCCAAAGCCGCAGGGGCTTTGCCGCGCTTGGCAAGCCCCTGCCTTGCAAGAAGTGATATTTTTCCACATGCCCAACATCGCACCGCCATATCTCACCGGTCACGCCAATCGGTTTCATACGGCCTAGGGTGCGGGAAATGGTCGCTCCGGGGCGGTTGCCCGGTTGCTGCCAGGATCCGGTGCATGGCATCGATGAGGTAATCGGCTTCCCTGCGAATGTGGTCGCCGAGTAAAGGCCAGAAATTTGCCTGCCCGCTGGGGATGGTGCAGGAGACCTGTTGCCGCACGATTGCGGCCATGACATCTCTAAATTCTTTGGTAACTGCGATAACTTCGTTAATCCAATTAACAATGGCAGGGGTGAGGGGGTGGTGGTCTCTATCTTCTCCTCTGGTGTCAATCACACCGTCCCGGGCAAAAACCATTTTTCCGAGATCAAGCACTTCCTGAAACTTCTTTTCATAGCGGAGCATTAATCTTGTGTACTCTTCCTGGATCCCCGGGCGGAAAAAGAGGGCAAGGACGGCTGCATGTTCCATATGACGTTGGGTCCAGAACATGCCATATTCAAAGGCGAGGGTTCCCAACATATTCCGGTGATCCACAAACGACAACCGCGGGTAAAGCAAAGCCCGTTTATTTCCATTGGGAAGCTCCAATTCACTCCGGAATGGCGTCGGCAGCCCCTCAACCCGCTTCAAAATGCCGAGAAAGAAAACGGTCTCAACGGCAAGGTGGCGTACCAGGTCAGCGGGGGTTATAGCCAGCAAACGGCAGGCGGCAATCGCAGCGGCAGCGTCGGCCTCAAATTCCTGAAAGGGGGTGATCACCCGCAAATTCTCCCGGATCAAGGCTTCTATCTTTTCATCAGATGCCGTCGCCGGTGTGGCCATCACCCGTTCCCATAGTTCCCGTATGACTACGGCAAACCGGTCGGCTTCTCTGAAAGCCGCTTCTTCAGTCGGATCGACACCGGCGCGCATGAATTGGGCATGTTCATACATAATCCGGTCAAAAAAGCGTTTTTCTTCAAGCGCCCCAACCAATTCACGGCGCTCGGCCAAAAAATCGTTCACGGTTATGCCTCCATTCTAACTAAAGTTGATAAAAAACTATGATTTCCATCAATAATACAGTTTATCTCTTTCCCGGCAGAACCGGAACAAGATGGAGGCATGAAGACAATCTTCTTTTGTTACAATTTTTCTGCCAGGAGTTTCTGTAAGACTTCATGACTAATCAGATTGGTCCTGTTCTCCACCATCTCCTTACCTTCTTTGTTCCCACTGGCAATTCCGTTCTTCAATATGACCGGGAAAAAACCTTCTTCCACAGCACCTTTGTATGTAGAAAGCACACAGTATTCAGCAGAAAAGCCCGTAACCACCACGATGTCGGTTTTGCTCTCCCTTAAGATCTGCGCACATTCGGTTTTAACAAAGCTATTCACGTGTTCTTTATGGATCCGGTAATCGCCGGGTTCCGGTTTTAACCGGTCAATAAGTTCAAAACCGGTTGTCCCCGGAAGCACGCCCTCTTTTTCCCCTTTTTGCTGAATCCACAGAACCGGGCTGTTTGTTTTCCGGAAAAAAGGGAGCACCGCATTTATGGATTCACAGGCCGCATCCATTGACTCTTTTGCGTAACCGCCGTAAAATGCTTTTTGCAGATCAATAACAAGCAAAGCATAATTCATGGGCAAAAACCCCTCCCGGTCAAATAGTATTGATTAATCACGCCGGTATGGATAAAATGGAATTAATCGCGCGCACGCGCGGTAAAGACAAAGGAGGCCAGTAGGAGCGATGACTGAGAAAAAGAAGATTGGCCGGGATACAGTCGACTATATTAAAGAAGCAATTTATATCTTAAGAACATATTTTACCGGCAGGCTCAAAATCTCATTTTTACTGGGAGTAATCTGCTATATCCTCCTGCATCTTATGGGAATAAGGTTTAAGGGCCTGATCAGTATAATTGTCGCAGTTGCCAACCTCCTTCCCTACCTGGGACCGGTTATCGGCATGATCCTCTCCGCCTTGATTGTGGTCTTTCAAGAGCCGGTCTTTGCGGTATGGGTAATCCTGTTGAATCTGGGGTTACAGCTCCTGGACTCATTTGTCTTTTCCCCTGTTATCCTAGGCAAAAGCCTGGGGCTGCCTCCTATTATCGTCTTGGCAGTGGCTCTCATCGGCGGCGCCTTTTTTAATGTCTGGGGAGTTATTTTTGCCGTTCCCGTTGCCGCCTTAATAAACCTGCTACTAAAAAGGGTAATTAAGGAATAACCGGCATCAAACCACGCATTCGATAGTTTTTATAATAACCGCTCTTGACATGTAATTATGGAATAACTGACCTCAAACCACAGCGGAAGTCTTCGTTTTATAGATGGAAAGGACGGTGACTGCCCCAAGGACAACCATCCCTCCCACCAGGGCCCATGGACCGGGCGTCTCGCCCAGCAACAGGAAAACCCAGACAGGATTCAGAATGGGTTCGATGACCGGAATGAGGATGGCCTCCAAGGCCGTCACTTTTTTGATGGCGATGGTATAAAGGATATAGGAAACACCCAACTGGAAAAGGCCCAGGAAAACCAGGGCGCCCCATTCAAAAACTGTGGGCAAGGCGTGAAAGTAAAAGGGCAACCCCACCAGCGCCGTGATGATATTCCCAAGCATCACTGATTCCGCTGGCGAACCGTCTTTCTGTTTTCTGAGTAACAGGGTAAAAGCGGCAAAAAAAACTCCGCTTAAAACACTAAAGATATTACCAACCAGGTTTCCGGGGGCCAGGTCATCCAAGAAGAAAAGGAGCATTCCGCCGAGGACCACCCCGACAGTTACCCAATCGGCTACAGTGATCCGTTCGCGCAGTACACAGTAGCTGAAGAGCGCTACATAAACTGGGGCGGTGTACTGCAAAAGGATGGCATTGGCGGCGGTGGTCATCTTATTGGCGATGGTGAAGAGGATCACCACACCGGCATAGCAAAAAGCCGTCCCAATCTGCAACGCCGACCATTGCAACCTGGGAAGACGCTTGTCGCGTATATAAATATAGAAAAATATGACGAGGGCGGCGATCCCGCTGCGGGCGCCGGCAATGGCCAGCGGACCCCAAGAGACAATCGACTTGATCAGAAGCCCGCCCGCGCTCCACAGGATAGCAGCTAGAACCAGAAAAAGTATGGCCTTGTTTCGCTCTGTAACAGGAGCCGTTTCTTTCTTCAATCTCTTTCCTTCCTTGTCCCAGTTATTATGTGTACTTGTTCCAATTATCATATGTCCTTCTCCCAACTGTCATGTCCCGATTGTCATATATCCTTATCCCAACTGCTATATCTGCCCTTATGTCATTCTTTTGCTCAATATCGTATTCGCTGTTAATCCAGAATTACCTGCTTAGCGGCAACCTTCGCTTTGTTCCCGGCAATCCCCCATACCAACGGGCATGCCCTTTGTTTCCCTTTGTTAAGGCAATTTTAAAGATGTCACCGGGAAATGCCGAATAGATTACCACGGGAAATAATTCCTGTACTTGCCGTAATCTCCGGCCTGTTTTTGCCGCAATCTCTCTCCTGTTCTTAACGGTGCAGAAGACCCGGCCGGAAATGGTTTCGAAAGGAGTGGGCTGGTGTCCCGTGGTGAAAAGGCAAATACATAAGGTTGTCTTCATCTTAACCCTGGGCCTGGCAATGCCGGTCTTTCCCGGCCCGGTCAGCGCTCCGGACCGAACCGCTGCAGGTATTCCTTTATATACCGAAGTTACCATCGCCGCCGTTGGCGATGTAATGGTGCACAGCCCGCAGTTTAGGGCGCAATACCGGGAGGAAACGGGCAGTTACGACTTTACGAATAATTTCCGGTTTGTCAAACCCTATCTCCTCCGGGCCGATGTCGCCCTGGCCAATCTGGAGACGACCTTTGGCGGGGAGGCCGTCGGCTACTCGGGGTTTCCCAGGTTCAACACTCCGGACAGCCTGGCCGATGCTCTAAAGGACACAGGGTTTGACATCATTATTACCGCCAATAACCATACTTTCGATACAGGAATCAACGGTCTCTTTAGGACCATTGATATCCTCCGGGAGCAGGGTCTGCAGGTGATCGGGACCAGAAAGACGGAAGAGGAAGCAAGTTATATAGTGAAGGAGATCAACGGGATAAAAATTGGCTTTTCCGCCCATACCTTCGAAACCTCCAGGGTTTCAGGGAAGAAAACCATAAACGGGATTATTGTTCCTCCGGAGTATGAGGATCTGGTTGACAGCTTTTCCTATCAACACTTGGACGCCGGGCTGCCGGAGATCAAGGAGCGTATCGAAGCCATGCGGGAAGAAGGGGCGGAGTTCATCGTCTTATACCTGCATTGGGGTGAGGAGTACCAGCGCGAGCCCAATAGGATCCAAAGGAGAATTGCAGGCATCCTGGCAAACTACGGGGTAGACCTGATCTTCGGCAGCCATTCCCATGTTTTGCAGCCCATTGAATATGTATGGTCCGATGACGGCAAGAATGGCGCTTTGGTCTTTTATTCCCTGGGCAACTTTCTCTCCAACCAAAGGTACGAGTTGTTGAAGAAAAAGTATACGGAGGACGGGGTCATTGTCTATGTGGAGATTAAGAAGGATTTGCATACTGGTGATCTCTTCATCGCCGGTCTCTCCTATTTGCCCACCTGGGTTCATAAATATACAGAAAATCGACGGCAGGTATATGAGATCCTCCCCTTAAACGATACCCTGGGTAATTATGAATACTATAACCTCCTGACAGGCGAGAGCATCCGACGGGCAATCAATTCCAAACGCAATACGGTAAGCCTCTTCAAAAAGCCGCCTCTTCCCGTTGCGCCGCAGGCGCATATGCTCCCCGCTGCCGGTGTGGAGGACTTTTCAACCCAACCACCGGATACCGCTGATTAAGGGTGCGCTGCGTACGCCCGATAATGAAGACCAAAAAGGACGGGGGTTGTTTCCCCGTCCTTTTTGGCTATAGGAAATGAGGGGCGTCTTTTATATCCGGCTTAACCGGCCCGAGATCCACGCCGCCATCTCCATTCCATGCTGGTAAGCAGGTGGAAGCCATTGGCGGCTTCGCCGGCAACGACATTGCCACAAGCTGTGGCGTTGGTTGAACGGGTATCGCGAACGGTTTGACCGTCTTACTCGCTTTGGTCCCTCTCCCTGATCTCCACCCGCCGGATCTTGCCGCTGATTGTCTTGGGGAGTTCGGTGGTGAACTCTATAATCCTCGGGTACTTATAGGGGGCGGTGACTTTCTTTACATGCTCCTGTAATTCCTTTACCAGAACATCGCTGGGCTCGTACCCGGCGGCCAGCACCACCGTGGCTTTGACCACCTGACCGCGCAACTCATCCGGGACGCCGGTGACCGCGCATTCCAGCACCGCCGGGTGCTCCAGGAGGGCGCTTTCCACCTCAAAGGGGCCGATCCGGTAACCGGAGCTCTTGATGATATCGTCGGTACGCCCCACGAACCAGTAATAGCCGTCCTCATCACGCCAGGCGGTATCGCCCGTGTGGTACAAGCCGTCATGCCAAACTTTCCTGGTCAGTTCCTCGTCGCGGTAGTACCCCTTGAACATCCCTACGGGAATGCGCCGGTCCGTGCGGACCACGATCTCGCCGACCTCACCGACCTCGCAGGAACGGCCGTTTTCATCCACAATGTCCATGTCAAAACCGGGGGAAGGTTTGCCCATGGAGCCCGGCTTCGGCTCCATCCAAGGGTAGGTGGCCACCATAACGACGGATTCGGTCTGGCCGTAACCTTCCATCAATTTGCAGCCGGTCATCTTGAGAAACTGGTTATAGACCTCAGGGTTTAGCGGTTCGCCCGCCACAACGCAATACTCCAATTTCTCCAGGTTATACTGGGTAAGATCCTCTTTAATCAGATAACGGTAGATCGTCGGCGGCGCACAGAAAGTGGTCACCCCGTTTTCAACGATCACACGCAACAGGTCTTGAGGTACAAACCGGTCGTAGTCGTAGACAAAAACCGCCGCCCCCGCCAGCCACTGACCGTAAATCTTTCCCCAGGCGGATTTGGCCCAACCGGTGTCGGAAACAGTCAGATGCAAACCGTTATTCTGCACGTTCTGCCAATAGGCCGCCGTCAGGATATGTCCCAGGGGGTAAGTCTGGTCGTGGCGCACCATCTTTGGATAACCGGTGGTGCCGGAGGTGAAATAGAGCAGGAGCGTATCATCATTGCTAGTGGCCGCGGCCCCTGTCGGCCTGGCAAACTCCGCCGGGGCCTCGGCGATCCCCGCGTCAAAACTGTGCCATCCTTCGCGCTCCCCGCCGACGATGACCTTTAGAGCCAGGGTCGGCGAATCGGGCTGCGCGGCGTCGATGCAATCCTGGATCTTCGCGTCGGCCACCGCCACAATGGCCTTGATACCCGCGGCATTATTACGGTAGACAATATCCTTGGTGGTCAAGAGGTGGGTGGCGGGAATGGCGACCGCGCCCAATTTATGCAGGGCCAGGAGGGAGAACCAGAACTCGTACCGGCGCTTAAGGATCAGCATTACCGGATCGCCCTTGCCAATCCCGAGTCCCCGGAAGAAATTGGCCGCCTTGTCGCTATAGAGCTTTAATTCGCCAAAGTTAAAGGTGGCTTTTTCTCCCCGCTCGTTACACCAAACCAATGCGGTCTTCTCCGGTTCAAGCCGGGCCCATTCATCAACCACATCATAGGCAAAATTGAAGTTCTCCTGGATCCTAACTGCGTATCCTTGGTAAAAATCTTCATAGGAATCAAATTTTACACGTGACAGGTATTTTTCCAGCATTATTCATCATCACTCTCCCACTATAACAGCGAGGAACTTGGCTTGCCGGCCGCCCATCGCTTTCATGCCATGTTCTGCACTGGAATCGAAGAAAAGGGCATCCCCCTCGTTCAAGATCACCTCATAACCGTTGAGGATCACCTTGAGGGTGCCTTCCAGGACATAATTGAATTCCTGGCCCGGGTGACTGTTGAAGTTGACCGGCGCCGGTTCTGTTTCCGGTTCAACGGTCACCAGGAACGGCTCGGCTTTTTTGTTGATGAAATTATAGGCCAGGCTCTGGTATTTATAGTCCCGGCGCCGCTCGACCGAGACCCCCTTGCCTTTCCGGGTCACGGCATAAGTGCGCAACCTGGGCTCTTCCCCGGTCAGCAGGGAGGAGAGCTCAACCCCGAAACGCTTGGCTATCTTGAAGAGGACACCTACGGGGATATCAGTTTCGCCGCTTTCGTACTCCAAAAGCAGGGCCTTTGTCACCCCCAACTCCTTGGCCAGCGTCTCCACGGACACGCCGTTAATCTCCCGCAGGCCCTTGATCCTTGCCGCCAGCATTTTTAACTCCTCCGGCACATTTTTCACCCCTCTTAAAAAATATCTCTACAAACCCTTCATGGCGCAGGCCTTTTTCCAGTAACATAAGACCAGGTATACACTGTTGAACGCGGCACATGGCCGCAATTTATGGTAAGTATAGCGCGCTGCAAGGAAAAAGTCAAGCAATATCAAGTAATATACCGGTCCGGCCTGAAAACATACCAACCCGGGGTTAGTCCCGGGTTGGTTTTAGCCTATCCCTTCTTTACCCCTTTTTTCTTTCTCATTCTCCCGCCGGCAACTCCTTTTTCCCCTGCAAACGGCCGGCAATATCCACTAAAACAATGGTCATTTCCGATAAGAAGTATAACCCGACCAGCGCCAGCAGGCCAATGCCTAAACCCATAAGGAGCGAAATAAGCCCGGCAAAGAAACCGCGGCCCGGCTCAATGAAGGGCAATATATATGCTGCTGTTTCCCCTGTAAACCAAATAAGGACGGCGCTGGCAAGGCCGAGAAAAACGGAGATGACGGCGTAAAGGTCTCCCGCAAGTTTAAAGGAAGTGGCGATTATGGGGATAACGGCATAGCCCGTTTCCGGCAGGTTCTCAATTTCCACCGCACGCAACCATAAAGTATGAACGCAGGCATACAAGAAGATGATCAACAAGACCTCGACAATAAAACCGCCAATGATTATGCCGGCAGCCTCGCTATACCTGCTCATTTCAGAGATTAATACCCAGCCCCGCACCCAAAGGACCGCTCCGGTGATGGCCGTTGCAACAGCAATGACCTTTAAAAACACCCCGTAGACCTTTTTAAAGAAGATCCCTTGCGAAAAGATCCTGATAATGTGGCGCATAAAGAGATACTTCTGCGCCTTTTCCCAGAATGTCACCGCCCGCTTGCCGAATTTCTCCACATTCTCTTTAGGTTGCAGATCACTCATAACCTACCTCCATTTCCCAAGTTTTTATAGATTTATAACATTATACCTGATCTCCCCGGCCATTGCAATCAACCAAGAGCGGTTGCCGGCGCCAACACCCTGCCTCTTTCCTCTCTTTGAAAAGGGTTTTCCCCACTTCTGTCGAAAATATCTGAAAGTCTCTTTCTGTTCTGAAAGTTCTGTTCTGAAAGTTTTTGTGTTGGAGGGGATGGCATGAAAAATAAAAGAGTTCTGCTCCTGATTGGCCTGCTGGTGGTAATTGCCGTAACCATATATATTTTGGCTTCCAAAGAACTCTTTGTTGCAAAACCCGGACCCGGCTCCGTAAAAACCGATGAATTGACCTTGCACACCTCGGAGTTTCCCAAATCTTTCAACTACTATGTGAATAACTCAGTCGATGCCGCCCAGGTCTTTGACCTGGTTTATGCCACTCTGATGGAATTGGACGACAAAACCCTGGAATACCAACCGTTGATCGCGGAGTCCTGGAGTATCTCACCGGACCAAAAGGAGATTACAGTAAAAATAAACCCCGCCGCCGAATGGTCCGACGGCACCCCGATCACTGCCGAAGATGTGAAATTCACCTACGACGTGATCATGAACCCGGAGAACCTCACCTCAGTAATACGTATGTACTTGGGGCGGTTAAACCCTCCGGAGATCATCGACGAACGTACAGTTAAGTTTACTGCAAAGACGGTGCACTACAAGAACCTGGAGGTTGTCGCCGGGTTTAATATCCTGCCCAAGCATTTGATGGAGGGGAAGGACTTTAACAAGGAGTTTAATATGAGTCTCCCCGGGGGCAGCGGCCCTTATGACTTGACGGAAATAAAAGAAGGAAGGTATTATGTGCTGACCCGGAAGGAGAATTACTGGGCCGACCAGTTGCCCCACAGGCAGGGAACTTACAACTTCAAACGTATCCGGTTCCGGGTGATGAACCCGGTGGTGGCCTTTGAGGCTTTTAAGAAAGGCGAGTTTGATATATATACCGAGATCACCGCCAAGCGCTGGGTGAACGATACCGATAGCGAACACTTTGAGAAAAACTGGCTTGTCAAGCAGAAGATCTATAATTACGCCCCCCGGGGCTTTCAAGGACTGGCTTTGAACATGCGCCGGCCGTTGTTTCAAGATCTCCGGGTGCGCCGCGCCATAGCCCACCTCCTGAATAGAGAGTTGATCCTGGAGAAGATTATGTACGGTGAATATAAGCCTTTAACCTCGTACTGGCCTTATCTTTACGAAAAGGGCGAAAAGTCCAACCCGCTGATTGAATTCAACCCGGAACAGGCGAAAAGTTTGTTGCGGGAAGCCGGGTATGACCGCCTGGACCAAACTGGCTATTTGGTGAACGAGACCGGCAGGCGCTTGGAGTTTTCCGTTGCCTATGTTAGTGAAGAATCGGAGAAGTTTTTAACCGTCTTTGTAGAAGACTGTAAAAATGCCGGTGTCAAAGTAAATCTGGAAAGGTACTCCTGGGCCACCCTCATCAAGAAGATGGATCAATACGACTTTGATGCGGTGATGATTGGCTGGAGCGGCACCCTTTTCCCCGATCCGGAACAGCTCTGGCATTCCCGCCACATCAATGAACCCGGCGGCAGCAACCTTCCGGCCTACCAAAACCCTGAAGTCGACCGGTTGATCGATTCCCTGCCGCCCATATATGACCCGGCAAAAAGGGCGGAGATCATCAAGAAGATTGACCGCATCATCTATCAGGATGTGCCTTACCTCTTATTCTGGGAAGCCGATTACAGCAGGATTTTCTATAAGAACATCTTCGGCCGGCCGGAAACGGTCTTCTCCAAATACGGTTCGGGGATTATTAAGTATTGGTGGATTGACCCGGAAAAAGCTGAAAGATACCAGCGGGCTGTAAAAAGCCGGCAGGCCCTCCCAGCCGAACCGGTGGAAATCCACTACCATGATTACGCAGGTGAGAATTGATGTGGGCCTATTTTCTCAAACGCACGTTTTTGATTCTCCCGACCCTCATCGGGATCACCCTGGTTTCTTTCTTAATCATGCAGATGGTCCCGGGAGGACCGGTGGAACAGGCCTTGCAGCGCATGAAGATGGCGGCGCAAAGCGAAGGCGGGCCGGGTTTCGGCGGCGCCCTGCAAACAGCCATCACCAGCGCGGAATTGGAGAACATCAAGAAATATTACGGTTTTGACCAACCGGTGTTGACCAGGTATTTCCGGTGGTTTAAGAACCTGCTCCGCTTTGACCTGGGAACATCCTACACCTACGAAAAGCCGGTACTGGAAGTGATTGCCAGCCGGATCCCGGTCTCTTTGACCTTTGGCATAACAGGGCTCTTCCTGACTTATCTCGTCTGCATCCCGCTGGGGATAAAAAAAGCCCTCAAACACGGAGAAGCCTACGACCACTGGACCAGTCTCCTGGTTTTCTTGGGCTACTCCATCCCTGCTTTTGCCTTGGGTGTGCTCTTAATCGTTTTTCTGGCGGGCGGCAGCTTTTTGGCGCTCTTCCCCACAAGCGGGTTTATCTCCGATGATTTCGAGAGCCTGACTTTCCTCGGGAAGGTCCTGGACATCCTCCACCACATGTTTTTGCCGCTGGTCTGCTATACAATCGGCGGATTTGCCACTTTGACGCTGCTGATGAAGAACTCTTTAATGGAAGAATTGAACAAGGATTATATCCGGACCGCCCTGGCCAAAGGCCTCACTTACCGCCAGGCGGTCTTCAGGCACGGTTTGCGTAATGCCCTGATCCCGATTGCCACCAATATCGGGATGATTATTGGGGTGATCCTTTCCGGGTCTTTCTTGATCGAAACAATCTTCACCATTGACGGGATGGGGCTTCTGGGTTACCAGTCCATTGTGAACCGGGATTATCCGGTGGCCCTGGGGTTGCTGGTCATCTCCAGCCTGCTGATGCTGGTCGGGCGGATCATTTCCGACTTCTGCCTGGTCCTGGTTGACCCCAGGATCCGGTTTAGATAAACCTTGTTTTCTGCAAACCGCGGTACAGGGTCCCGCCTGGAATGACGAGACCGGTCATACCCGTACATCAATATGCGCCTGATTTACCACAGCCGGCCATTCCGGCCATTGGAGGTGGCAGAAAATTTTCCGGTTTTCTCCAGTTACGCGCAGGCGAATACAGAAATTTAAGCAAATAAAACGGGCCTACTATTCCCTGATCATCCTTTTGGTGACCTATTTCATCTCCCTTTTTGCCAATTTTATCGCCAATGACCAACCGCTTTTAGTCAGGTACGAAGGGAAATATTTCTTTCCGGTACTCCGTTTTTATGACGGAAGTCATTTTGGGATGGACCCGGCTGAAAAGCCCAATTATAAAGAGATGAACCGGTCGCCCGCCTTTGCGAAAGGCACCGGCAATTTCATGGTCTTTCCCCTGGTTCCTTACGGCCCCAACGAAACCATCCGCGATTTGCCGGGCAACCCGCCGACGCCGCCCACGGCCAAAAACATCCTTGGCACCGATGACCGGGGGCGGGATATCTTCACCCGGTTGCTTTACGGATACCGGATCAGTTTCAGTTTCGCCCTTCTGATCACTGTCTGCAGTATGACCCTGGGGGTGATCATCGGCGGGCTCCAAGGTTATATCCGGGGCTGGTTCGACCTGACCATGCAGCGGGTAATCGAGATCTTTTCCACCATGCCCTTTCTCTATATTGTCATTATTATCGGCAGCTCTTTGGGTACGGGCTTTTTAACCCTGCTCTTGATCTTTATCGTCTTTGACTGGATTGGAATCTCCTATTTCATGCGTGCTGAATTCTTGCGCCTGCGGGAGGTCCAGTTTATTGAAGCCGCCCGGGCGCTGGGGGTCAGTGATTGGCAGATCATGTTCCGGCATATGCTACCCAACGCCCTGACACCGATTATTACTTTTTTCCCTTTCAACTTAATCGGGGGCATCGGTTCCCTGTCGGCCCTGGACTTTTTGGGGTTCGGTCTCCCGGCGCCAACCCCCAGTTGGGGCGAGCTGATGCGGCAAGGAATGAACAATATCTTCTCCTACTGGCTTTCCCTCTTTCCGGTACTGGCCTTATCCCTGGTTTTGCTCTTGATTGCCTTCGTGGGGGAAGGGGTGCGGCAGGCCTTTGACCCCAAAGAATACCAGAGGATGGAGTAAAGATGGAAACAGCGCTTTTGGAAGTGAAGAACCTGGCGGTACATTTCCAGACCCCCGGTTCCTCCGGGGGCCCCGGTGGGGTAAACAAGGCCGTCGACGGCGTTTCTTTCCAGGTCTTTCCCGGCGAAACCTTCGGGCTGGTGGGCGAGTCGGGCTGCGGGAAATCGGTTACCGCCTTGTCCCTTTTAAAACTCCTACCCACGCCGCCTGCGATCCTGGCGGGCGGGGAAGTAATCTACCGGCCGGAAGGGAGACGACCGGAAAAGGACCTCTGGCAACTTGACCATGAGGACTTGATTAAACTCCGCGGAAAAGAGATCAGCCTGATCTTTCAGGAACCGATGACCAGTCTTAACCCGGTGATGAAGATCGGCCGGCAGATCGGTGAAGTGTTGCGCATCCATTCCGCAGAAAAAGCGCCAACCCCGGAAGAAATCCGCCGGGAGGTCCTGGCAATGCTGGACCGGGTGGGCATCCACCACCCGGAGCGGGCTTATGAGGCTTATCCCCATGAGCTCTCCGGCGGGATGCGGCAGCGGGCGATGATCGCCATGGCCCTGATTTGCCAGCCAAAGCTGGTGATTGCCGACGAGCCCACCACCGCGTTGGATGTGACGATTCAAGCACAGATCTTAGAATTGCTGAAAGAACTCCAGATCTCCTACCACCTGTCGCTTCTTCTCATCACCCATAATTTGGGGATCATCGCCGAAACCGCCCATCGCGTGGCTGTGATGTACATGGGCCGCATCGTGGAGTTGGCTCCGGTCAAAGAGTTATTCCATAACCCCCTGCACCCGTATACCCTGGGTCTGCTTTCCTCCATCCCCCGGTTGGACAGGGAAGGGGAGTTAAAGGCGATCCCGGGGATGGTTCCCAATCCCTTGCACCTTCCCGCCGGCTGTTACTTCGCTCCGCGTTGCCCCAGGGTGATGGAGGTTTGTCATAAAGAATACCCTTTGCCACGGGAAGCCGCCCCCGGTCATACCGTCGCTTGTTGGCTGCAGGAGAAGTAAAGGATGGTTATAGAAATGGCGAATCTCCTTGAAGTCAAGGATCTGAAGAAATATTTCCCGGTCCGCTCCGGCATGCCGGGGTTCGGGCAGAAATGGCTGAAGGCCGTTGACCGGGTGAGTTTTACCATTGCCCCTGGAGAAACCCTCGGCCTGGTGGGTGAGTCCGGCTGCGGCAAGACCACTGTCGGCCGGAGTATTTTACGGTTGACCAAACCCACAGGCGGCCGGGTCTTTTTCCGCGGTACGGAGCTTACTGCTTTAAACGGGAGGAAACTCCGGCCCTTCCGGCCGAAAATGCAAATTGTCTTCCAGGACCCTTACTCCTCCCTTAACCCCCGGATGATAGTCCTGGATCTGGTGGGCGAGGGCCTGCAGGGCGTAAACCCGCAAAAGAAAAAGGATTTGGTAGTTGCGGTTTTGGAGCGGGTCGGTCTCTCCCCGGAGATCTTATACCACTACCCCCATGAATTCTCCGGGGGCCAACGGCAGAGAATCGCCATTGCCCGGGCGATTGTCCTCCAGCCGGAACTGCTCGTCTGTGATGAAGCCGTCTCCGCGCTGGATGTCTCCATCCAGGCCCAGATCATCAACCTCTTGATAAAATTACGCCAGGAAATGAAGATAGCCTACCTCTTTATCTCCCATGACCTGGCGGTGGTGAAGCATATCTCCCACCGGGTCGCCGTAATGTATCTGGGCCAGATCATGGAGATTGCCCCCACCGGGAGGTTATTTGCCAATCCCCTGCACCCCTACACCAAAGCCTTATTGGCGGCCGTCCCTGTTCCGGATCCGGAGTTTAAACGGGAACGCCTGCTTTTATCCGGTGAAGCCAGAAGGGGGACAGATATGGATGAAGGTTGCCGTTTTGCCCCGCGTTGCCCCTATGCGGAGAACCGTTGCCACCGGGAGGAGCCGCCGTTGGTTGCCGTCGGCGACGGGCGCCAGGTAAAGTGTTTCCTGGTGAAGAGCAAATAACAGACTAGTGCGGTTTCTGGCTTGCCGTGTAGCAGCCTCCGGCCTCCAGCCCGCCGGATTCAGACCCACTTGCTATAGGCAAGAATGCTCAGACTGAGCATTCTTGTATAAAGATTCATGCTTGGCAAAATTTCTAAGCGATCCAGCCGATCTTATTCCCGTGCGCATCGATGATATAACCGTTATTTGCCTCTCCGATTAAGCTGCCCGAGTATGTCAGGATTTTACCGTCCGTGTAATACCCCACCTTTGACCCGTTGACATCTATAATTATGCCGGAACTGCTGATCTCGCCAAAAAGCTGGTTGTTAATATAGACCTTTTTCATCTCCCACCGCTCACCCCTTTTCTCCTTATTCGCGGTCGTGCAGGAGAAGGGCTTTCTATCTCTTGACGCTTTCCCTATTTTTTTCATTAATAGTATACTATTACCACAAAGAAAAGTAAAGGGTTCCAGGAAAAACAAAAAAACGGCTTTTCGCCGTTTTTTCAATTTCATCCGGTACCGGGGTCTTATTAACGCTTGACGCGGGCATTTCCCTCCCAGATACTCCAGACTTGCTCTTCATCGGCAGGCTGGATATAATCGGTGAGGAAGGTGGTGGCCATGGCCCCGGTCGCCCAGGCAAACTGGACCCACTTCTCCGCTTCCCAACCCCTTAAGATGGCATAGAGTAATCCACCGACAAAGGCATCGCCGCCCCCGATCCGGTCGAGCACAGTAATCGGCCGGGGTTCCACAATATGCCAGTTATCCCCTTCCGACAGAATGGCCCCCCAAAGGTGGCTGTTGACGCTGATGACCTCACGGAGGGTATTGGCAAAGACAGATGTGTGGGGGAAAGCCTTTTTCGCCCGGCCGATCATCTCCTTAAAGCTCTCAATCTTTGCGGCCAGATCCTTTCCGCCGGCTTCCGGTCCTTCCAAGCCCAAGGCCAGTTGGAAATCTTCTTCATTGCCGATGAGGATATCGGCGTTCCCGGCAATCTCTGTAAAGACTTGGCGCAGTTCCTCCTCGCGATTCTCCCAGAAAGATGCCCGGTAGTTAAGATCAAAGGAGATCCGGGTCTCGTATTTCTTGGCGGCGCGCGCCAGTTCCAGGCAGAAAGTGCTGGTTTCCGGGGACAAAGCGGCGATCAGACCGGAGATGTGCACGATCTGCGCGCCTTCCTGCCCAAAAATCCGCTCAAGATCAAAATCTTTCACACTAAGGGTACGGCCGACTTCCCCCGCACGGTCATTATATACTCTGGGACCCCGGAGGCCGTAGCCGCTATCGGCGATATTGAACTGATGGCGGTAACCCCAGGGACCCCCTTGCGGTACTTCCGGCCCCTCATACTCCATATTCCTGCTTCTCAGGTTGCTCTTGATCATTTGGGCAATGGGGCTTCCTTTCACAAAAGTCGTCAAGACTTTAACCGGAAGACCAAGATAAGAAGAGACGCTGGCAACATTGGTTTCAGCGCTGGTAACGTGCATGAGGAAAGTATCACTGCAATGCACCGGCTGCCCATAAAGGGGAGTAATGCGCACCCCCATGCTGGTCGGAACAACCAGTGCGTATTTGGCATCTTTGCGTAGTTTTATCCCCATGAAGAAATCCTCCTTCTCCGTTGTTCTTCATTAATGTGATGTTTTTCCTCTTATATCTTAATACATTTTCATTACAAAATCCATAGAAAAACCGGAATTGACAGGTTTCTCATTTTTCTGATATATTTAACATAAATAATATATTTAGCATTATAAGATTCATGAAGATGCCGGTGGCGACGAAGATCCTTTACAAGTTGACCGGAGGGTGGGATATGCTTGCGTCGCCCATCTTTTAGCAGGAGAAAAAAAGTGAGTAAAAAAAAGGCTCTTCCCCGGGCGGAGCGGTTGACGGTTGATGAATTTTTTCAGAGCCTCCCGGTGCCGGTTTTCCTCCTTAATGAGAACCGGCGTGTGGAAAAGATGACCCCTGCCGCCGCCGCTATTTTTTCCGGCTTTTCCACAGCAGCCGGCGGTGACGAATGCACCTTCGGCCGGGTGGTCAATTGTATCCACTCTTTGGATGATCCGCGGGGTTGCGGCCAGACTCCCTCTTGCGAAGAGTGCCCGGTAAGAGCAACCATTCTGGAGATTTACGCAACCGGCCAACCCTGCCGCCAAAAAGAGGTGAAACTGACACTCGGCCCGGACGGGCACGATTGTTACCTGGTAATCTCCGCGGAACTGTTGGCCTTGCCTTCCGGCTGTAAAATTTTGTTGCATTTTGAGGATATCACCGCACGGAAAAAAGCCGAAGAAAAACTGGCGCTTACCAAAGACATCCTGGACAGGGCGCAAAAGGTGGCCCGTGTCGGCAGTTGGAACCTGGACCTTGCGACCAACATCATGCTTTGGACAGATGAGACTTACCGTATATTCGGGCTACAGCCGGGAACCCCGGTCAATTATGACCGGTTTCTGCAGAAAATTCATCCCGGAGACCGGGAGTATGTCGAGAGGAAATGGCGGGCGGCGCTGGCGGGAAAGCCTTACGAAATCGAACACCGGATTATCGTCAACGGCCAGGTTAAATGGGTCCGAGAAAAGGCTGAAGTAGAAACGGACAAAAGAGGCAATCCGCTGCGGGCTATCGGTACGGTGCAGGATATCACCGTCTATAAACAGCAGGAGACGGATAAAGCCCGCCTGCAAAGGGAGTTGCTCCATGTCTCACGGGTAACGGCCATGGGTGAACTCACCGCCGCCCTGGCCCATGAATTGAACCAGCCGCTTATGGCGATCATGGGCAATGTCCAGGCCGCCCAGAGGTTCTTAACCCCGGCCACCCATGGCCAAGACCCGGACTATGAGGAAATCCGGGAGATCCTTGCCGATGTGGTCGAAGACAGCAAACGTGCGGCTGAAACCATCCGGAAGATCCGGGTATATTTAAAGAAATCCTTGCATAAACCGGCCCCCCTGGATCTCAATACGGCTATCCGGGAGATTCTCCCCCTGATCCGGAGTAATGCGGTGATCAAGAATATTTCCTTAAAAATTGAGCTTGCTCCGGACCTGCCGCCGGTCAAGGGCGACCGGGTCCAGCTCCAACAGGTCATCGTCAACCTGGTCCTCAACGGTTTTGAGGCCATGACCGGGGAAGGGGAGAAAGAACTGACCATCCGGACCGCCGGCGACGGGAAAACGGTTGCCGTCAGTGCAATAGATACCGGGACGGGAATTGCCGTGGATAACCCGGAAGACCTCTTTAGACCGTTCTTTACCACAAAAAATGCGGGCATGGGCATGGGGCTCGCCGTCAGCAAAAGCATTATTGAAGCGCATGGCGGGTCTTTAAAAGTGGAAAACAACCGCGGCGGGCCCGGGGCCGCCTTCTCTTTTATCCTGCCCGTCTATGAGGGGGATTAAAGATATGCCGCCGGCAATCTTCATTGTTGACGATGACCCTTCGGTCCGTAAGAGTCTGGAGCGGTTACTCCGGGCGTCCGGATATAAAACGCAGGCTTTCGCCTCGGCGGAAGATTTTTTGGCCTGCCGTCCTTGTCAAAACCCAAAGGAACCCGCCTGCCTGGTGCTGGATGTGCGGATGCCGGGGATCAGCGGGATCAACCTCCAGCAGGAACTGGTCAAGGCCGGGGTCATTTTGCCCATCGTTTTCATCTCCGGACACGGGAACATACCCATGAGTGTGCAGGCCATGAAGAACGGAGCAGTCGACTTTTTACCCAAACCCTTTGCCGAAGAGGAACTGCTGGCCGCGGTTGAACAGGCCCTCACTAAAGCCGCCCGCCTGCAAAAAGAGACGGTGGAGAAGGCGGAGATCCGCCGCCGGGTCAAGACCCTCACCCCGCGGGAATACGAGGTCTTCCGCTGGGTGATCACGGGAATGCTCAACAAAGAGATCGCCGCCGAACTCAAAGTCACAGAGAAGACCATCAAGGTCCACCGCGCCAGGGTGATGCAGAAGATGAAAGCCGCCTCCATCGCCGATTTGGTCCGCCTGGCCGAAAAAATCGGTATCAGAAGTCCCCTCCGCTAAAAAGGTATTGGACCAAGGTCCAATTTACAAGACCCTCTCCCCTTTGGTATATTTTTCTTGATGAAAAGAGCAACAGTCAAACCCAAAATTTACTTGGTTGATGATGACAAGGCAGTACGTAAAGCCCTTAGTCGCCTGCTCAAAGCCGCCGGCTATGCGGGAGAAGCATTTGCGTCGGCTGAAGATTTTCTGGCGGTGCTCCCGGAGGTGAGCGACGGTGTCCTCCTCTTAGACCTGCGGATGCCGGGGATCGACGGCTTTACACTGCAAAAAAAGTTGCAAACCCTCCGCCCGCAGCTGCCGGTGATTTTCATCACCGGCCACTCCCAGCCCGGCGACAGGGAGCGGGCATTGGCCGCCGGAGCCAAGGGTTTTTTGACCAAACCTTTTGATGGTGAAATCCTTTTAAAGCTGTTGGAAGCAATAACCGGAAAAAATAAAAGAGAGGAGGGATAAGAGTGGAAAGGCGGTGGACCTGTGAAGACGATATTTTATGCGGTATCAACACCCCAAAAGACTGGGAAAACCTTACAGACCTTGAGAAGAAACACGTGCCGGTGATCGAAGCACCAGACCGCGTTAAAAAGGACGAGCCGTTCACTGTAAAAGTAATGGTTGGCAAGTTACTGGCTCATCCCAACGAACCGGCCCACTTCATAGAATGGATTGATCTTTATTGCGGCGATACCTATCTGGGCCGGGCAGCTTTCAGTGCCGGGATGAGCTACCCGGAAGCCGTCTTTATTGTCAAACTCTCCCATGCCCACGGGCCGCTCAGGGCACGGGAGAAATGCAACCTCCACGGTCTCTGGGAAGTAAGCAAACCGATTGAGATCGAATAAGCCATACCATTGGCAAACCAAGCGAAGGCGGCCGGGACAAAAAACCGGAAAAGCAGGCGCATCTCTGAGCGGACTGCAGTTGCATACAGAGATACGCGGTACGAAAAATAAGGGATTCTGTGAGGTGCTGATGATGAAAGAAACACCGACCAAAGGTGGACCCGATACTTTATCTGTCCTGGTGGGGGGGAAGGCCGGCGCCGGGGTTGATCGTTCCGGTACGATTCTGGGGAAGCTCCTGAACCGGTTGGGTTACCGGACTTTTATCCACCGGGATTATCCCTCGATCATCAGGGGCGGCCATACCTTCTCCATAATCAGAGCGGCTAAAGACCGGATCGCCGCCCACCGGGAAGAGGTCGATGTCATCCTGGCGCTGGACCGGGAGACCTTCACCCTCCATCAGCACCGGCTGAAAGAAGAGGGCATTTGTCTTTGCGATGCCCGGGAAAAAACGGTCCTTCCCCATCCCCGGGCTTTTGGAATCCCCCTGGCCGAGATTTTACGCGAGGAGAAAGCCCCAGCCGTCATGACTAACACCTGTATGATCGGGGCATTTGCCAAAACCATCGGGATCGACTTTACTCTATTGGAAACAATCTTGCGGCAGGAACTCCGTAAAGAAACGGAGCTCAATGTGAAAGTTGCGAAACGTGGTTATGAAACAGTGAAAGAAGTGCTAACCATCGAACCTTTGCGCCAGGAGATCCTGCCGCTTATTACCGGCAACCAGGCAATCGCCCTCGGGCTGGTCAAGGGTGGTTTGGACGCATATGTCTCTTATCCGATGACCCCGACCACCCCGATCTTGCATTATCTTGCCGGTGTAAGCGGGGATTTTGGATTGGATATCCTTCACCTGGAAAATGAGATCAGCGTGATCTTGACCGCCCTGGGATATGCCTACGCCGGGAAAAGGGCGGCTGTTGGTACTTCCGGCGGTGGTTTTTGCCTGATGACCGAAGGTCTGAGCCTGGCTGGGATGGCCGAATTACCAATCCTGATTGTCATGGGGCAAAGGCCCGGACCTTCCACCGGCCTTCCTACCTATTCGGCGCAAACAGAACTCCTTTTTGCCTTGCATGCAGGTCAGGGCGAGTTCCCCCGTTTTCTGGCGGCGCCGGGAGATGCGGAAGAAGCCTATTACTGGTCGGCGTTGGGCTTGAGGATCAGCTGGGAGTTCCAGATCCCCGCCATCATCCTCTCCGACAAGGATCTGGGAGAGAGTTTCTATAATTTTGACCGGGGGCTGGCAGGGGATCCGGAAGCCTTAAACCTGCTACCGGAGAAGGAAGGCCGGAATTCCAGCGCGAATACCGGCCAAGACCTTCCTTACCGGCGGTATACCCTGACCGGGGCAGGTATTTCGCCTTTGGCCTTTCCCCCACTTGCCGGCGGCATTATCAAAGTCAACAGCTATGAACATGATGAAGCAGGGATCACCACGGAGGATCCCCGCCAGACAATGGTGATGCAGGAAAAACGCCTGCGCAAGGCAGAGTATTTGGCCCGGGCCCTGGAGGCGGTAAAAACGGTAAATACTTATGAAGGCGAGAATCAGGAGATGGCCCTCCTTTGCTGGGGCTCCAACAAAGGTCCTTGTTTTGAGGTGGGACGGCGGCTGGGGCTCAAAGTGATTCAACCGGTTGTCCTCAACCCCTTCCCAACCCGCCAGTTTCAACAGGCCCTCACCGGGGTGAAGAAACTCATCACCGTAGAGAACAATGCCACTGCCCAGCTTGGCAGGTTAATCAGGAATTACGGTTTCCAGGCCTGCGGGCAGATCCTGAAAACAGACGGGCGGCCGTTTAGCCTTGAAGAATTAGAGGAAAAAGTAAAGGGGGCGATAGCATGACCGCCCACAATTTTGAAACCTCTGTGCTGAATACCTGGTGTCCGGGGTGTGGGAACTTTCCTCTCCTAAACACCGTAAAAACAGTCCTGCAGGAGCTCGGTGAAGGAGAATCACCCACGCGTCCTGAAAACCTGGTTTTGGTTGCCGGGATTGGCTGTCACGGCAAGATCGTTGATTACCTTAACCTCAACAGTTTTTACAGTATCCACGGGCGGGTGCTCCCGGTCGCCACCGGGATCAAACTGGCCAATCCGGACCTGGAAGTCATCGGCTTCGCGGGCGACGGCGACGCCTATGGTGAAGGCCTGGAACACCTGATTTATGCGGCCAAAAGAAATATTGACATCACTGTTATCATCCATAACAACCGGGTCTACAGCCTTACCACCGGCCAGTTTTCGCCCACCTCGCCGCTGGGTTTTCCGGGGCGTTCCACTCCGGCGGGAAGCCCGGAACCGCCCCTGAACCCGCTGGAACTTCTATTGGCCGGCGGCGCGACCTTTCTCGCCCGGGGGTTTTCATCCGAACCGGAACAGATGAAGCAAATCTTCAGGGAAGCCATAGACCACCGGGGTTTTGCTTTAGTCGATATTCTCCAGGTCTGTGTCACCTTTAATAATCTCCACAAGTACTACGCAGAACGGGTCTATACAGTGACAGACCACGACCCGGCCGACTATCTCCAGGCCCTTAATAAGATCAAGGAATGGGATTATGGCGCCGGAACCGGCGGCGCCGGTTCCGGGGAAGAAAAGGAGAGAATCCCCCTGGGAATCCTTTACAAGAGAGAGGCCCCCACCTTTGACCGGAGGTTATCACCGGGCGGCGGGAGGAGCCGGGCTGCCACTCAGGAGCACCGGGAAGCGCTTATTGAAAAAATCCTGGCAAACAGTAAATAAGACCACGGCGTTAGATAAGAACTGTTTATGTTATGATAAAAGCAGGGTTTTCGTTGAAAGGAGGTGCTAAAGATGAATGTCCAAAACGTCGGTGAACGCTATTACTGCACCATCTGCGGAAATGAAGTCACCGTGACCAAAGTCGGCGGGGGCGAACTGGTCTGCTGCAACCAGCCGATGGAGCTGGTAGAGGAAGAATAAGAGAGTATAGGGTTGTTTCTGTAAAACCAATAATAGGAGTGAAAAGGAGGGAACCGGGATGGCAAAGGTGAAAATTTATTCACTCCCCACCTGCCCTTATTGTGACAAAGCCAAGGCCTTCTTGGATGCCTATAACATCAATTACGAGGAGGTAAACGTGGCTGCGGATAAGGAAAGCATGGAGGAAATGATCGACAAAACCGGTCAAATGGGCGTACCTGTCCTGGAGATTGACGACCAAATAGTCATTGGTTTCGACCGGAGAAAAATCAGTGAACTACTGGGGTTGGCGGAATGAATAAGGAAAAGATCTACGACCTTGTCATCGCCGGGGCAGGTCCTGCCGGGATCAGCGCTGCGATTTACGGGGTACGTAAAGGCCTGGATCTGTTGGTGGTGACTGAAGATATCGGCGGCCAAACCAACTGGACCGGGGATGTAGAGAATTATACGGGTTTTATGATGATCACCGGCGCCGAATTGGCTGATAAATTTGCAGAGCACACAAAAAAATACGGGATACCAATAAAAGAACAGGAACCACTGGTTGAACTAAAAAACGAAGGCCGCCTGCTGGCGGTGAAAACCACAGACGGCGCCTACACCGCCAGGTCGGTGATTGTCGCCACCGGTAAAACCTACAAGAAACTTGGGGTTCCCGGTGAAGAGGAATTCCAAAGGAGAGGGGTTGCCTATTGCGCCACTTGTGATGCGCCGTTTTTTGCCGGGAAAACCGTGGCGGTCGCCGGCGGCGGCAACTCCGCCTTTGAATACGCCCAACAGTTGCTAGGGATCACCCGTAAGACCTATATTATCAACTTGGGCAAAGAACCGACAGCCGATCAGATCCTCCAGGAAAGAGTGCTTGGGGCGGATAACGTAGAACTCATGAACTCTTCGATGATTGCAGAGATAACCGGGGACCGGTTTGTCCAGGGCATTAAAGTCCGCAGCCAAGACGGGGTCCCCGGCAGCGAGCGTTATTTGTCGGTAGAGGGCGTCTTCGTGGCGATCGGTCTTACTCCCAATTCCTCCTTCTCCAGCGAATTACAGAAGAATGAAAATGGCGAGATCCTTGTGGACAATTGTAACCGCACCAATATCCCGGGGGTTTTTGCCGCCGGCGACGTTACCGATGTCCCGCATAAACAGATTATTGTCGCCGCCGGCGAAGGAGCCAAAGCAGCGCTCTCAGCCTATTTGTATCTGGTCCGCAACTAAGCCGTTCTGAACCCGGGCCGCGCCTGCCTCCCGGTGGAAACGCGCACCATGTGTAATCTTGACTTTTCTCCACCAAGAGGATGGCGCGTACCACTCTTGGTCTGTTTTTTCGCGCGCACAATCCAGTTCCGGCGCCCGGCCACCCCTCCGTTTCCAACCGGTTTCTTTCCTTAATATGGACGGACACCCACATGCCCCGTTCCGGGGTTCCGGCGGAGAAGTTACCTTCTCCGCCGGAGTTTTTCTTGCAACTCCATGGGTTTTATAATAAAATCAACTCAAGGCTTAATGCGGATTTCATCTCAGACCGGGAGGTTAAGTGATGGAGACCTTTAAAGACTACGAATACCACAGGCCGTTACTGGAAGAGGTTGAGGCCGAATTCAACCGGCTGCTCAAGGAGTTCACCACGGCAAGATCCTTTGCCGCTCAAGATGCGGCCATGAAGCAGATTAATGCCCTGCGTAATGAGTTAGAGTCCATGGCCGCCCTGGTGACGATTAGGCATGCGATCGATACCACCGACCCCTTCTACGAAGTGGAGAATGATTATTTTGACGAGGTTTCTCCTGTCTATGAGGGGCTAATCTTCAAATATTACCAGGCACTGGTGCAGTCGAAAAACCGTCCTCAGCTGGAAGAGAAATGGGGGCGGCAGCTTTTCCGGATCGCCGAAACCCGGCTAAAGACCTTTACCCCGGAAATCATCCCCGACCTGCAAACCGAGAACAAGCTGGCCAGCCAGTACACGAAACTCCGGGCTTCCGCCCGGATCCCCTTTGCCGGGGAGGAGAGGAATCTGGCCCAGATGGCCCCCTTCATGGAGGCAAAGGAACAACCGGTGCGCAAGGAAGCCCACGAGGCCTATACCGATTTTTTTGCCGCCCATGAGGAGCAATTTGACGAGATTTATGACCAGTTGGTAAAGGTCCGCGACAGGATCGCAAAAAAACTGGGGTTTAAAAACTTTGTCGACCTCGGTTACGCCCGCCTGTCCCGGACCGACTATGACGCGGCCATGGTCGCCGGCTACCGGCGGCAGATCCTTGAACATATTGTCCCCCTGGCCGTCGCCTTAAGGAGGCGGCAGGCCGGGAGGTTGGGGCTGGCCACTTTGAAATATTATGACGAACCGCTTACCTTCCCCACGGGAAACGCCGTGCCTAAAGGCGGTCCGGAATGGATCGTCAGGCAGGGGCAGAAGATGTATGATGAGCTTTCCCCGGAGACCGGCGAATTCTTTACCTTCATGGCGGAAAAGGAGTTGTTTGACCTCATCGCCAAGAAAGGCAAGGCCGGCGGAGGGTTTGCCACCTATATCCCCAAGTTCCAGTCACCGTTCATCTTTGCCAATTTCAACGGGACCTCTGGTGATATTGACGTTTTAACCCATGAATTCGGCCATACCTTTCAGGTCTATTGCAGCAGGGACTTTGCGGTCCCGGAATATCTCTGGCCGACCCTGGAAGCCTGTGAGATCCATTCCATGAGCATGGAGTTTTTGACCTGGCCCTGGATGCGTCTGTTTTTTGGTGAAGACGAAGGGAAGTATAAATTTGCCCATTTGAGCGGAGCGATCCTCTTCATCCCCTACGGCGCGGCTGTCGACGAATTCCAACACCGGGTCTACGAACACCCGGAAGCCACACCGGAGGAACGTAAACGGACCTGGCGGGCGATTGAAGAGAAATACCTGCCCCACCGGGATTATGAAGGGAACGACCTCTTGCAGCGGGGCGGCTACTGGTTCCGGCAGGGTCATATCTTTACCAGCCCCTTTTACTACATCGATTATACCCTGGCCCAGGTCTGTGCCTTACAGTTCTGGCAGAAAGCCAATACCGGCCGGGAAGAAGCCTGGCGGGACTATCTCCGCCTCTGCCGGGCCGGCGGCAGCAGGCCCTTCTTGGAACTGGTCGCCTTGGCCAACCTGAAAAACCCGTTTGCCGGCGGCACTCTGGAAGCAATCGTCCCCCCGGTCCGGCAGTGGTTGGATGCACAGGCCGAAGGGAAATTTTAACGCCCATAGCCCTTAACTGGAAAGATAATCACCATCATAGAAAGATCAGGCGGCCGGATTCCGGCCGCCTGTAAGCTTCAACCCATATCCAAACAATATACATCCGGTTCTATTTAATCTCCAGCTGGACCGTGGTTCCGCCGTCGCCGAGTTCAATCTCTGCCCCGGCCGTCCGCCCGTTGGCGGCGGCGGTTATCGTATACTCCCCTTTAAAACCGTACAGCCCGGCCTTGCCGTCTTCATCCGTGGTCAGGGCCTCATTTGTCCACCACTCGCCAAAGACCAGATCCATATAAGCCCGGCCGTGGGGGCGGAGGTTCCATTCCTTATCATAAAAGGCGGCCTCCGGCTTCCAGTGCTGCCCGGCCCAAAAGCCCCAACTCAAAAAGGAGTCGACCGCGGGGTGGCTGAAAACCGCGATGAGAAAATCGCGGGTAAAATCAGCTTGTAATTGCACTTCCTCGGGGTGGCGGTCATCGATGTCCATGTCAAACTCGGTAATTACCAAAGGCAGGCCAAATTTGGCAAATTCGTCAAGGATCTCCCAGATCCGCTCCGGCGGGGTCACCGTAGTAGTGGAAAAATGGGACATAAAGCCGATGGCTTCCACCGGTGCCCCCTTCGCCAAAAGCCAGGAAATACGCTTCTTGTACTTCTCCATCAATTGGTGGGGGAAGGGAAGGATGGAGCCTTCGTTAATCGCCAGTCTGGTCTGGGGATCCAGTTCCCGTGCGAGCCGCCAAAAATCAAGAGTCGCCTCCCAGCCAATATAATCCGTAATCTCCGTAAACATCTCCGGGTGGTTATGGACATCCCATTCCACCAGCCTCCCCGCAACCGTGGTCAGCCGGTCCCGGATCCGTGCCTCCACGGTGCTTTTGACTTCCCGCCCCAGCATGCCAGTATCGGTCAACATATGTTCATGCGTTGCCCAGAAAAGGGTATGACCGCGGGCGGGAATCCCTTGCTCATCCAGCCAGTCCAGGGCTTTCAGAACCTTCTCCTTGCCGTAGTTCTTCCCCCACCGGCCGAACCAGGGTGGGGTCTTTAGATCGTTCTCAAAGACCACCCGGTTAAAGCGTTCTTTCACCACTTGCCGGTATTTTTCATCATCCGGCTGGTTCCCGGTGAGCCTCTGCGCGGTAACCGCCGTCCCAAACGGGAAGGCGTGCCGCTTCATCTCCACCTTTACCTCGGCGCCGGGAAGGGGCCTGCCCTCCCCGTCAACCACTTCCACCACGAGCTTTGCCATGCGGATCTCCCGTATCCGCTCTTCGGCCACTTGCCGCCAGGGCGCGTCCGCCTCCTGCCCGGGGTAGGTAAGGGCGTTTTCTGTCTCCGTTACCGGCAGTAGCGAGAGGTCGACCCCTGCGCGCGCGGCATTCCCCAGGTTCACGATCTCCACGCCGCCAACCTCAAACTCCTGTTCATAATAGCCGATGTGAAACTCCAGGTACCAGTCGCGGGAAGCGGCGGGCATCACCGCGTAATAATAGTAAGGATGCCATTCCTCCGTAACCGGCCGGTGGCGGCCTTTCTGCAGGGCCTGACCTGTGTCTTCCTTCCTCTTAATCAGCAGGTTGGTAATGGGCGCCCGCTGGATATCCCCTTTCAGGCTGCTCCGGAGCCACAAACGGGCAAAGATCAGCTCCCCTTTCTTAACCGGCTGCTGCGCATCCCACCTGATCTGGGCATGCCAGGGCAGTTCCGTAGCGGCAAGGGTCTTTACCCGCATCGCCTTACGGAAGGGGAGGTCCGGTTCATCCACGGTAAAATACGTAACCTCAACCGGTCCCACCGTCCGGAAATTCGCCCTTACCCGGCGGATATCACGGGGATTGAAACCTCTTGCCATTAAAAGTTCTTTTAAACCGGCGGGACTTGCCTGCTCCCCGGAGAAAACCACCCCGGAAAAAACCCCGAACAATGCTGCGAATAAAAAAAACCTCGCAATTCTTCTCTTCTTCATTATGTAACCTCCTGTTGTCAAAGATCTTCACAAAACCGCCAAAAGCCTTCTGTCTGCGGTCTCCAGGGCGCAGTGCGCCTCGCATTTACGCTAAATCATACATGAGCTGGACTTTTTCTTATTTCTCCCTCCGGCCTCTTTATTCCTGCCTCTTAGTGGATAAATCCCAATCCTCCGCCCCTGCAGTGTAAATTGTTGCAGGGGAAAATCCACTGCGCGGTGCAGGGGTGCAGGCGCCGGATATTCTCAAACAGGTGCAACCCCTATTCATAAAAAGCCAGGGCTTTTCTGAGGCGTTCTTTAATGATCTCCCTGATATGAGGCGGTTCGATCACTTCCGCATACATACCGAAAGAGAGGATAAGACCATATACCCACTCATCTTCAGGGTAGGAGAAGCGGACCGTAAAACTGCCATCCGCGTGCGGGGTGATCTGGGATTCCTCAAACTCATCATAGACCCGGTAGGCCTGTGTGGCGTGGATTTTCATGGTTATCTCGACCACGGGAACCATGCGCCCATGGGCGGAGACAGGTGGGGGTTCCTTTTCCGGATGGCACATAAAACCCTCCGGAAGCAGGCGGATGCTTTTGATCCGGTTGAGCTTGAAAAGGCGTTCGTCCTGCTTGTTGCGGCAAAAGGCCCGGAGATACCAAGCCCTGCTTTTGAACCACAATTGCAAAGGCTCAACGGTCCGAATGGTTTTTTCACCGTAGCTGTTGTAATAGGTAAAAGAGAGCAGTTTCCGGTTGATGATCGCCTCTTTAATCTTGGCCAGGGTATCTTCTTTGGCCGGGCCCCAACCGGAAAAATCCACCGTAATCCAGTCCGTTAATTTTCCCCCAAAAATAGCGCTTAATTTTGTCAGCACCTTTTCCGCCTGGGGATAATGGACGGCGTTCAACCCGTGCAAAGCCGCAAGGATCTCATTTTGTTCTTCTTGAGAAAGGAGCGCCTTGTTCAGGACAAAGCTGTCGACCAGTTTGATGCCGCCATTCCGACCTTGACAGGTATAAATGGGGATGCCGGCCTGGCATAAGGCATCAAGGTCGCGGTAGATGGTCCGGGGCGATACTTCCAACTCGGCACTCAATTCACCTGCTGTCACCATCTTTTTATTGAGCAGGATAAAGAGGATCCGGAGCATCCGGTCGATCTGCATGGCAACCCCATCCTTTCCGGGTGGCTGTTTTGCGGTCACGTGTACGCGCGCGCAAACCCAGTCTATACCAATACTATACCATAAAATAAGACAGGTTTATGTCATATTTGATTTTCATATCTAATTTCCCGTCAGGAAGGGTGCAAAAGAAAACAGATGATTGTCATTGCAATGAAAAATTTCCCCCGCCAGCGGGGGAAACAATATGTGGGCTGCTTTGAAAAGAAAAATAAAATGGACTTACCTTTTCTGCCAGCGTTTCAGTTTGGGGAAATATTCGCGCATTGCCGCCCGGGCCGTGTTCTCATCGGAATAGACCCCCGCCTGCAGCGTGTGGGGGATGCAGATCTCGATCATCTCTTCCATTGTCATCTCGGAAGTGAAGGCGCCGTCTTTATAGCAATAGATGCAGTACTCCTCATTTTTTGTGCCGTCGGCGTTCGTTCCGAAATGAGACTCTTCAGTTAAAGGCATCGCGCAGCTTTGACAGAATTGTTCTCCGGTCATCTTTAGCCCTCCTTTTTCTTTTGTTAACTGCATTATATAACCGATAATATGACAACTGCCTGTCATAATTTAAAGAAGTTTCGCCACCGATTGACGAGATAAATTAACTGTGGTAATATGTAGAAAATTTCAGGCCGCTAAGGTGACGAAAAACTGGGGGGGTAGACTTGCAAGCCAAGATGAAGATCCATAACAGGCTAGAGGCAATCACAAGAAAATGGTGGTTTACGCTGCTTATTATCATTTTGATGTGTATGCCGTCTTACAGCACGAAAGCAATTCCGCCCGAAGAAAGGGCCAATATTGTCCTGACAGTTTTTGCCGAGGCTTTAGTTTACCGTATACCAAAGCTCTTCCCCATCTTCAAACTCATCCCGCTCCTCCTTCTCCTCCTTCTTGTTCTTTACCGGAATAAGGTGCGCAAGGTTTTCAGCGCCTATGTCTCCTTGAACCTTTTCCTCGTTGCCATTTTTCAAAATATGGCCTATACCCGGGAGTATGGATTCACCGTGTTAACAGGGAACATCCTGATCTCCCTGATGGTCGCCCTGGCCTGGTTCTGGGAGACCATCGCGGTCCGCAATGATTTCTCGGTTTACCGGCTTGGCGCCGGACAAATCTTCATGATGTTTCTGGCCTTTTTTGCTTTCTGGTACCCGATTGACCTGCAGACTTTAACCCCCGATTTTAAGCTGCACCACCTCTTCACCTCCGAAGCGGGGCTCACCTTTTGCATGCTGGTCCCTTTTTATCTGGCTGTTCTCTTTGTGATCTATCCACGGGTTAATCCGGTGACACTAAAAGTAACAGCGCTTGCCGGGTTCATCACAGGCATCTTGACAGTCATCCAGTTCTTCATCCTAAACCCGGCTTACTGGTGGATGGGGATCCTACATTTGCCTTTGTTCTTAAGTTCCCTCTATGGATTGGTGTTGGCGAAAAGAATCCTATCTGCAGGGGGGTGACGGTCCTTGGCCGGTTTATTGTTTACGACAAAAGAGATCGAAAATATTATTGATGAATTATTAAACATGGATCCAGACCCCATTCCCCGCTTCATCCTTCTTAAAGAAGGCAAAGGGTTGAAACCGTCCGACCGTGAGTATCAAAATGCTTATGCCCAAGTCTTGGCCCATCCCTTTACCCGGCAGATCGTCCAGGCGCAAACGCCGGGTGGATACTGGGGAGCTTTTCACGGCGATTCAGAAGCGGTTATCCGGCAGGCTTTGTGGATAGGCTTGACGCCCGACCATCCATCTTTGCAAAAGGTCATCTTCTTTCTTGAGAAGGTCCTCCTGGGTGAAGAGATCTTTCACCAGCGGTGCGAAAAGCATGACAACCCCCGCTGGTGGCTGGAGATCTTTATGCCCCTGTGCGCCGCGGCGACCCTGGGTTTGCTGGCGCCTGAAGATCCTTTGCTGGAAAAACATATTTCTTTATGGAGGTGTTTTGCGGAAGCGGCCTTTGCCGGGGGGCAGTATGACCCAGAGGCCGAATGGAAAGCCCAGTACAGGCATTTCCAGGTGAAAACGAAAAGAAAAACTCCTTTTTATGGCTATTATAGCGTTCTCCTGCTTACCGCCCAAAAAGGGCTTTTACCGCCTGCCCTGGAACAAAAAATTCTGGCCTATTGCTTGCATAGGGAAGAAGGGATGTATTATATCTACGACAAAAATCCTTCCCGCTTGGTACCGATCATGGCAACCAAAGATTTCTACAACTGGCTGCGCACCTTAACAGTTTTATCCCGCTTTGCCGGTTGGGAGCAATATAAAAGCCCTTACTACAACTGGGTTTGGCAGCAACGGGATGCTGACGGTTTTTGGGATCTAATGAAAAAACCCCGGGGCCATCTGCAACTCTCCGATTCCTGGCGCACCCGGAAGAACCGGATCATCGACAGTTCCATCTTTATCTTAAGATTTCTCACCAACAAGCCGGGGTATTAGTTACTTTACGCCGCCCCTTGTAAATTGCATACCTGGAAAAGATGTGCTAAAATAGACAAAGCCGCCCGGTTGTAAGCAGCGGCAAAGAAACGGAGGTGGGGTCATGAACCGCACGCCTGCAACTGTGCCCCTTAGGGAAGAGACCTGCAAAAAACTCCTGGTCTTTCAGAGGAACGAACTCACCGAGTATCATATATACAGCCTGCTTGCGGTAAAGGCTAAGAACGAAGCGAACCGGAAGCTATTGAAGGAGATCGCCGGGGATGAACTGGCGCATCATGATTTTTACCGGGAACTTACCAAAAAAGACCTTAACCCGCAGTGGTGGAAGGTTTTCGTCTTTTACTGGGCGGCACGGATCTTCGGGTTGACTTTCACTCTGAAGCTGATGGAAAAGGGTGAAGAGCGGGCACAAAATGCCTATATGGAAATATACGAAGAACTGCCGGAAGTGCGGAAAATTGCGGAAGAGGAAGAAGAGCACGAGCACGAACTCCTCAATCTTATCGCCGAGGAACACCTTGATTACGTGGGTTCGATAGTCCTTGGGCTCAACGACGCCCTGGTGGAACTCACCGGAACCCTGGCCGGATTGACTTTTGCCCTCCAAAACACCCGGCTGATTGCGTTGGCCGGTCTGATCACCGGTATCGCGGCTTCGTTTTCCATGGGAGCTTCGGAATATCTCTCCACCAAAGCGGAGGGAACCGGTGAGCAGGAGCCGTTCAAATCCGCCGTGTACACCTGGATCGCTTACCTGATCACAGTGGCCGCCTTGATCCTTCCCTATTTATTGCTGACGAATTACCTTCTCAGCCTGGGCATTACTTTGCTGGTGGGGATCCTGATCATCCTCTTCTTTAATTTTTATATCTCCGTCGTCAAAGATCTCCCTTTCCGCAGGCGGTTCCTGGAAATGACCGGAATCAGCCTGGGGGTGGCGGTTTTGAGTTTCAGCATCGGCTATATTATCCGTCTTCTCCTGGGGGTGGACCTCTAAATACAAGCAACCGAAGGTTATATAGTTGCCAACTTTGCGCGACTCGTCTCGCCGGCGATCATCACAATTTCCCTGACTTTAGGCGCCAATTTTGCGCGCGCACGCGCAACCCGTCCCTGGGTCCCTGGCTAACAGGCTGAGACTTAACCAAAACTAAATCCTGCAGGAGTCGGTGGTTTACGATGACGCAAAAGACCAACAAAGACAGAACCCATAGCCTGGGAGAGGAGAAAATCATCCGGCTTTTACTGCGCTTTTCCCTCCCGGCCACCCTGGCGATGGCCGTCAATGCCTCTTACAATATTATCGATACGATCTTTATCGGACGGCTGGGGGCCGGGGCCATCGCCGCCCTCTCCATCTGTTTTCCTGCGCAGATGCTCTTGGGCGCCGTTGCCATTGGTACGGGGATCGGCGCCGGGTCTCTGATCTCCCGTTCTTTTGGGGCGAAAGACCCAAAGAAGGCTTCGGTTGTGGCAGGACAGGTTTTTCTTTTAAGTATCATTTTTGGCCTGGCGGCAACTTTAGCCGGTCTTTTCTATCTCCGGCCTTTGCTTGTCTTATTCGGCGCCACCCCGGAGATCCTCGAAGCGGCCGTAGAGTATATGTCAGTAATCGCCAATGGCGCCTTTTTTCTTTTCCTTATTATGGTAATGAACCATGTAACGCGGGCAGAGGGCAATCCCACTTTTTCCATGACGGTTATGATCTCTTCCGCAGTCATAAACATCATCCTGGATCCTGTTTTCATCTTCGGTCTGGAGATGGGGATCAAAGGCGCCGCGGTGGCCACGGTCATCGCGAAAATAGCGGGGGTTATCATTCATTTATTGTACTTTCTCACGGGGCGCAGTGGGTTGACTATCTCCTGGAAGTCTCTTCGCCCCAATTTCCGGATTATTTGGGATATTTATAAAGTAGGCTTGCCTTCGCTGTTAATCCAGATCTCCGGTAACCTTGCCCTAATCATCGCCAACCAGGTTCTCGGGGGTTTTGGCTATATCCCCATCGCGGTGATGGGGATCATCCTCCGCATGCAGATGTTGGCCTTCATGCCTGTGATCGGTATCTCCCAGGGGTTGCTCCCGATTGTCGGGTACAACTTTGGCGCAAAAAAATACCGGCGGATCCGGGAGGCTTTATACAAAGGGGCCGGCGCCGGCAGCCTTTTCTCCACTTTGGTCGGGATCGCCTTTTTCTTCTTCCCCGGCTTTTTCCTGAAAATCTTCACCTCCGACCCGGGGGTATTGGCTGTTGGTACCAAAGCCTTACGGATCATGGCATTAATCTACCCGCTCCTGGGCCCGCAAACCGTTTCCATCACTTTCTTCCAGGCAATCGGCAAAGGCCTTCCTTCCCTTTTCCTCTCCGCACTGCGCCAGTTCATCCTTTATGTCCCCTTGCTCCTTTTCTTACCGCGTTTCTTTGGCCTCACCGGGATCTGGACCGCCACTCCCGTCGCGGATCTGCTGGCTTTTATCATCACCCTCGCCCTTGTCATCCGCGAATTCCGGGCCCATGGGATTCCCCTTTCCCGTTAACACCCCGTCTCCTGAGGGCTTTTGACAGTTCCGGCAATTTCCTTAAGGGGTTGACACCAAAATAGAAACGGAGGAAATTGATGATTCCCCGGGTAAGCTCATCAAACATAGTGGTAAGGTATAACCCGAGCAATCCCCATTCCAGATAAAAAATGGCGTAGGCGGAGAAACCGACAACAAAAATTGTTCCGTAAATTTGTGAATAAAGCATCCATTTGGTATCCCCGGTGGCGCGGATGGCATGGCCCGAGACAATATTGGAAGATTGAAAAACCAGCAGGATCCCGGAGATGCGAAGGAGTTGGCCGGCTCTCGCCAGAACCTCCGGGTCCGAGGTGAAGATCCGGATTAAAGTCCCAGGAATGAGCGCAAAAATTGCCCCCATTAATGCACAGGTAGTGACCGAGATCTTCTGCGCATAGAGGGTAATTTTTTTGGCGTCGGCAAACCTTTCTTCACCCCAGTACTGGCCGACCATTGTTGTGGTGGCTTTGGCAAAACCCATATAAATCAAAACCGGGATCGTCTGCAAACTGGTGACCAGCGAATAAATGACGATGGCCATCCCATCAATCTGGTTTAAAAACCGGACCAAAACCAGGTTCCCTGATTGGTAAAGGAAGATCTCCACGCCGCTGGGTATGCCGCGGCGGGTAATCTCCCGGAACGGCTGCCACTCCGGTTTAAACAAAGCCTTTCGCTCAAGAGAAAAAGGTAAATTGCCCTGAAGGAAGAGGCTGGAGAAGAGAATGGCGCAACCAATCAAGTTGGCGATTAAAGTAGCCAGCGCGGCGCCCTGCAACCCCAGGGCGGGAAGACCCCAGTGCCCAAAGATCAGGAGCCAGTCCAGGAAGATATTGAGAACACTCCTTATTACCCCCACCATCATAATCGGACGGGTGGTACCTACCCCTTCCAGGATCGAAGCAGCCGCAACCTCGATCCCGAAGAAAATCATATAAACCGCTATAATGCGGACGTAAACCGTAGAAAACTGGAGAACATCACCGGTGGCGCCGAATAAAGAAAAAACACTTTCAGCGCCGATAAACCAGAGGAGGAAAAGACCGGTGGAGATGAGAGTAAGATAAAAAAAGGCCGACTGGCTCAACTCTTGCGCCCGCTGGTAATCCTTTCTGCCGACGTTTTGGGCGACCAAAACAGTCAAGCCGGTGGCAATAGCAAAAAAGATAAAGGTCATGGCGTTGTAGGGGATCATGACATTCCCTATGGCCGATAAGTAACGGGCATCCAGATTGCCGACAAAAGCCCGGTCGATTAAGAGCATAAGGTGATGGGTTATCCGCTGGATCATAATGGGCAAGGCAATGGAGAACATCATCCGCTTCTCTGCTGTTCTTCTCTTCTTCCACATTCCCTGTGAAATCCTTTCCGCAAATACTATAATACTGTTTCTTTACCATATTATCTTAATCTGGTAAAAAGTCAAGAGAAAAATCAACGGTTCCATCCTTCCCAATCGGACCTTTTATCCACATACAGCTTGCCTGTGGTATCCAGTTGTGCCACCATCACTTCGGAAAGGTCATTAATCCCCAGGTTACGAAGTTGTTCCCATAGCCAGTCCTCGTCCAGTTTCAGCTCGGAGAGCCGGTGCCGGGCGATATTGCCGTCCACCACCAGGATCTGTGGCATCCCCTCATATTGGGTATCCAGTTTCAAGTCTGCAGGAGTCACCGGCCGGTATTGGGATTTGACCAAAACGCTCAACTGGCCATTGGTCTCAAGTACCGCCTCCTCCACCTGGGATATGTCGAAAATCCCCCTATTCCGCAATTGGGTCATTAGTTCCTCCAGATCATAATTGGCCCTGGCCATTGCCTCCTCCATCAGCTTCCCGTTTTTTATGATCACACTGGGCTCCCCTTCAATAATTTTACTCGCATAAAGACTTTTCAGAGTAAGGCGGTCGATGGCCATGGCCAGCCCGGCCCAGACCAAAATGCTGGTCACACCGGCAATAACCGGCGTCTCCGTATTGGTTGCCAGTGTGGATGCGGTGGAGCCGATGGTAATACCAACGGCATAATCGAAGAAATTCAACTGTGAAAGCTGGGTTTTCCCCATTAAGCGGGTCATAATTAAGAGAAGAAAAAAGGCGATGGTCGCCCTGATGAACACGGCAATTATCTCCGGCACCGGTCAATATCCCCTTCACCACAGTTTACTCTGATCTTGCCCGCGGAAAACTCTTTTATGCCGATCCCTGTCTATAAATCTTAAGTCAGGAAAATTTTCTCTCTTTCGTCATATTAATTAATTAGTACAACTTATACGATCTATTCTTCAGTAGCGTACTGCACCTTCAAACAAGGTTGTCAGTACGGCTAATTTCATAGCGGAAATGGGGTGATCGGCGGAAAAATGCAGCGTTAAATACATCTTCCCATTGCAAAGATTTAAGGAAATCCTTAAACGAAAGGAGTAGAAAGAATGAAAAGACTCATTTCTTTACTGCTGGTCCTTGCTTTGGCCGGTAGTTTTGCCGGCTGCGGCAAAAAGGCCGATGAAAAGGCCGATGAGAACCTGATTGGGGTGGCCATGCCCACGCAATCATTGCAACGCTGGAACCAGGATGGCGCCAACATGAAGATGATGCTGGAAGAGAAGGGTTACAAGGTGGACCTGCAATACGCCAATAATGACGTGAACACCCAGATTCAGCAGTTGGAGAATATGATTACAAAAAAATGTAAAATCCTCGTCATTGCTTCCATTGACGGCTCAGCCCTGACCGAGGTCCTACGCAAGGCTGCGGAGAATGATATTAAAGTAATTGCTTATGACCGCCTCCTTATGAACTCGGAACATGTGGACTATTACGCAACCTTTGACAATTTTAAGGTTGGGGTCATCCAAGGCCAATATATCGAAGAAAAGCTTGGCCTGAAGGAGAATCCGGGGCCATTCAACATCGAATTGTTTGCCGGGTCCCCCGATGATAATAACGCCCTCTTCTTCAATGGTGGCGCCATGAGTATTCTCCAGCCGTATATTGATGAAGGGAAACTGGTGGTCCCCAGCGGGCAAACGGAGTTTTCGATCATCGCGATCCACGCCTGGAATTCCGCTACTGCACAGGCGCGGATGGATAACCTCATTACCGCCCATTATGCCGACGGCAAAAAACTGGATGCGGTTTTATCCCCCAACGACAGCCTGGCGATTGGGATCATAACCTCGCTGACGAACGCCGGTTACGGGACTCCGGAGAAACCCTATCCAATCATCACCGGCCAGGATTGTGATAAAGCCAATGTCAAAGCCATGATCAAAGGCCAGCAGTCGATGTCGATTTTTAAGGATACAAGGACCCTTGCGGCCAAGGTTGTGGAGATGGTAGAGGCGATCATGAAAGGTGAAGAAGCGCCGGTTAATGATACGGAAACTTATTATAACGGCGTCAAGCTCGTCCCGTCCTACCTCTGCGAGCCGGTTTATGCGGATATAAACAACTACAAAGAACTCTTAATTGACAGCGGGTATTATACAGAAGAAGATCTCCAGATCTGAACTTACTGTCAGTTAATTCCCCACTCTTTAGTACCAGGCAATATAACCGGCAAGATAAGAAGTAATACTGATACATGCCTGCAAAATCAATAGACATTTTATAGTATACCCGGTAGTATACATGCATTTTGCTGTGCTGCTGATAACAGGGGAAAAGTGTGCTTCCGGGCGGATTTCCTTAACACGGTTGCCAAAGGATGATATTGCCCGGAAGCGCCCTATAATTTTATCTATTACCAAAGGACGGGATAGGATGGTTATTCTTGAAATGAGAAATATCTCGAAATATTTCGGCACGGTCAAAGCCCTGGACAATGTCAGCCTTAAGGTGGCCGCCGGCGAAATCCATGCCCTTGTCGGCGAGAATGGGGCGGGCAAATCCACGCTCATGAATATCCTCAGCGGCGTTTATCCCTACGGTACATACAGCGGCGAGATTGTCTTCCAAGGCGAAAAATGCGCCTTCAGGGGTATCCGTGAGAGTGAAAAGAAGGGGATCGCCATTATTCACCAGGATCTTGCCCTCATCCCCTACCTTTCCATCGCGGAAAATATTTATCTCGGGAATGAAAGGGCAAAATGGGGCGTGATTAATTGGGAGAAGACCCGTCAAGATGCGGCTGTCCTCCTGAAAAAAGTGGGCTTAAGAGAAAACCCCGACGTGTTCATTAAGGATCTGGGCGTCGGCAAACAGCAACTGGTGGAAATTGCAAAAGCCTTGGCAAAAAACGCTAAACTCCTTATTCTCGATGAACCCACAGCCGCGCTCAATGAAGAGGACTCCGATAATCTTCTCCAGTTATTGCTGGAGTTAAAAAAATCCGGTATTACTGCGATTTTAATCTCCCACAAATTAAATGAAGTGATCCGGGTGGCCGATGCCATTACCATTCTCCGGGACGGAGCCACCATCGAAACCATCAACGTAAGCGAAGGCCGGGTCAATGAGGACCGGATCATCAGAGGAATGGTCGGCCGGGAATTGACGGACCGGTTTCCAAAACGCCGGCCGAAAATCGGCGGGGTGTACCTGGAGATAAAAAACTGGACCGTCTTTGACCCAAAAATTGAAGGGAGAAAAATCATTAAGGACGTCAGTATTCGCGTCCACCGGGGGGAGATTGTCGGGATCTCGGGGTTGATGGGAGCCGGGCGTACCGAATTTGCCATGAGCGTCTTCGGAAAGGCCTACGGCCGGCAGATCAGTGGTGAGATTCGCAAAGACGGTGAAAAAATTATGATTAATACCATTAAAAAGGCTATCCAGAACGGTTTGGCCTATGTCACCGAAGACCGGAAAAATGCCGGGTTAATCCTGATCGGAGATCTCCGGCAAAATATATCCTTATCCAGTCTCGATAAAATCAGTAAGAGATGGATAATCAATGATGAGAAAGAAACCCGCGTGGCTACGGATTACCGGGAAAAGTTGAAGATTCGGTCGTCAAGCATCTATCAGAAAGTACAAAACCTTTCCGGCGGCAACCAACAAAAGGTGATGCTGGCCAAATGGATCTTTGCCGCACCGGATATTTTAATCCTGGATGAACCCACCCGTGGCATTGATGTGGGGGCAAAATACGAGATCTATACTATCATCAATCAACTGGCTGAAGAGGGGAAAGCAATTATTTTTATCTCTTCCGAGCTCCCCGAGGTCCTTGGCATTTGCGACCGGATCTATGTTATGAACGAGGGGCGGATCGTCGGTGAACTCAATAGGGAAGAGGCCTCTCAGGAAAGGATAATGCGCTGCATTATGCAGAGTATGCAGAGGAATAGGGGGCGTTTATGATGGAGACTGTAAAGGTAAAATCCGTGGAAATCACAACAACCGCGCGCGTGAGCGCGAGTTATGCTTTGAAGGCCAATATCCGCCAATATGCTATGTTAATCGCTTTAGTGTTTATTATGATCTTTTTTCAGATCGCAACCGGCGGTATTCTCCTTGTACCGATGAATGTAACCAACCTGATCCTGCAAAACAGCTATGTACTTATCCTTGCCATTGGCATGACCCTTTGTATCCTGACCGGCGGCAATATCGATCTTTCCGTTGGTTCAGTGGCCGCTTTTATCGCCGCGATCATGGGCACCCTGATCATTGAAGAAAAAATGGATGTCACAGCCGCCATCATTATCGGCCTGTTAATGGGTGTGATCATCGGTATCTGGCAAGGTTTTTGGATCGCCTATGTGCGCATCCCCGCGTTCATCGTCACCCTGGCCGGAATGCTTTTATTCCGCGGCCTGACCAATACCATCCTCAAAGGGCTGACGTTATCGCCGTTTCCCCGGTCTTTCCAACGCATCAGTTCGGGGTATCTCCCGGATCTCTTTCCTGTCATTGACGGCTTCAACCTGACACCCATCGTTTTTTCGGCTATCTTCTCCATACTCCTTATTATTACCCAGCTAAGAAAACGCCGGGCTAAAATCAGAAGCAACACCGGGGTTATCCCGGCCTTCCTCTTCATCGGCCAGCTTCTTCTCATTATCGCTGCGGTCAACCTTTTTGCCTACGCCTTGGCTACGTACAAAGGTATCCCCATTGTCTTGGTGATTCTGGCGGCGCTCATCTCCGGTTATCACTTTTTCACCACTAAAACCGTACCAGGGCGTTATATCTATGCCATGGGCGGAAATGAAAGGGCCGCCCGGCTCTCGGGGATCGACACCAACCGGGTACTTTTCTTCGTCTATCTGAATATGGCGGTTTTATCAGCGGTGGCGGGGATCGTTTTTGCCGCCCGGACCGATTCGGCCTTTCCTCTTCTGGGTAACGGTTTTGAACTGGACGCCATCGCTGCCTGTTTCATCGGCGGCGCCTCCGCCACCGGCGGGATCGGCACGGTGATCGGGGCGATTGTCGGCGCCCTAGTGATGGGCGTACTCAACAACGGCATGTCCATCATGGGCATCGGCAGCGACTGGCAGATGACGATTAAGGGCTTTGTCCTCCTGATGGCAGTGGCTTTCGATGTCTTATCGAAAAACCGGGCAAAATAGGGGGGAGGAGTCTCTGCTCCCTGTGGGAGCGCTTCTGAGGTAAACGGGGAAGTTATGAAAAACGGGATATTATGGCCGGTTGGTCAGAGGCGGCGTCTTTTTTAACTGTTTAAACAGTTCCACGGCATAAGTGCAGAACGCCAGAACCGAGACGGCCAGACCGGCAAGGACCACGTAAAATCCGTACTTCGGGGAGAACAAATAAAGAAAAAAGCCGGTGAAAAATAGGGTCGTACCTGCTTTGCCCCATAGATTACTGGGTAAGGTCATCCGTTGCCGCCGGAAGAAAAGCAGGCCGCCAAAAAGCTGAAGCGTCTCTTTAACCAGGTAAACCAAGCCCACCCAAAGAGGCAGGTTATAACGGTAAATCAAACCGGCCAAGGAAAACCCGAGGACAAGTTTGTCGGCAACCGGATCCAGTATTTTCCCAAGTTCGGTAATTTCCCCGCGCTTTCTGGCCACCCACCCGTCCAGGAGATCGGTAAGACCGGTCACCAACCAGAGCAGGAGGATGAACCTGCGCCGGGAAAAGGCAAAGGCCCAAAAGATCAATGGTGACAAGAGTAATCGTAAAATGGACAAACCATTGGCGATGGTCATCTTCTTCACTCCGCTTCGCCATTTTCCTGTTGCTTCATCGCGTATTGATTCGCGCATCCGTTATTGCGTATACGCTATTGCGCTCGCGTTTCCGCGCGTGTGTTATTACGTTTGCATTATGCGCGCCGGCGCGCCTCAGGTGTAAAAGTACAAATGCTAGCCTACGTGCCGATGCGCGTGTGCTTTAGCACACGTTTTCGCATATTGCAACGCTTTTACGCATGCACTATAGCGCATACACAAAAACGCCCACGTGCTGATGCACGTATGCTTTCACATACATGCATCAGCACGCTTAGTCCATACTATAATTCGGCGCCTCTTTGGTAATCTGTACACTGTGGGGATGGCTTTCCCGGACGCCTGCATTACTGATCCGGATAAACTTCGTGTTTTTGCGTAATTCATCAATGGTGGCTACACCGCAGTAACCCATCCCCGCCCGTAATCCGCCAATCAATTGGTAAACGGTTTCCGCCAGTGAACCTTTAAACGGCACCCGGCCCTCAATACCCTCCGGGACCAGCTTCTCCTGTTTTTCCTGGAAATAGCGATCACGGGAACCCTGGCGCATTGCGCCCAATGAACCCATTCCCCGGTAGACCTTAAAACTCCTTCCCTGATAGATCTCGATTTCACCCGGGCTTTCCTCGGTCCCGGCGAAAAGATTTCCCAGCATTACGCCATAGGCACCGGCGGCAATGCTTTTCGTAATATCCCCCGAATACCTGATTCCCCCGTCGGCAATGAACGGCCGGTCAAATTCCTCGGCGACCCGGGCGCATTCCATGATGGCGGTTACCTGAGGCACCCCGATCCCCGCCACTACTCTGGTTGTACAGATTGAACCCGGTCCAACCCCGACTTTTACACAGTCGGCACCGGCGAGGTAAAGGTCGCGGGCGCCCTCCGCTGTGGCCACATTTCCGGCCATCACCGGAACGTGGGGGAACTTCTTCTTCAGTTCCTTTACTGCTTGCAAGACATTTTTCGAATGGCCGTGGGCCGAATCCACCACCAGGATATCGACTCCCGCCTCCACCAGCAGGGGAACCCGTTCCTCCAAATCACTGACACCTACGGCCGCCCCCACCAGTAACCGGCCCTTTTCGTCTTTGGCCGAATTCGGATATTGGCGGGCCTTTTCAATATCCTTAATGGTAATCAGGCCTTTAAGGTGGAAATTTTCGTCCACCAAGGGCAACTTTTCAATTTTATACCGCTGTAGAATCGCTTTCGCTTCCTCCAGGGTTGTCCCCACCGGCGCAGTGATTAGATTCTCTTTGGTCATAACATCCTTAATCACCTGTTGAAAATCGGTGACAAAGCGCAAGTCCCGGTTGGTAATAATCCCGACCAGCTTTTTCCCTTCAACGATGGGGATACCGGAAATCCTGTATCTGGCCATTAAGTCCAGGGCTTCCTGGATCAGGTTGTCCGGGTGAAGGGAAATGGGGTTGGTAATTACTCCGAGTTCGGAGCGTTTGACTATATCCACCTCCAAAGCCTGCTCCTCCGGGGACATATTCCGGTGAATGACACCCAGCCCGCCTTCACGCGCCAAAGCAATCGCCAACCGCGCTTCAGTGACGGTATCCATTCCGGCGCTAAGCAAAGGGATATTGAGAACAATATCCTTGGTAATCCGGGTTCTGGTGGAAACCTCCGCCGGTACCACCTCGGATCTGGCCGGTACCAAAAGAATATCATCAAATGTCAAACCTTCACCAATAATCCGTTCTGTCAAATGTCGACGCTCCCCTTATAAATATTTATAATATTCTACCATAATAAAGTTTTTTTGCAAAGGTCGTTTTTCTTGGTCCTTGTGAAAAAAAGACCGTCCAATACCTGCAAAATGCGGACGACGGTCCTCTTCCCTACTTGGTTTTACCTGCTACTTAATGGCCGATAGTTTTTGCGAAAGCTCTTCGGCTCTGCCGGCCTGTTTTTCCACAACACCGGTGAAGGTTCTCAACGTGGCCATCAAGGTGTTATTATTCTGGAAGATCCGGGTCAGTTGATTGTATAATGACTCCAAAGTTGTCACATTTCGCCTGATCTCGTCGCCTGTCTGTTGCAACCGGTCCAGTTCACCGCCGGCCTGCCCCATTCCGGTTTCCTGCTGGGCGACGGCCTGCCCCACCAGGTCCGCATTCCTCTTTACCTGTTCATAAAGTTCTTGCAGCTTCTGGAAGAATGTCTCCATCCATTCCGCCTGTTCCGGAAGGTTTTCAATCTCCTTTTGCATTGTGTAGAAACTATCATGCATTTCACTGCTGGCCTGGCGGATAGCGTTGACAATTACCATAATTTGATCCGCCGCCTCGCCGCTGGCTTCAGAAAGCTTTTTCACCTGGGAGGCAACAACTCCGAAACTCCGGCCGCGTTCACCGGCACGCGCGGCTTCAATGGCGGCATTAAGGGCCAACAGGTTCGTCTGTTCGTTAATCTGCAAAATCGACTCCAATACCTGGTCAATCTTTTTAATTTCCTCTTCCATCCGGGTAAACATGGTTGTCATCCCGAAGAAAATCTTGGATTGCTCTTTGATCGTCCGGAAACTGGTCCCAACCTCTTCAATATTATCCTTAATCTCACCGGAAATCTGCTGAACTTGCTCCTGGACCTGCCGGATAGTATCATTGATCCTTAGGTTCCAGTCGGCCAATTGCCGGAAGATCCCTTGCAGCCGGTTAATGGTCTCCGTAATCAATTCACCGGCGGTCAACGAATCACCGGTTTTCAAACCTTCCAGTGTGGCGATGGTTTCAGTAAAACTCCCTTTTATATGCTCTAAAATACTGTCGATCTCTTGTGAAGTCTCACTGATCGCCTCATTACTGCTCAGGTTGTCCCGGGAAATAAGAGCGGCTTCCTGTAGTTGTTGAAAAACCAGGGTAATCGAATACCTTAAATACGAGCGGATTAACCTGACCGTCAGGAGCAGCAGAAAAAATATAATAATTGGCCAAACCACTGAACCATGGGCAATTATGAGAATAATCCCGCCGATAAAAAGAAGAATCGAAATAAGATCCAGAAGAAAAAGGACCTGTTCTTTTAAGGGCTTGTCCAAAAGCCCCGGGAGCAAAAGGATTAAAAAGGGCCTTTCTTGCCGGGAGGCCTTTTCCTGCTTCTCTTGGGACATCTAGGTTCCCCTCCATTTATTCTGAGATAATCAACCATTCAATAACTTAAATATTCTTCTTCCGGCAGAGAA
>JAAYIC010000086.1 GCA_012735195.1 Bacillota bacterium
GTATTTGCCGATAAGATATACCGAAACCGGGAGAACCTTCAATTCTGCAAGAAAAACGGCATTCGATTTTCCGGGCCGCCACTGGGTCGTCCTCCAAAAGATGAAGAACTTTAGAAAGCACAGCTCCGGCAAGAAAGACAAGATGTTGGAATACGGAATGCAGTTGAAGGAAAGTTTGGTGAAGGGAAACGGTTTTACAGCCTAGAACGTATAATGGCCCACCTCACGGAAACAAGCGAAACGGTCATCGCGATGCAATTATTGGTGATGAACCTCGAAAAGAGGCTCCGGCTTCTTTTATTCAATTTTTTCAAGGTACAATTTTGGATGTTTAAAAGACTTTTTGGGATACTCGAACCAGCAATTTAGACGATTTTTTGAAATCTACTCACCGTTCAGTAAACCCTAACTTAGAAAACATTAATGTCACCCCCGTTATTTTCCAAACAGACTGTTAAATGTAATAATACTTTATTTCAAACTAAAACTCCTTTATAAATTTTGAGAAATGTCAAAGATTTCTGTAGCTGGGGCGAATTAGGATTTATGAGAACTAACTGTTGATTGGCCTTGTTTATGTTAAGGGATAAGCAAGGGAAAGGCACTTTTTTCGATCCGGATATTGTGGATGCTTTTTTGGAAATTGAAGCCGAATTTGAAGCTACTTTCGATCGGTATAATCTGGAGGAATCTAAACCGGCAGTCATGGAGAAGGAAGCGAAATAAAAGTTTTTATACCGTGTTAATTATCCGGCTTGAATTATCCTTTTCTCGTGTAATCTGCGGATCTAAGTCCATTTTGGATGATGGTCCGCTTTTTGTTTTCCAAACAAGATCACTAAGAGATATGATAAAATAAAGGAAAAATTGATCTTGGAGAAACTGCTATTTGCAAATCATTGCGTAAGGGCGCAAGGATGCGCCTTTTCCTTTTGATGGGATCAGATGGTTAAATTTGGTTTTGGGGGTCAACTAATTTTTATATTTCCGGTTTTGACCTAAGATGCTAAGTTTAATTGGGGGAAGCATATATGTATTCCTTATTATTGGCCTTGATTTATTTAGTCTTTATCAGTCTGGGACTACCCGATGCCCTGCTGGGTTCAGCTTGGCCTTTCATGTATCCCTTGTTGAACGTGCCGGTTTCTTACGCCGGTGTGGTGACGATGATTATCGCCGGAGGCACCATTGTCTCGAGTTTATGTGCTAACCGGGTAATCGCCAAGTTCGGTACGGGTCTTGTTACGACTGTTAGCGTATTGATGACAGCGGTGGCGCTGATTGGGTTTTCCCTTTCCAGCGCTTTTTGGATGCTTTGTTTATGGGCCGTTCCTTATGGTTTGGGAGCAGGCGCTGTGGATGCGGCTTTAAACAATTTTGTAGCGCTGTATTATGCTTCGAAACATATGAGTTGGCTGCATTGTTTTTGGGGAGTAGGCGTATCTATCGGACCTTATATCATGAGTCATAGCTTAACCATTAACAACAGTTGGGAAAGGGGTTATCTGATAGTCGGCATCCTTCAAATTATTTTGACGGTAATTCTGTTTTTCACTTTGTCCATCTGGAAAAAACAGGCGCAACTGAAGGGAGAAAGTCAAACGGGTATTCCAAAACATTTGAAAGTCCATCAAGCATTGAGAATCAAAGGGGTTAAGCAGGTCTTGATAGCCTTTTTCGGTTATTGCGCCCTTGAGGCTACTGCTGGTTTGTGGGCCAGTAGCTACTTGAATTTACATCGAGGGATTGAGGTTGAAGCGGCAGCCGGATGGGCTTCCCTATTTTACTTAGGGATCACTTTTGGGCGTTTTTTAAATGGTTTTATTGCCGATCGATTGGGCAACCGCACTATGATTCGGGTCGGACTGTCAATCATCGCAGTGGGGTTGTTGGCAGTGATCCTACCCCTACCAATTGATTTCTTGCCTTTGGTGGGTTTGGTCTTGATAGGTTTGGGTTGTGCGCCCATCTACCCCTGTGTCATCCATGAGACGCCAAGGAATTTCGGACCGGAGAATTCTCAAGCCATCATTGGCATTCAGATGGCAAGCGCTTATGCGGGCACAACATTTATGCCGCCTCTATTCGGTATGTTGGTCGATTATCTGACCATAGCCTTATATCCGGCCTTTTTGAGCTTGTTTTTAGTGCTAATGTTAGTTATGACGGAGAAACTTAATCGTCTTGTAACGAGCGGTGAAAGAGGGGTATAAAATCTTAAAAATGACCAACTCGGCTTCGGGAATATCATAAAGGACTATAATGCTCCCATAGGATGAGACACAAAAAAGAAAAATTAAGTTATAATGAGGACATGAAAAAGAGAAACCAATACACACCAGAATTCAAAACCAAAGTTGTCTTAGTAGTCCTTCGCGAAGAAGTCACCATCAATGAAATTGCGTCTCGCTACGAGATCAGCCCCGTCATCCTTAGCCGTTGGAAGACCGAGTTCCTGGAACGCGCTCCTGAAATATTCAAAAAAGGTCCTTCAGCTATAGAAAAAGAACTAAAAGCGGAAAAAGAAAGGACTGCCA
>JAAYIC010000131.1 GCA_012735195.1 Bacillota bacterium
GCCTTTGGGCATCTGCCAGACCCCGTTCTTTCTTCTTAAGGCCACGATTCTCCCGTTGAAAAAGACTACCCCGCCGGCACAGATCTCTTCTTCACCGGTTCGCCGGTCTTCGCCATAATTCGCGCGCGCGTGCGCGCGTTTGCTATACTCCTCATTAATCCTTGTCTCCCGGGCCATTCTTTCACCACCTTAAAATAAAAAACCCGTCCCTGGCAAGGGACGGGGTAACCCGCGGTTCCACCCTTATTGGTCCGTAAGCGGCATGCTCCGAACCCGGCTTTGTGCGCGCCTCAGCGCCTATAACGTATAACGGCGTTACCCGTCCGGCTTCATTCACCGGCCGCTCCCCGGGCGGTCCTTCACCGGGTGGACGGGAAGGGTTTCCAGCTTCCACCTTCTCTCTTGACCGTACCCGCTCCGGCTACTCTCCCTTTCATCGCATTTGACAGGTTTCTATTATCAGTTATTATAAACCATCATCTTTCAAGCAGTCAAGGTGTTTTTAAAAAAGTCCACTGTTTCCCGTAAAACCTGGGCCTCCCAGTCGTGCCGGTTAAATGTGTGGTCCGCGTCCTCAATAATCACCAATTCCGGCTTTCCGGGAAAGGCCCGGTGATATTTATAGGCTGTCTCTACGGGTACGGTTCCGTCCCCCGACCCGTGGATGATCAGGACCGACCCCGGGAATTTACCGGCCAAGGCCAGGAGGTCCCACTTTTTCATGTCCTCCAGCAAAGACCCGTTTACCCAGAGCCCGCCCATATCATAACAACCCCGTTCATCCTGGTAATACCCGCCTTCTTCCATCCGCTGCCGGAAGGTCTGTACCACTACCCCGGTTTCAGCCGCCGCCCACAAGACCAGACTGCGCAGTTCTTCCGGCCGCCGGCCGGCCAGGGCCGCTGTCACGCCGCCGCCAAGGCTTAAGCCGATGGCGCCCACCCGTTTCCGGTCGGTAGCCGGCAGGGAAAGGGCGTAATCCAGAATTGCCTCAGCCTCCCGCACCTCGGAAGAGAAGGTCATCTCTTCGAAATTGCCGTCGCTCTCTCCGGAGCCGCTAAAATCAAAGCGCAAGGCGGCGATTCCTGCGTCCGCCAATCTCCGGGAGAGTTTAAGAAAGATCCGGTGCGGCTCCAATTTATTCCCGCCGAACCCGTGAAACAAAAGTACCGTGGGATAGGTCCCCTCCCCTGCCGGCCGGTGGTACATTCCCCGCAGGGTTTTTCCGTTTATCACAAACTCCACCGCTTGTTGCATACTCTTCTCTCCTTTCTGTACCGAGAGCGCTCTCTTCCCGGTTTGCCCCTGTAAAGGAGGTCAAACCGCGTACCCGCCCCCTTGCTTGCGCCGTCCCCTGTAAGCCCGTGGACAGATCACCAGTAAGACAAGGAGCAGGATTAAGAATAACAGGCCCGCCAGAGCCCAGACCCAGAGGGGCAGGGTCTTCACGGCATTGATTCTCCCTGCCGTCCCCGCATAAACCCAGTCGATAAAGGGGATCCCGTCCTCCCCCTGCGGCCGGCCGGCGGTGTATTCGGCTAGGGTTTGCCAGATTTTAAGTTCGGCGCCGTCCACCCGGACAATGGCCGCGGCTGGATCGGAAAAGGGAGCGCCGGTTTTGTCTTTGGGGACAATCGCCAGTTGCGGGAGGAGCTTCCCAACCATCGGCAAAGACTGCAACAGGTAATAGTCGCTGACAACCCGGTAAAGAGTATCATCCCCCCGCAGCAGCGGCAGGTATTCACCGCCGTTGGCCGGTTGTATCCCCTCGCCGGCATAACGTTCTGCCTTGAGAACAGCCCGCATGGTGGGAACGGGAAGGTTTTTCCCTGGTACGGTCAGCCAAAGGACCCGCTGGGGCGAATAATCATAACGCAGGCCGGAAAGATGAACGAAATAATTATTATCAAAGACCACCGGGAGCAACGCGGAGATCTCCAACACCCTCCGTACCTCTTCCCCGGTGAGGTAGAATGAGACCACCGGATAGCCCGCGTTTTCGTCCGGGCCTGTACCCAGCGGGCATAGCAGTAACAGGTCGTAAAGGGAGATCAGCCCGCGCGCCTGCTCCGACCGGCCCGGGGTCAGCGGCTGCCGGATCTGGCCGGCCGCTTGAAAAGCAAAATCCACCTTTTCGCCGGTTTTCTCCGCTGTAACCAGGCGCATTGCGTCAGTGACAAAATTCCCGGCCGGGGTCTCCTGGCGGGACTTCGGGTTGGCCAGGGGAAAATCACTCCGGGCGATAACGGCCAAAAGGTCAGAAAAACGCCCGCCCGTCGCCTCAGCAATAAGCTTTTCACAGGCGCCGGTGTACTCCGCCACCGCCGCTGCAATCTCCGGGTCCGGGGTTATCCGGTCATCCAATGCCAGAAGATAAGGGCGGCGGTTGACCCTGTTTCGCAACCGCAGGCCGCTGCCGGGAGTGTAGGCCAGTTCCAAGACGCCCAGGTACTGCAGGCTGCTGCCGGTCTGGGCAATAATTGTCTGCCCTTCCCGGAGCGGTTCGGTCAGGGCGGTATGGCAATGGCCGCCGATGATCAGATCGATCCCCTCAACCTTCTGTGCCAATTCACGGTCTTCCGCAACCCCCGCGTGGGTTACGGCAATAATCACCTGTGCCCCCCGGGCTTTGAGGTCGGCCACGGCTTCCCGGGCCGCCTGGTGCTGATCGCTAAAGCGCACCGGCCCGGGTTTTGCCAGCACACTCACGGCGTTCTTACCCAGCAACCCGAAGAAGCCAACCCGCAGGCCGTTGGCCAATTCCACAAGATGCGTCCGGGCCAGCCCCACAGTAGCCAAGGGATGAACGGCCGGTGGCATGGTGTTGGTTGCTACTACCGGCATCCCGGCGGCTTGCAGGTAACCGGCAAGGACCTCCGGGCCGTAATCAAACTCGTGATTACCCAGGGTTACCAGGTCATAGCCGATCCGGCGCATCAGGGTCAACTCAGGAGCCTGGCCGGAAAGGGCGAGCCAGGAATAGGGGGTTCCCCCCAGAAAATCACCGGCGGAAACTAGGAGAACCTCCTCGCCTTCTCCGGACTTCTCCTCCCGCATTTGGTTCACCGCCCCGGCCAACCGCGCAAACCCGCCGACCGCCGGGGTCGCGTGCACGTTCCCCTCCGGTGCGAGAGCGTAGTCCACAGCCGCGGAATGGGGAATCAAAGCGGAGTGTTCGTCATTCGTATGTAAAATAGTAAAGCAGAACTCAGCAGCGGCCACCGGCGCCGGCATAATAGGAAACAACAGAAAAACCAAGGAAAACCACGCTACGAAAAGAATAAAGGTTCTGGTCATCTTCCTCCCCCTCGCTTCTAATCCGCGCGCCATGCGCAGAGGTCCCTTCTGACCGTTCATTTCCTCTCTTAGCATTATACACCAATTACCAGGTGAAGTTAAGGGCGGTTTCAAGCGGCCATAGGTTGAGCAAAAAAATAAAAGCCCGGCATTGTTTTGCCGGGCTTGTCATAAACTAAAAAAGATGGTGCCGAAGGCGGGATTCGAACCCGCACGGGAGTGCTCCCACTACGCCCTGAACGTAGCGCGTCTGCCAGGTCCACCACTTCGGCTCTGACCATAATTATACCCTATAATCAGTCTACTGTAAAGCCCCTGGATGAGGAAGAGCGGAAACAACCGGGAGCCAAGCTCTCCTGCCAGTTAACTAACGGGTTTGCCTGCTCTTAGTGATTGCGCGTTTATAAAAAGGAAATGGGTAATAATTGCCGAAGTTCTTCTTAAAGGAGGGGAATAAAATGACAGCTCTGCGGCTTGCTGGTTTTCTATCCTGCATTTTGGGGATAATCCTTTTTTTCCCGTCCGGTATTCCTGCTTCTCCTGTACTGCCTGCAGAATTTTCATATTACGCCCTCATCTCTTCTGAAGATTATTTCCAGGAAATCCGGCATTACCAGGCAAACGAACTGATCCGTCAAGTGATTTATGCTTCACCTTTTCCGCCGACGGTAACCATAGCCCGTCCAGACCTCGATCTCATCTGGTTTTTTGACGAAGGGGGATGGGAGTATTTTTCTTCGCCCTATTCTCCCATGCTTGTTGCCAATGTCTTGGATCTGGAGGTGGAGGCGGCGGATCAGTTGGTCAGTGAAACCTTGGGCACGCAGGAAATCCTGGGTTATAACTGTGAGGTTATTCGCTTCCGGAATCCGGTGACACCCGGCTGGGAGGTTACCCTCTGGAAAGCGCCAGAGTTAGGCCATTTCTCCTTGAAAAAACTGGAGCGGATCGTCAAAGGAGGGGTGGTCATCTCCGAGATCCTGGTGGAAGTTATTGATTTTAACGTGGGACCGATTCCTCCCGAATACTTTGAGCTTCCTCCCGATTTAATCCCGGCCGAAGACAGCCGGGATGAAGAGGAAAAAAGCAGCCCGGATGCGACAGACGACAACTCCGTCCTTCCAGTTGATTTCCCTCCGGATGACGTCCCTCCGGTTAACATCCTTTAAGATGCCCATCCTTTAGGATCGCGCACGCGCGCCCCCGCCCAATTACCCGCTTTCGATCTGTAATATTATATATTATAATAATAGATTAAAATAGAAAAACAATAAGCCCAGGGTATGCGGAAAGGATGAAACCAAAAATGAAAGCACTTGTTCTTTTTTCCGGCGGTCTTGACAGTTTGTTGGCGGTGAAATTGATGCAAGAGGCCGGTGTCGAAGTAGAGGCCGTTTATTTCCTCCAGCCCTTTCTCCCTCCGGAGGTAGAAGCGAAACATATAGAGAGTCTCCAGCGGTTAATCGCCCAAACCGGCGCCCCGCTCCGGATCGTCCGCCTGGACGAGGACTACCTGCGGATGCTGGAAGCGCCAAAACACGGCTACGGGCGGGCTTTTAATCCCTGTTTGGATTGTCATATCTATTTCCTGCGCCGGGCCGGCGAGATGCTGGAGTCAACAGGCGCCTCCTTTATTGTCACCGGCGAAGTTGTAGGCCAGCGCCCGAAATCCCAGAACAA
>JAAYIC010000008.1 GCA_012735195.1 Bacillota bacterium
AAATGAAGGATTGGCGCGGAAAAATATTGTTACTGTTGCGGAAGATAAAGAAAACACCCTGGGAAAGACAAAACCTCGCTATACGGATGCGGAAAATGAAATGATCTTTGAAAACTGGTGGAACCCCAGACTACGGAAGGAACTTTCCCGGCGTTTTAACCGGAAGATTTCCGCCCTGCGCAGCCAGTTTTGCCGGATTCTCAAGGAAAAAGGCATCTCCAACACGGATTATTACAAGATCATGCGCAATAAATACCAGACTCATATCCCCAAGGAACTTTTGGCTGATGACGAGGACCAGTTGATCTTGGAAGTCTTCGCCAAATATCAGGTTCTGGGTGGAACACGGAATGAAGCGTGCAACGAACTTCAACGCCTGCTCAAAAAGAAAGTCAGTGAGGCGGCATTGAAATTACGCTTTTACCGGCTGGTGCAAAAGAGAGGCCTTAGTGAAGAGGCGTTAATCAAGATCGGACGGGACGTTTTGCAACGTGCCGGAGTGAGGATTCCGGAGCACCCGGTCTTACAAGGGGAAGAGGTGGTTTTAGAAGCTGCGGAACCGGCTGACGAAAGAAGAGAAGAAAAAGCCGGAGAGATCATAAAACCCGTGGAAAAAATCGCCGAAAAGGACCAGGCCGCCGGGGAGAAAAAGGCCGCCGGGCTTTCCCTGGTCCCGGAGTCAAGCGAAAAAAAAGCCACCTTTCTCTATCAATTGTCCCATCTGCCTGAAGCCGTACAGATGTTGGAAGAACGCGTAAAAAAACTGGAAGAGGCCCAGCGGCATCAGTTGGATCTCCGTGGTTTTATCGAACACCTGCTGGCCGTAGAGAGGGATTTGAAAAAAGAAGAAAAATTACTACAGGAAATTGACAAGTTGGTGGCGGAGAACCGCCTTTTGGAAGAGAAAGTTAACCAGGAACGGGAGCGCTTGGCCAAGAGAAGCCGGGAGTTGTCGGAGATTTACGAGATTCTCAACTCAATGCTCAGTGACTTCATGCACCTGGAGAGCGTGGCCAAACTCGCCTCGTTGGGGGATTTTATTCACCGGCTGGAGGTCACTGTCGACCAATTTGGAAATGTCTTAAAAAGCCGGAAGGTCTAAACGCGTACCTGCGTTCGTCGCTTGGGACTTCAGTACTTAACCGGTAAATGCCTTGACGCCGGCGAATTATGGTGTTATAATTTAACCGTAAGGATTTACGGGCCGTAGCGCAGCTTGGTAGCGCACTAGACTGGGGGTCTAGGAGTCGCAGGTTCAAATCCTGTCGGCCCGACCATTAGCAAACCCTTGCCCGATGCGGGATTGAAAGCATCGGGTTTTTTTATATCTTTTTACCTTCCGGACAGTTGTTCAGTGGCTACTACCGGTGAATCATTGAAAAGCCGGGCCGCCCCATATCAAATTTCAATGCGCCCTTATTCCCGGCGCTGTTACCCTTTTAACTCATGGGCTAACGCTTGAATGGCATCCAAGAGATCCCGTAGATCCTTTTTGCCTTTTGCCGATCAATTTTCGGCAAATAAAAACCCGGTCATTTCGACCGGACCAATTTTTTTGCCATCTATTACTTCGCGAGCTCTCCGGCGACTCATTTTTTCATCTTGCTGTTTTTTGTAGAAGCGCCGGTGACCGCCGGGGCTCCTGCCAACGCAAGCCGCATTATTCCTTCATATTCCAGGCCGAACAGCATATATAAATACCGGCGCAATATGACTGCAGCGCCGGTATTTATTCGCACGCGGTTTTGCGGGGAGGTGATCTCTTGGGCGAACAGGATCAGGGTGCAGCCGGGCGCAGTCTCCCCCGGGCGGTTTTTTGGGGGTTTCGTTATGCCGTTCTGCTGCTGGCGATCGGCATATTGCTTTTGGCCATCCTTTATATAGCCGGTATGGACTGGACCGGGCATATGCGGACAGTATATGATTACCTGTGTTATGCTGCGGTTGTTCTGGGGGCGTTTTTGACCGGCCACCGGTTGAAAACCCGGGGCTGGCTGGGGGGAATCATTCTCGCCTTGGTTTATGGTCTTTTCTTATTGATCCTGGCGAAGATCTTTGGGCAGGCAATTAACCTCAAGGTAAGTGTGGTAAAAATGTGTATCATGGTGTTATTGGGACTGGTTGGCGGGATTCTCGGCGTCAACCTATGATTGACGCCTAACCTTTAGGTTAACGCTAAATCTTTGCTTACCGTCAATCACGATTGCCGCCAGTCGATGATTACTATTAATCCATGATTACCGTCAAGCTTTGATTGCCGTCAATTATGATTGACGCTTAACCCTTGACTAACGCTTGATTTTGCTTAAGATTAATTTTTGATTAACACCATTTGTCATGGGGCGTTTTTGGTCCGCCAATCCTTGACACCCCGCGGTGAAGGAAGTATAATTAAGATAAAAGAGAAAAAAGGGGAGTAGCTCAAGTGGCAGAGCGGCGGTCTCCAAAACCGGTGGCTGCGGGTTCAAGTCCTGCCTCCCCTGCCAGACTTTATTACCGGTCTACCGGTTTTTTTTTGGGCAGAAGTTGTCCAGGAAAAAAATACTGTATATAGAAAGGAGATACTAGGCTATGGTCGCCAGGGTTCCGGTGGGCATATCCAGAGCTCATGTCCATTTATCCCAGAAAGATTTGGAGTCGCTCTTTGGTGAAGGATATCAGCTATCTGAAAAGAAGGCACTATCACAACCGGGTCAATTTGCTGCAGAGGAGACCGTTACTCTGATCGGACCCAAGGGCTCCATCTCCCGGGTACGGGTTTTGGGTCCCGTGCGGTCAAAAACCCAGGTGGAGGTAACGATCTCTGATTGTTACCGCTTAGGAATCCAGGCGCCGGTGCGGGAGTCGGGGGATCTGGACGGGACTCCCGGGATAACCATTGAAGGACCGGCGGGGCGTGTTGATCTTCCCGAAGGGGTAATTGTATCCAAGAGGCATTTGCATTTGAGTCCTGCGGATGCAGAAAAACTGGGCTTAAAAGATAAAGATATTATCAGGGTAAAAACCGAAGGGGAGCGGGCACTTATCTTTGAGAATGTAGTGGTAAGGGTTCGCTCCGATTTTTTTATGGACCTCCATTTGGATACCGATGAGGCTAACGCAGCAGGTCTGAAGAACAATGATTTGGTGACGATCCTTCCTTGACCTCCGGCGATGTCCACAGGTATCTATAACTGAAAGAGGAATTTCTTTTCCCTAGAGCACATGGAGAGGGGAGAGAGGCCGTAATGCCAATCTACGAATTTAGATGCAAAAAATGTGAGCACAAATTTGAAGAATTATGCCACTACGACCAGAAAGATGTTATTTGCCCCCATTGTGGGGGAACTGAATCGTACCGGCTGATTTCCTCCTTTTCTACGGTCAATACCGGTGCGGGCGGAGGGAGGACCTGTAGCAGCTGTGCCGGAAGCAGCTGCTCTTCCTGTCGTTAGAAGGCGCGGATTGCAACACCTGCCGGATCTTGACATTCTTCTTTGGGTTTGGTACATTAAAAAAAGTAAATAAAAGTACTGATGTATAGAGAAGTGCCGGTGAAGCGCACAGGGACTACCGGGGATTATCTTTAAAGCGGTTCAGTGAGGCCGGTAAGGTTAAGTACTTAAAGAACAGCCTTCCTGCCGGAAGGCTTTTTTCTGACTTCAAAAAGGAAGAGAGATGCGGTGTGGGTACCAAAAGACTGGTGATGGATGAAGACGCCATTCGCAGGGTTCTGTACCGGCTTTCCCATGAAATTACCGAGGAGAATAAAGGTGTGGACGGCTTGATGCTGGTTGGAATCCGCACCAGGGGCGTTCCTTTAGCCAAACGCTTGGCCGCCATGATTAAGGAACAGGAAAAAGTGGAACTGCCCGTCGGGATCCTGGATATCACCTTTTACCGTGATGACCTGACACTTATCTCTCCGCAGCCGGTGGTACGCAGCACGGAGATTCCCGGACGGGTTACGGACAGAAAGATTGTCCTTGTGGATGATGTGCTCTATACCGGGCGGACAATACGTGCAGCTCTGGATGCTTTGATGGATTTGGGACGGCCCCGGGCCATCAAGTTGGCGGTGCTGATTGACCGCGGCCACCGCCAACTGCCGATCCGTGCCGATTATGTCGGGAAAACCATCACCACATCGGCAGGGGAGACGGTTCAGGTGTTGCTTAAAGAGACGGACGGAGAAGACCTGATATATATAGAAGAGATGTCTTCTCCCAAAATGGATCCACCTCCCTTCCCTTGCGCCGGCGAGGCCGAAGAGAGGGGAGAGGAATAACCCCCTGATTGACCCGGATCAGGGGGTTATTGGTATACAGAGATTAGCCGTTACCGGTGATATTAAGAGCGCACGTAGAAAAAGGGGGGGATTATTTGCGTTTTTCCCGGAGATGCCTTCTCGGTTTGGAAGACCTGACGGCTGAAGAGATTGAAGAGATCTTGGAAACCGCGGTGCCCTGCAAAGAAATAATTCAACGGGAGGTTAAAAAGCTCCCTACTTTACGCGGATGGACAGTGGCCACCCTTTTTTATGAACCCTCAACCCGGACCCGGAACTCATTTGAACTGGCTGCGAAATGGCTGGGGGCGGATACGGTCAACGTGACAATTGCCACCAGCAGTGTGCAAAAGGGTGAGAATTTTATCGATACCGCCAAAACCATTCAGGCCTTGGGTGCAGATTTTATTGTTCTCCGGCATTCCATGGCGGGCGCCCCCTGGTTGCTGGCACGGACCGTTGATTGCCGGGTAATTAATGCCGGTGACGGGGCCCACGAGCATCCTACCCAGGCATTGCTGGATTTGTTCACTCTGAAAGAGAGATTTTCCTCGCTGGCCGGCTTGAAAGTGGTGATCGTCGGAGATATTATGCATAGCCGGGTGGCGAAATCCAACATCTACGGTTTGCTGAAATTGGGAGCAACGGTGAGAGTGACCGGGCCTCCGAGCCTGATCCCTCCCGGAATCGAAAGACTCGGCGTTCAGGTTGTGAACGATCTGCGGGAGGCAGTACAAGACGCGGATGTCATCAATGTCCTCCGTATTCAGCTGGAACGGCAAGAAAAAGGGCTCTTTCCCTCTTTGCGGGAATATGCCCGTTTGTACGGGATTAACCGGGAGGTTTTACGCATCGCTCCACGGGATCTGGTAATCATGCACCCCGGTCCAACCAACCTCGGTGTGGAGATTACCGAGGAAGCGGCATCGGATCCGCGGTCGGTTATTACGACCCAAGTAACCAACGGGGTGGCCGTACGCATGGCCTTATTGTACTTAATGAGCGGAGGAGGGAAAAGCGGTGAATTACTGTCTTAAAAACGGCCGCTTAATCGATCCGGCGGCAGGGCGCGACCGCTCTCTGGATATTCTGGTTATAGACGGGAAAATAAGCCGGGTGGGGCCGGCTTTGGCGGAGAGCGCAGCCGCCGCCGGTTACGAAATAATCGATGCTTCCCCATATCTTGTTTTACCCGGCTTAATCGATCTCCATGTTCATCTCCGCGAGCCGGGAGAGGAAGAGAAGGAGACGATCGCCTCCGGGACCCGGGCGGCGGTCAAGGGAGGATTTACATCCGTGGTGGCCATGCCCAACACTAAACCGCCGGCGGATAACGGCAGCGTCCTTACTTATATCCGGGCCAAAGCGGCGGAAGCAAAAGCCGCGCGGGTTTATCCGGTGGGCAATATCACTAAAGGCGGGAAAGGCCTGGAACTGGCGGAAATGGGCGAATTGGTTGCCAACGGGGCCGTGGCTTTCTCCGATGACGGCCGTCCGGTAATGAATGCCGATTTGGCCCGAAACGCCTTTAGGTACGGACGGTTGTTTGGGAAACCTTTTCTCCTCCATTGCGAAGAGGAAAACCTCTCCGCCGGCGGCCAGATGCATGAAGGTTTCGCCTCCACCCGGCTCGGGCTGAAAGGCTATCCGTCGGTGGCCGAGGAGGCGATGGTGGCCAGGGATTTATTACTGGCTGAGGATACCGGGGCCCGGATTCATATTCAGCATCTGAGCAGTAAAAGAAGTGTGGAATTGATCCGGGAGGCAAAAAGAAGAGGGGTGAAAGTAACGGCGGAGGTTACCCCGCACCACCTTGTCTTAACCGACGAGGATGTGGCGGACTATCATACCGCCACCAAGGTCAATCCGCCTTTGCGGACAAAAGAAGACCGGGAGGCCTTACGTGAAGGGCTCCTGGACGGGACGATCGATCTGATCGCCACGGATCATGCCCCGCATACCAGGGAAGAGAAGAACCAGGAGTTTGGACGGGCCCCCTTTGGCATGACCGGGCTTGAAACCGCGCTGGGGCTGATTTTCACGGAATTTTACCATACCGGCCTGTTGAGCCTGGCCAAAATTGTGGACTTGCTCTCCCTTTCCCCCGCCCGTCTCCTCGGGATCCCCGGCGGGACTTTGGCCGAGGGTTCACCGGCCGACCTGATTCTGGTGGATCCGGACCGGGAGTGGGAGGTTAAGGAGGAAGAATTTGCTTCGAAAAGTGTGAATTCCCCGTTTATTGGGTGGAAATTGAAGGGAAAGGCCGTCGCGACCATGGTCGGCGGGGAATGGGTATATAAGGAGATTTAAGGAGTTGATCGGTGAATGCAACCGGAAACCGCCGGGGTAATCAGTCTTTCTCCTCTCGGGCGGGCGACAGACCTCTATCATCTGGTTTTGGCGGCGCCGCAGATCGCAAAGGAGACCGGCCCCGGCCAATTCGTGATGGTCCGTTGTACGGACGAGCAGGCCCTGGATCCGCTCTTGTTAAGACCGCTTAATGTTTTTCGTTTTCACCCCGCTGAAGGGAGAATCGAGATAATTTTTCGTGTTGTCGGCAGGGGTACCGCCTGGTTGGCCGAGCGCAGGCCGGGCGATTACCTGTCGCTCCTTGGCCCTTTGGGCCGGGGTTTTTCCTCTCTGGAGAAGTACCGCCGGATCCTGCTTTTTGCCGGAGGTACCGGCATGCCCGCCTTATTCAGCCTGGTGGAACAGGAAACAAAAACGGATTCATCCTTGAGTTCATCCGTGGGTAAATCTATTATGGGTTCGTCCGCGGGTGAATCCACAGGTTCACCCATGGGTAACACCATGGATGGACCCAACCGGGAATTCACCTTGTTTTACGGGGCGCGCACCAAGGATGAACTGGTTTTTTTGGATCTCTGGCAAGCGGCGGGGGTTACTGTACATCCGGCGACCGATGATGGCAGCGCCGGTTTCCATGGTACGGTTACCGGGGCGGCGGCGCGATTTCTTCCAGGGGAGTTTGATTTCTATTGTGCCTGCGGCCCCCGGCCGATGCTCCGGACGGTCCAGGAAATGATGGCCAAATATGGGATACCGGGGGAACTCTGTTTGGAAGAAGCGATGGCCTGCGGGATTGGCGCCTGTTTGGGCTGTGTTTGTGAGACGGTCCACGGTTACCGCCGGGTCTGCTCAGACGGGCCGGTATTCCCCGCCGAGGAGGTGAAATTCTCTTGACCGCCGCTCTTTCCCTGGAAACCAAAGTAGGCCGGGTCACCTTGAAAAACCCGGTCCTTGTCGCCTCGGGTACCTTTGGGTTTGCCCGCGAATATGAGAAATTATTCCCCGTTTCCGCTCTGGGCGGTGTGATGGTTACAGGGGTGACCCTTGAACCCCGGGCCGGTAATCCACCGCCGCGCCTGGTGGAGACCCCGGCCGGCCTTCTGAATTCCATCGGCCTGCAAAACCCGGGAGTTCATTGGTTTATTAAGGAAGAACTGCCCCGGCTGCGGGATCTGGGAACAGAAATAATCGTCAATATTTCCGGGTTTTCACTGGAAGAGTACGGGCGGCTGGCGGAGATCCTTGACAGGGAACCAGGCCTGGCCGCGCTCGAGGTTAATATCTCCTGTCCCAATGTGAAAAAAGGGGGCATGACCTTTGGCGTTCATCCGGAGAGTGCGGCTGCCGTTACCCGGCTGGTCAGGCAGGGCACCTCTTTACCGGTCTGGGTTAAGCTCTCGCCCAATGTCACCGATATCGTGGAGATCGCCCAAGCGGTGGTAGACGCGGGCGCCGATGCCCTCAGCTTGATTAACACCCTTTCCGGGATAGCGATCGATCCGGATAAACGCCGGCCCGTTCTTGGTAATGTCTTTGGCGGGCTTTCCGGGCCGGCGGTCAAACCGGTAGCCCTGCGCATGATCTGGCAGGTCTACCAGGAGGTGCCGGTTCCCCTGGTCGGGATGGGAGGAATAACGAATTACCGTGACGCCCTGGAGTTTATTATGGCCGGAGCCACGGCGGTGGCAGTGGGAACCGGGCTCTTCCTTGACCCCTTATCCCCGCTTAAGATTATTGAAGGACTTCAGGGCTTTTTGGCTAAACATCAAGAAGAGACCATTACGAACCTGATCGGCGCAGCCCATAACAGAGAGGAAAGCATAGATGAAGAGAAAAGAGAATAACGGGGAGGAAAGCAATGCTGTCGGAGAAAGAAATTATGAAGATCTTTCGTGAAACCAAGGTGTGGCAGGAGGGGCATTTTTTGCTTACTTCGGGGCGGCACAGCGGCGAGTATATCCAGTGTGCCCGGGTCCTCCAATACCCGCGTTTTACCGAGACCCTCTGTTACGATTTGGCCAAAAGGTTTAAAGGCGAGGAGATCGACGTTGTGGCGGCGCCGGCGGTTGGCGGGATTATTATCGCCTACGAGGTGGCAAAGATCCTGCAAACCAGAGCGATTTTTGCCGAGCGCGAAAACGGAAAGATGATCTTCCGCCGGGGGTTCGAGATTGACGAAGACGAGAAGGTTCTGGTGGTTGAAGACGTTATCACCACCGGCGGTTCGGTCCGTGAAGTAATCCAGGCGGTGCGCGCAACAGGGGGCGATGTCAGGGGGGTAGGGGTCTTTGTCGACCGCAGCGGCGGGAAGGTTAAACTTGACACCCGGGTGGAAGCCCTGTTAACCGTCACTATTAAAACTTATTCTCCGGAGGAGTGCCCTTTGTGCCGTGAACAAAAACCCCTGCTCAAACCCGGAAGCCGGAAATTGGTAAGAGAAGGAGCTGAGCCAAGATAAAAAAACGTGTGGCCATTATTATGGGGAGCGATTCGGATCTGCCGGTTATGGCTAAGGCCGCCGAAGTTTTGGAGTTTTTTGGGGTGGAATTTCAAATGGCGATCCTCTCCGCCCATAGGACACCCGTTGAAACCATGGAATTTGCCGCCCGCGCCGAAGAGGAAGGATATGGCGTATTGATCGCCGGCGCCGGGATGGCCGCCCATCTCCCCGGGGTGTTGGCCGCCCATACCAGTATTCCGGTGATCGGAGTCCCGATTGCCACTGGTCCTCTGCGGGGAGAGGATGCGCTTTTTTCCATGGTACAGATGCCTTCCGGAGTCCCTGTGGCTACTGTCGGGATCAACGGCGCAAAAAACGCCGCCTTGCTGGCAGTGGCGATCCTTTCTCTTTCCGACCCGGTCCTAAAGGAAAAGCTGGCGGCTTACCGCCAAACGCTGCGGGAGGAATGCCGCCGGAAGGCAAAAACCCTGGCCCAACAAGGCTACAGGGAATTACTGCAGGGCAAAAGTGAACAGTAAACCGGTGATGGTTTACCATTTATGCATTGACAATAATTCCGGTAGTTTGATAGAATTTATCTGTAACCACCAAGTATTTTCCGTGCATGTGAGGAGCTTTGGCGGATAGGTTAACCGGTCCACCTGTCCGTTTTTTTGTTCAAGCAAAGACACAAGTGTTACCTGGTGGAGAATGGTGACAAGAAGGTGGAGATAATAACCGGGCGAATAGGAAGGACCGTATATTACCATATTTTATTAATGTAGGGAAAGAAGGGGAAGAAGTGTCTCATCTTTTTCTAGACAAACCGGAAGAAGCCTGCGGCTTGTTCGGAGTTTACGGACCAGGGGAAGAAACGCACGCTGCAGCCCTTATTTATATGGGACTTTACGCCCTTCAACACCGCGGGCAGGAGAGTGCGGGGATCGTGGTCTCCGACGGGGAAAAAATGACCGCCCATAAAGATATGGGTCTGGTTTCTCAGGTTTTTGACCGTGAGACCATTAACAGCCTGCAGGGGAGGATCGGCATTGGCCATGTCCGTTATTCCCCGGCCGGCGCCACTTACAGGGGAAATACCCAGCCGTTGTTCGGCCGTTGCTCCAGGGGTTATCTGGCCATGGCGCACAACGGGAACCTGGTCAACGCCGATGCACTGCGCCGGGAGCTTCTGAAAAAGGGGTCGATCTTTCAGACGACCACGGATACGGAGATTGTCATGAATTTGCTTGCCGGGTTTAGTCAAGAACCCCTGGTTGATGCGGTGATCCGGACCGCGGAAAAACTGGCCGGCGCCTTCTCTTTGGTAATAATCTCCGGAGACACCCTCATCGGGGTGAGGGATCCCCACGGTATGCGCCCTCTTTGCTTGGGCAAACGTAATGACACGTATCTCCTTTCCTCTGAAAGCTGCGCTTTTACCTCTTTGGGGGCCAGGTTTATCCGGGATTTACACCCGGGTGAAGTGGTGGTCATCAATAAAAACGGGGTTATGGTCAGGCAGTTGAAACCGGCGGCCCAAAAAGCCCTTTGTGTATTTGAGTATATCTATTTTGCCCGCCCGGACAGTATCATTGACGGGCTGAGCGTTCATGAAATCCGGAAGCAGTTGGGGCGGCAACTGGCCCGGGAATTTGCGGGCGAGGCCGATGTGGTGGTTCCGGTTCCGGATACCGGGATTGCGATGGCTTTGGGGTTCGCCGAGGCTTCCGGGATCCCTTATGACGTCGGGCTTTATAAAAATACCTATGTTGGGCGGACTTTTATTGAGCCCAGCAGGGAGATACGGGATTTGGGGGTCCGGATCAAGCTCAACCCGGTGGAGAAGATCATAAAAGACCGGCGGGTAGTGATTATCGACGATACAATCGTTCGGGGGACAACTAGCGCCAATATTATCCGTCTGCTACGGGAAGCGGGAGCGCGGGAGGTGCAGCTCTGTATCAGTTCTCCCCCCATCACCCACCCCTGCTATTATGGGATTGATACCTCTGTCCGGAAAGAACTAATCGCCGCCAGCCACACGGTGGAAGAGATCAGGAGTTACCTTGGGGTTGATACCTTGACCTATCTTTCGGTTGAAGGTCTGAAAAAGGCGCTGGGCGTCATGGCCGATCTGCATTGTTACGGCTGTTTTGGCAAGGGATATCCAATCCCGATGGCGCCGGAGAAGAATGGGGAGGGGTAAAAATGGAATGGAGTTATGAAAAAGCCGGAGTGAATATTGATGCCGGGAATGAGGCGGCGCAACGGATCCGCCGGCATCTCCAGGCAACCCGCAATTTGCTGGTACGGGGGGGAGAAGGCGGTTTCGGCGGGCTTTTCGCCTTTCCCGCCGGGGATTATAAAAAACCGGTCTTAGTGGCCAGTACAGACGGGGTGGGGACAAAACTAAAAGTGGCGTTCGCTATGAACAAACATGATACAGTGGGCCGGGATCTGGTGAACCATTGTGTTAATGATATTTTGGTGCAGGGAGCCGTTCCCCTCTTTTTCCTGGATTATATCGGTACCGGGAAGGTGGAACCGGCGGTCATTGAAGAGATCGTTTCCGGTATGGCTGCCGCCTGCCGGGAAGCCGGCTGTGTGCTCTTGGGTGGGGAAACCGCGGAAATGCCCGGTTTTTATCAAGAGGGCGAGTATGATCTGGTGGGCACCATCGTTGGCGTTGTTGAAGAAGAAAAGCTCTTGCCAAAAGCGGAAATGGCGGAAGGGGATCTTGTTTACGGCTTGGCCTCTTCCGGCCTGCATACAAACGGGTATACTCTTGCCCGGCGGATCTTTTTTGAGGTTTTACAGAAACAACCCGGCGCCTACATGCCGGAGTTGGGCAGGAGCGTAGGGGAGGAACTGCTCATTCCCCACCGCTCTTATCTTCCGGTATTAAGAGAGGTAATCCACTACGGGCTGGTAAAAGGCCTTGCCCATCTGACCGGCGGCGGGTTTGTCGATAATATCCCGCGCATTCTTCCGGAGAACCGTCGGGCGGTGGTGAAAAAGGATTCCTGGCCGGTACCGCCCGTATTCCAAATTATACAGGAGGCCGGGAAAATTCCGGAGACGGAGATGTACCGGACTTTCAATATGGGAATCGGCATGATTTGTATTGTCGACCCTGAAGAAGAAGACGAGTTCAAGAAAAAAATGGAGGCAGCCGGGGAAGAACCCTATCGCCTTGGCTATTTGGAAAAGGGTGATAAGGCAGTTGTGTTTTGCTCATAACGCTTCCCGGGAGAGATGATCCCGGTTATGACAGAGAAGGATCCGGAGGAGCCTTCCGTATTTTTGGCAAGGCATTGTGAAATTCCGTGTAAAGACCAAAACCGGCGGGGGTGATGACGATGAGTATTATTAAAAAAAAGAGAGTAGCCGTTTTTGTTTCCGGCCGCGGCTCCAACTTACAGGCATTGATTGAAGGGGTTGCCAAGGACGGAATCCCGGCTGAGATTGCCCTGGTGATCAGTAATAAGCCGGAAGCTTTGGCCTTACAACGGGCCGAGCGCCATGGGATTCCAATCGCGGTCTTTCCGCCAACCGGTCTTCCCGGGCCGGAGGCTTATACCGACGCTCTTCTTGAGCGTCTGTATAAAGCGGAGATTGACCTTATCTGTCTGGCCGGTTTTACCCGGATCCTTCCCTCCCGTTTGTTGGCTGCTTTTCCCCAGCGGGTCATCAATATTCACCCTTCACTTTTGCCGGCTTTTGGGGGCAAGGGGATGTACGGTATGCGTGTCCACCGGGCGGTCCTTGCTTCCGGCGCCAAGTATTCAGGGGCAACCGTACATATTGTGACCGAAGAGATCGATTGTGGACCCATTATCTGCCAGGAAGTTGTGCCGGTAGCTGATGACGATACCCCGGAAACTCTGGCGCAACGGGTCTTAGAGGTCGAACACCGGCTTTATCCACGGGCGCTGAAATTAATGGCCGAAGATGCGCTGGAAATTAATGGGTTAAGAACCCGGATCAGGCAACGGGCAGACTAAATCATATAAATTCTCTCACCAATTCCGATAGGCGGGTGAAAAAGATGCGTGTATTGATTGTTGGTTCCGGTGGCCGTGAACATACCTTGGCCTGGAAGATCGCACAGAGCCAACGGGTGGAAAAGGTCTATGCCGCCCCGGGAAACGACGGTCTTTCTGAGGTGGCGGAGTCTGTAACCATAAAAGCAGGCGGGATCGAAGACCTGGCGGACTGGGCGGAGAAAAACCGGATTGATTTTACAGTGGTAGGACCCGAGGTCTACCTTGCCCTGGGCATAGCGGATGCTTTTGCCCGCCGGGGATTACCGCTTTTTGGTCCTTCCCGGGCGGCGGCCCGTTTGGAAGCAAGTAAGGTTTTTGCCAAAGAGATTATGGCGAAATACGGAATCCCCACCGCGCCTTTTCAGGTTTTTGACCGGGCGGAGGCTGCTAAAGAATACATCAGATCCAGGAAGGAACCGCTGGTGATCAAAGCGGACGGCCTGGCCGGAGGGAAAGGTGTTATTCTCCCGGACGGTGTGGAGGAGGCGGAAGAGGCAATCCACCAATTGATGGAGGAGAAGATTTACGGGGATGCCGGGAACCGGGTGGTAATCGAGGAACGTCTCGCCGGTGAAGAGGTCACCCTTTTGGCGGTAACCGACGGAAAGGCGATTCTTCCCCTGCTTCCTGCCCAAGACCATAAAAGAATCGGCGAGGGCGACCGGGGACCCAATACCGGCGGCATGGGGGCTTACGCCCCGGCCTCCGTCTTAACCCCGGAGCTGCTGTCCACGGTCACAGCCACAATCCTGGAACCGGTTATCCGGGCAATGCGAGAAGAAGGACACCCCTATTCCGGGGTGCTTTATGCCGGGCTGATGTTGACCAAGAACGGTCCGCAGGTGGTTGAGTTTAATGCCAGGTTCGGCGACCCTGAAACCCAAGTGATCCTTCCTATGCTCCAAACCGACTTGGTGGAGGTCATTTCTGCGGTTTTTGCCGGAAAACTGGACGAGATCTCCCTCTCCTGGCGGCCGGGGGCTGCCGCCTGCGTTGTCCTGGCTTCTTCCGGGTACCCCGGCTCCTACCAGACCGGGTTCAAGATAACCGGCCTTCAGGAAGCGGCTGGTCTGGAGGATCTCCTGGTTTTTCATGCCGGGACAGAACGGAAGGACGGGATCTGGAGAACCAACGGCGGCAGGGTTCTGAACCTGGTCGGATTGGGCGCCACCCTCCCCGAAGCACTGGAGAAAGCTTACCGCGGGGCGGAATTGGTCCGTTTCCCCGGTTGTTATTACCGTCGGGATATCGGCTGGCGGGAACTCCAACGTTTGCAGGCAGGCACATAACAACGGGCGCTGGTTTTTTTGCGGATGGATCTTCTTGTGCGCTTCCGTCCAGTATTTACCTTTGCGGGGCGCCTCTTTAGAGAAGGATTTTATCTTTCTTCAGCGAAGTCTAGAACAGGTTGATTATGCCTGGATTCCCAAGGAATGAATTTTTTCTGTCAAAATAAAGATACTATAACAAAACAAAGAGGTTTATTATATTTATTTTATATATGTTATTTCTGAGATTGACCATGACGTTGCAGAGGGGAGAGGAGAATTCAAATGTTCTGGCAGATATTTTTAAAGGGCGGCCCGGTGATGTACCCGCTATTGTTATGTTCTGTCCTCGTAATCACCATCACCATTGAACGGCTTTGGTATTTCCTCAGCCACCGCGGGGATCTTGATGAGATCAAACGGGTTGTCTTACGGTTGCTCGAAAAAGATGCCCCTCTTGATGCCATACAATTTCTCCAAAGAATAAACCACCCGGTAGCCCGGGTTTTACAGGCGGGGCTGGTTTCCTACGGCAAGGACCTTTCGGAAATGGAACAGAACCTTAAGGACTGCGGGGAAATGGAGATCCGGCGGATGGAGAGGGGGCTTGGCCTCTTAAACAGCATCATTACCGCCGCTCCCCTGCTGGGGATCTTAGGAACCGTCCTCGGGATTATCAAGAGTTTTCAGATCCTTTCCGTTGCGGAAGGGTTGCCTTCTATGACCGCCATCAGCCGGGGGATCGCGGAGGCTTTGATCACCACCGCCGCCGGTTTGGTCATCGCCGTTCCCAGCCTCTTCATTCTGCACTGGTTGAATAATTTAGTGCAACGCCGGATTGACCAGATGAACCTTTTCTCCAAGGACCTGTTGGAAGCTTACCGGAACAGGAGGACGGAACGATGATCTTTAAAAGGATCCCTCCTCGTGAACCGAGAGTGAACATTGTCCCTATGATCGATGTAATCTTTTTTCTGGTGGCCTTTTTTATGTTTTTCACTACCTTCCGGACGGGGGTCTCCGGGATTCCGATCGAATTGCCCCAATCCCAACAGGCTGTGGCCTTGGATGAACAGCGGGTGGTAGTCACGGTGGATCCTGAGGGCCGGGTTTTCCTGGAGGAACCGGACCCCATTTCCCTGGAGAAACTGACGGCCGCCTTAACACCGATGGTGGCCCAGCGCCCGGATTTACTGGTAATAATCAACGCCGACACCCAGGTCAGATATGGGAGACTGGTTCAGGTCATGGATGCCATAACCGCCGCCGGGGTTACCCTTCCCGCTCTCGGAGTGGAAAAGAGTGCAAATGAACGCGGGCAAAAAAAATAGAAACGAGGGAGTTGGAGTGGGAAGAAAACTCCGCTTAAAAGATAATCTGCGCAGTTTTTACTCCTTCCTTCTGGCCTCAGGGATACATCTCCTTTTTCTTCTCTGTAATTGGGGGGGCTATTGGGGCGGCGTAGAAGCCGGGCAAATCCGGATTATCCCTGTCTACTCCCGGCTGGTAGTGGTAGAAGAAAAAAAGCCGGTCGTAACAGAGAGGCCGGCGGCGGTGAAAAAAGACCCTCCGGCAGAGAAAAAAGAGGTTCAACTGGAAAGAGAGGCCAAGGCGGAGATGGCCGAGGTGGTGCAGGAACAACCGGCGCCACGACAAGCCCCGCCCGTGGAGAAAGAAGAACCGCCGTCCCCTGATCCCGTGCCCGGGGAGGTGGCTGAGGTTCCCACGCACGAACAGGAAGTTCCCGGTGAAAACCAGGATCCGGGTCCTGCAGAAGAGAGCGGGGATACGGAACCACCGCTGCCTCCTCCTTTAGGTGAGGCGGGGGGGATGGTGGCATCGCACCCGATGACTTACCATAAGGACCTTCAGCATGAGATGGTCGAAGGCCGTATTCGCCTGGAGGTTTTTCTTTCGGCCGACGGTAATCTCTTGACCGAACCGGTGATTCTCCAGTCTTCCGGCGATGTACGCCTGGATGAGCATTGTCTGAAGACAGTAACAAGATATTGGCAGTTTAAACCGGCATCCGGACCTTACAAGATCACGGTTGAGGTGGTTTTTTCGCAGCAGGAGGAGCGTCCAATAATCGAGTTTTTAGGCGATGCCGTTTATTTTTCTCCGGAAGGGGGAGATTCTTGAGATGAAAAATTACTGGAAAGCCTGGTTGATCCTTTTGGCCTTCATCGTCATTGCCGGCGCCGGGGCAGAAAGCCCGGAAAATGTCGGGATCGAAAATGCCGGGATCGTTGAAGAAACCGGTGAACCCTCTGTTGTCGAGGGTTTGGAACAGCTTGGTCCAAACCGTTTGATTCTGAGCAATGAATATATTGCGGTGGCGGTTAATAGATCTCCTGATGGTACCGGCAGGTTCGGAGTGAAAGTCACCGGCGGTGATCCTTACCGGAGCGGAGACGAAGAACAGCCCCTGATCTATGGTTTTGAGAACCCCTGGACCTCTTATACGACGGTCCGGATTGACGGCAGGGATTATATTTTTGGCGGACGGACCAGGAAACGTTCAGGCGGCGGCGGTGAGTTTGGCCAGGTGATTAGCGGGCCGGACCTGGATGAAGAGGAGGGGATCATCAGAACGGTTTGCCGCTTCGACACTGTCGAGGTGATCCAAGAAATAAAGGTGGTGGAGAGCACCACAACCATGCTTCCGGATACCGCCAAAATCCAGTATACCATCATCAACAGGGACGAGAAACCGCGGGAGGTAGGGTTACGGGTAGTCATCGATACCATGCTCGGTGAGAATGACGGGAATCCTTTCCGCATCGGCGAAACCGCCATTGTGACCGATACCGTCTTTCCCCGGGAGGAACTCCCCGAGTTCTGGCAGGCCTTTGATACCTTGAGCAACCCCCGGGTGATCGCCCAGGGAACCCTGAAGGGGAGAGAGGCCACTCCCCCGGATTATCTCTATTTTACCAACTGGGGAACGGTTGCCGATCACCACTGGGACGTACCTTTGGTCAGCGGTAGGGATTTCACCAGGGCCGGCGAGTTTGAACTGGACAGCGCTGCGG
>JAAYIC010000094.1 GCA_012735195.1 Bacillota bacterium
CGCCCGTCCGTTTAAGGAGGGCAAGGAAGGTCTCCCCGTCCAGCAGGTAAAAGAGGGCCGGGCTGTAGACGGTAAGTTCCGAGCGGAACATGTCCGCATAGGCCGCGATGGCCTCCGCCCCCGGCAGTCTGTATAGTTCTTCTACCGTAAACAGGTAATTTTGCCGGACCACCGCCGGCGTACTGTAAACAGAGGCATCCCGGGAGAAAAACCACTGGTGCACAAAGGCGTAGTATTCCGGGACATCTTCAAAAAAGGACCGCCACATATAGGCCGGGGTGTTATTCAAATTGAAGCGGCTCCCTTCGTCCCAGAGTTCCACTTCCGCAGTATAAGTACAGCATGATTCGGCGGCGAGGGCATACGGGAAATCGATTGTCCCCGGGGCGTCATAATCGCTGTCATCGTGTTGCAGGCGGTGAATTACCAACTGCAGCAGGTTCCGGGCGGCTGTTTTTATTTCCAGTTCCTCTTTGTACTGGGTATAAAGGAGACTTTCCAATTGTGCCTGGTAACCCAGGGTGAGCAAGATCCCGGTCAGGATCAGTAAAACCCAGGTGACAGCCAGCAAGACGGCTCCCCTCTTCCCCCTATTCAACACCATACTCCGTCCCCACCAGTACCGGAAGGATAAGATCAGGGAGCGGAGGGCTTTCCCCCGTTTCCTCCCGCCAATTCAGATGCAGGCGAACCAGGCGCGGGTAGTAATCTTCCTGCCAGAAAGGGAGCCAGACCCCGGTCTTCCCGTCCAGATAGGAAAAGACCGCTCCCGACATCCCGGTGACGATGGTTTTTTCCCGAACCTCCCCGTCCCGGATCCCCTCCCACCGGTAAACCAGATCTCCGTGGCGGAGAGAAAAACCGGCCCGTCCCGGCACCCCTTGCCGGCTTACCGGTAAAGAAAAGCCCTGCGGGTCACCGTTTAACAACGGCAACTCCCCCCCGGTATACGGGCAGAAATAGGCGGCGTCCAAGACCTGTTCCAGCCTGCGGATGAGCAGGCGGATAACCCGCTCCTTGTCTCCCCGCATATAACTGCGCCGGGAAAAAGCAGCGGTATTCTGCAGGACGGTTAGAATCCCCAGCATCAAAACGGGGAAGAACGAGGGAAGCCAATAAAACCACCAGTAAAAGAACGGCCACGGTTTCCAGAAGGGTGAAACCGGCCTCCCCCTCAGTACTCCATGACACCCTCGGAGATACCCCCTTCTTCAATCCCGGGCAATCTAATTTCCGCGTTGATCCCGGTTCCTCCCTCTCTCCCGTCGGCTCCCAGCGAGTAAAGGTCAAAGCCCTCCGGGTTGCGCTCCCCGGGGTAGCGGTAGACATAAGGGTTACCCCACGGGTCTTCCGGAACAGGACCGTCGAGATAAGGCCCTTGCCAACGGGGAGAGCCTGCCTCCGGTTTCCGGACAAGGGCGGCCAACCCCTCTTCGGTGCTGGGATAGGTCCCCGTGTCAAGCCGGTAGAAGTCCAGGGCGCCTTTTAACATGGCCAACTGCGCCTGGGCGGTTTTCACCCTGCCTTCATCCAGGCGCTTCATAACCGGCGGCCCCACCAGGGCAAGAAGAGCCGCCACCAGGATCAGGACGGCGACAATCTCCAGGAGGGTAAAAACCAGGTCCGCCGGTATATTGAAGAGATTGACCTGCAAACCCCCATCATTATCGGCGGGCTCATCCAAACAGGCCCGGAAGCCGGCGCCGGTCGCCCGGAAGGGGAGGCGCCTCCCTTTGCTACGGTGGATATCGAATTATCCCAATCCGGGGCAGCCCCTGCAGAGGAGGAGGCGCCGCCCGGGACGGAGACAGATCCGGAGCAAATACCCGGATTATAGCAGGGCCTGGGCCCGCACCGCGGCCAGCATCTTCTCCACCCGGTTCCTGGCGATGAGAAAATCGGCCGTACCATCGCGGATAACCACGTAAAAATCTTTATCGTAAGGAACGAAGCCATAGCTGATCTTCTGGCGATCGCTGGTACTAAAGACGAAATTCACCCGGATTTCGGGTTCGCCGGCCACCGGCTTCCGGTCGTTCTCCGTATCCACCCGCAGCCCGATGATCTCCTGGTACAACTTTTTAAAGGTCTCTTCTTCCATCTCCCGGCCGTTTATCCGGTATATTGCCGCGCTTTCCTCCTCTTCCTTCTTTCCCCTCTTGGCCTTGGGCTTTTCTAACCGCTCAATGGTGAGGGTATATTCCTCTTCCCCGGCCTCAACAACAACCTCTTCCACTTTGTCAATAAAGGCCAGAAGGATGAACTTTTCCACCAAGGCGAAGGGCTTCATCTCCATAAGTGAAAGGCGGCTTTTGCGCATGGCGTAGACATTGTCCGCATCAACGCTTTTAAAATAGACCAGGCCGTCCTGTTTTTCCTCCCCGAAAAAGAGGTGCAGGGTATTCTCCCCCGCCTGCACGAGAAGCTCACCCCTGGGGTTGGCCAAGCCGTAACGGGCCAGGTCCGTCGGGTGGTCATCGACAAACTCGTCGATCCACAACATGGAAAGCCCCTGGATAGCCTTGGTGAATTCGGTTCCTTCCACCCACTGGGGCCGGGCATAGGGTAGTTCCATCTGCCAGAAGCCGAGGCGGAATTCGGTCTCCTCCTCACCCTCGGCCAGTTCGGGAGTCCTCCGGATCTCAATCTCCGGCACGCCCGGCCATTTTCTCCGGAAATACTCCACCTGCTCCGGGATGACCCGGGGGAGGCGGCGTTCGCGCAGGTCATCTAGGGCGGCCTGGAAGTTGTCCCCGTGGGTCCGCCAGACCGTATAGACCACAGGCGAACCCCCCACCTGCAAATAATAGGAGTCACCAACGGAGGTCTTGTCCCCAAGGTAAAAGAGAAGCTCGCTTTGGTCTTCCAAAACCGCGCGCGCTGTAGCCCTGGGTTTCTCCAGCCCATAGAGGCCAAGATCTTCCGGGTCTTCCTCCACCACCCGTTCGGCAAAAAGCCGGCTAAAACTGTAGGCGATATCATCGACCCTGGCCTGGTTGAGGGTAACCGGGTAAGGCTCCTCCACTTGCCACTCCCCGTCCCCCTTGACCAGCACTACCCGGCCGGCGGTTGTTTCCAGTTCCATCCGGAGAACCGCGTTCTTCTCGTGTTTGCTTAAAACGATCCGGTCGTCGTCCACTGCCGGTTCCTCCGCCCCCTGCCGGTGCATGAGGTAAAAATAGACCCCGCCGGCTGCTACCAGCAAGGCCAGGGGAAAAATGATGCTCCGCAGTAATTTGGGTCTGCTCATAGATGTCTCCTCCTCAACCACACCACAACTCCGGTCCCCAACGCCAACAGGGGAATAAGAATTACTACGATCCCGGAGTATGTGAGTTTTTGCCAGCCGCTCATCCGGAGGCTCAGATGGATCAGGCTCCGCGGGCTAATAGAAATGACCTCCTCCCGGTCGGAGAGCCAGTTCAGGCAGTTCATGATGAAATTGAGGTTGCCGGGAACCTGCAGGAGGAATTGGGGTATGAGAAAACGGGAATTGGCCGTCACCACCAGTCTGCTTTCCAGTTCCCCGGTGGCTTCGGTCCATTCCTTGTCGACAACAGCCATGGCAACTGTAAAGGGCCCTTCCAGGTCACCCGGTTCCTTCTCTGCAGTGGTTGGGTTGGGACTAACCTTCCCCCATGACTTGGCGGAACTGGTCAACAAGGGCGTGAACTCCAATGAGCGCCGGCGCACCTCCAAAACCTCAATGGCCTGCGCCAGTGGAAACAACACCGGCATCCTCTCGTTGACCAAGGGGGTTAAAATCTCGTGCTCCTTCATCTCCGGCAACAACCATGCCGGGTTGCCCGCATGGCGCCCGGCATCTCCCTCCACAATCACCACCGGCTGCAGTTTCAAGCCATAACCCCGCAGGAGCGATTGGAAGTTGGGCAAATCCGCTACATACCAGTCGAGAATAAAAAGGGCGCGGCCTTCGGCGGCAAGATACTCCCGGATTTTCCCTTCTTCTTCCGCGGTTAAATCCCTTTTCGGCGAGAAGACCAGCAACAGATCGAGATCCTCAGGGAGTTTCTCCTTTGCCACCAGGGTCAACTCTTTTAATTCGTAATTCTCATGACGCAGCCTTTCCCGGAGATTAAACGGGAGGTCTTCTTCGCCGTGGCCTTTCAGCGCATAGACCACCGGGTTTTTTTCTGCGGTAACATACATGATCGCGCTGGTAAAACGCTCTTCCGCCACCAGCCCTGTTACTTCCGGCTGAAAGGGGTTCTGATAATTGATATTAAACAAATCCCATTTGTCAATAACCCGGTATTTATCCCCGCTAACCACAATATAGCTGCCTTCGCGGATCCCCTTCCCTTCCGGGTCAAACTGCCGGATAAAGGCCGGCTGCCGATAGGGGTCAAGATATTCCACGGAAACCCGCGGCGAGCGGCGGCTATACCTCTGGACCACCTCATCCACCATACGGTCTTCTTTCCCGGGCTCGGCCACCCCGTAGATGACCACATCCTCTTCCAGCCGGTCCAGGATCTGCAATGTCTGCCCGGATAGGGTAAACATACGGTTTTCCGTAAGATCGATCTTCACCGGGACCTGTTCGGCCAGGAGGTTTATAACAATCAACAAGGCAAGGACAATTGCCGCAAGCAAGGCGGCATGTCCACCGTACTTAAACTTCCTGGTTTGAAAAGACGCCAAGATCTTCAGGTTTTTCATCCCTCTCCCCCCTTTTTCAGCTCCATCTTCTCTTCTCAATTACCCGGATGGTCAAGAAAATAAAGGCAAAGCAAAAACTAAGGTAGTACAGGATAGAATTAAGACTGAGGATCCCCATGGCAAACCCCTGAAACCGTTGGAGCAGGGAAAACCAGTCAAGGAACCTGATGGTCAGGCCATGATAGAAAAGGGGATTAACCAAATAAACGGTGAGAACAACCGCCGCCCCCAGCAGGCCGGTCAGACCGGCGGCAAGGATATTGCGGAGATTGAAATAGACAAAAGCCGTCACCCCGGCCATCAGGATCCCGGCAAAGATGAGCCCGGCAATCCTGCTGGTGGGGATACCCTGTTTCACCCAGTCAATAATCCAGATGAATAGGAGCGTGGCAAAGGTCGCAACCGCCGCCACCGCCTGGTTGTTGGTTAATGAGGAAATAAAGAGGCCAACGGCGATGAAGCATGCCCCCAGCAGGAAAAAGCCGATATAACCCCCGACAATCTCCCATACCGCAATATAGCCGTAGAAATTCATAATCAACGGGTAGATGCTGGTGATTAAAAGGGTGAGAAAAAAGACGGTCACCGCTGCCAGGTATTTGCCGACAACAATATCGGCGATCCTCAGCGGGGAGGTCAAAAGCTACTGGTCGGTCTTGTGCCGCATCTCTTCAGCCAGCAGTTTCATGGTGAGCAGCGGCACCACAATCAAGAAGATAAAGGTAATACTGCCAAGGGTATTAATATAATCAGAATTGCCGGGGAGCAAATTGGTCAGGGCAAAAAAGAAACCGGAAATTAAAAGAAAAAACCCGATAAAAACGTACCCGGCCGGAGAAGAAAAATAGGCCTGCAGTTCACGACAGTAGATGGCTTTCACTCTGTTTTACCTCCCCCTGTCTATATTGGACCAAATTCCCGTGTTAACCTTTTTCTCTGGCCCGCCTTCTCTGAGCAAAAAGATGGGAACCGGAAAGCTCATAAAATTGCGCCGGTTTCCTGGTAAATAAACGCCTTTCCTGGCTTTTTGTTCCCATGCCGCCGGCAGGCGCAGGGAGAACCTACATTGCTGAAGGAACCCCCGGTACAGGGCAGCCCCGGACACCGGGAGCCCCCCTGCAGGAGAAACCCCCGGCGCAATGTTGCAACCATCCCCCTGGAAGGCGCGGCGGCGGGAAACGGAAGAAAAAGGCGGCTTTTGGCCGCCTTTAATACCCAGGTCAGCAAGGTAAGCGTATCACCGGCGCTGACGGATTTCTTCCGCCGCTCTCTTGGGGGGTCGCCGAAACGCGGTGTAAGCGCTTTGCCCGGTAGGTACTGCCAGGTGCAATTATAACGGGGACATATAGTCATTAATCCGCATCTGGGCCTCCTGGGAATACTCTTCCACCGACGCCCGCGGTGTATTGTGCCCGTGCTCCAACTCCCACTCAATGGTATAGAAGATATCCATGATCCCAAAGGCGGCCTGGAAGTTAAAGACGCTCAGCTGTTTATCCCAGATCATCTGGGCGACCTGGATCGACTCCTCATCGGTCACCCGCATTTCCAGCCATTCTTCGTTCTTCTCTTCGATCACCCGCAACTCGCCGTCGATTTCATAAGGTTCGGTCAAGGCATCCTCCACCATGGCCACCTGTTCCGGGTTCTTGACGGTGACCGGGAAAGTCCTCAGGTGATGGCCGGAGGCCTCCGCCGTATATTCCTTCATCTTCGGCCCCATGGGGAAGAGAACTATCCCGTACTCATCTTTCATATTTTCCCGCATCTTATCGATATTCCAGAACTGGGCGGAGAGCATCCCCAGTTTCCCCTCGAGGAAGGCCTGGACCGGGTAATCATAGGGAGCCCCTTCCGGTTTGACCAGCATAACCTTGTATTTTATGGCCAAATCCTGGAAGAACTGGAGGGCTTCGATGGCATTGGAATCGCCCATGCTGAACCGGGGGTTCCTTTTGTCGGAAATATCAATAAAATGGGCGTCATTGGAGAGGAGCAGGCCGCACCAGACCTTGCCGGTGGCGCCGCCAATCCCCCACTGGTCAATGATCCCGTCGCCGTCGATATCCTTCGTCAGTTTCTGGGCGAACTCGAGCATTTTATCCCAGGTCCACTCGTAATTGAAGAAGACATCATACAAGTTGGGCAGCCCTTCCCGCTCAAACATGGTTTTGTTGAAGAAAATTGCCCCCCTGGGCTCGATCCTCCCGATCTCATAGCCATAGACATCCCCGTCAAGGGTGGCAAAGTCCACGGTCTCCCTCTGCCACTTGGGGGCGGTAAAATCAAAGACATTCAGCGCGGAAAGGTTGAGGCAGAAATTATTCATCAGCAGTGTCGGATAGAACCAGTCAATCTGGACGCTGGCGATGTCGGCCATGGCATCCCCTGCCATCACGGTGGTAATATATTTGGCCGTAAACTCGCCCCAGGGAATGGTCAGGTAATCAATTTTCACATTATATTCCTTCCCGACCTCGGCTTCTCTTTGCAGCCGCAGGTCTTCCCGTTCCGACCGGCCCGGCTCCGGCTTATACTCCCACCAGGTGGCATAAGTAATGGTCCGGCCGCCAAAATCGTATTTCTTCTCTTTCCCGGCCACCATGGCAACAGCCAGGCCAATAACGAGTAATCCCCCAAAAATTACCAGCAATAGCCTGTTTTTCTTCAAAATTTAATCCCCCCTTTTTTCCTGTGCCTTCCCCTATTCCGGTCCTCTGCAGGTAATAACCGGTATAATGAAAATGGGTCCTCCTTCGGGAACGATGCGGAAAATACCGCCCCGGGTTTGCTGGGAATTTCGTCACGCTAAAACAACGGCGCGAACGGGGAAAGACAAGGCAAACCCGGCGCTTGACAGCCGGGAAAGCGCGTTGCCCCGCTTTCCCGGCTGCCAAATGGAACAAAACACCAGGGACACCAATGAGATGGTTACCGGTACCACATGGTGTAACCGCCGACTAAAGCAACAAGAAATCACTAATCCGCATCTGGGCTTCCTGGGAAACTTCTTCCACCGCCGCCCGTGGCGTTTTGATCCCGTGTTCCAGCTCCCACTCGAGGGTATAGAAGATATCCATGATCCCAAAGGCTTCTTGTAAATTAAAGACACTCAACTGTTTGTCCCAGATCATCTGGATCACCCGGATTGATTCTTCGTCGGTTACCCGCATTTCCAACCATTCTTCATTCTTCTCTTCGATAACCCGCAGTTCACCATCGACTTCATAAGGTTCGGTCAAGGCATCTTCCACGATGGCCACCTGTTCTGGGTTCTTGACGGTCACCGGGAAGGTCCGGATGTGGTGGCCGGTAGCCTCCGCTGTATATTCCTTCATCTGTGGTCCCATGGGGAATAAAACTATCCCGTACTCATCGTTCATGTTGTCCCGCATCTTGTCAAGGTTCCAAACTTGAGCGCAGAGCATACCCAATTTCCCGTCGAGGAAGGCCTGGACCGGGTAGTCATATGGGGCTCCTTCCGGTTTTACCAGCATAACCTCGTGTTTTATGGCAAAATCCTGAAAAGCCTGGAGGGCTTCGAGGGTATTAGGATCGCCCATACTGAACCGGGGATTCCACTTGTCGGATATATCGACAAAATGGGCATTATTGGAGAAAACGAAACCGCCCCAAAGCCGGCCAGTGGCGCCGCCAATCCCCCATTGGTCAACAATCCCGTCGCCGTCGGTATCTTTTGTTACTTTCTTGGCAAACTCGAGCATCTTATCCCAGGTCCACTCGTAATTGAAGAAAATCTCATACAAATTGGGGAGTCCTTCCCGTTCAAACATGGATTTGTTAAAGAAGATCACCCCTCTGGGCTCGATCCTCCCAATCTCGTAGCCGTAGACCTCCCCGTCCAGGGTGGCAAATTCTATACTCTCCCTTTGGAACTTGGGCGCGTCAAAATCAAAAACGCCCAAAGAGGATAGGGAGAGACAGCAATTATTCATCAGTAGTGTCGGATAGAACCAGCAAACCTGAACACTGACAATGTCGGCCATGGCATCCCCTGCCATCACGGTTGTGATATATTTGGCCGTAAATTCGCCCCAGGGAACGGTCAGGTAATCAATTTTCACGTTATATTCCTTCCCGACCTCCGCTTCCCTCTGCAGCCGCAGATCCTCCCGTTCCGACCGGCCCGGCTGCGGCTTAAGCTCCCACCAGGTCGCATAAGTAATGGTCCGGCCGCCAAAATCGTATTTCTTCTCTTTCCCGCCGGCCACCATGGCAACCGCCAGGAGAACAAAGATTATTCCTGCAAGAAGCACCAAGAATAACTTGTGTTTTTTCAAGGCTTAAACCCCCCTTTTCTCTCTTCCTTCCCATATCCCGGCCTGCTATAGGCAATGGCCGGCATGATGGAAACGGATCCTTCTTCGGGAACGGTGGAAAATACCAGCGCCGGGCCTGTGGATTGCGTCACGCGAAGAGATGGCGCGGACGAGCAAAGACAGGGCAAACCCGGCGCCTAAGGAGGCCGGAAGAGCGTGTTGCCCGCTCTTCCGGCCGTCAGAAATGCGTCACCACGATTACGAAACGGGTGGCGACACCGCTTCGTGGAACCGGCGACTAAAGCACTAAGGAGTCGTTAATCCGCATCTGGGCCTCCTGGGCGTACTCTTCCACCGCCGCCTGCGGTGTGCTGTTTCCGGTCTGGAGTTCCCAGTCGATGGTGTAGAAGATATCCATGATGCCGAAGGCCTCTTGCAGGTTGAAGACGCTGATGTTCTTATCCCAGATCATCTGGACGATCTGGATCGACTCCTCATCGGTCACCCGCATCTCCAGCCATTCTTCGTTCTTTTCTTCCAAGAGCTGCAGTTCGCCGCCGACTTCGTACGGTTCGGTCATTTCGTTCTCCACAATCGCCACTTCTTTCGGGTTCTTCACGGTGACCGGGAAGACTTTGAAGTGGTGCAGAGTGGCCTCGGAGGTGTATTCTTTCATCCGCGGCCCCATGGGGAAGAGGATGACCCCGTACTCGTCGCTCATGTTGTCGCGCAGCTTGTCAATATTCCACAGCTGCGCAACGAGCATACCCACTTTC
>JAAYIC010000113.1 GCA_012735195.1 Bacillota bacterium
CGATGGGGACCCGGCAGATGCCAGCGTTCTCGAGCTCTATGGTAAATACGAAGCCGGCCCGAACCTGACCGCCTTCTACCGGACCGACGGCAGCTTCGGCTTCATCTGCGAGATCGGCTTCTGGTAAACCGTCATCTGGTAAGTCCAGTCAAAAAAGACCTTCTGCTCCGGCAGGAGGTCTTTTTTTGTCTATGACCTTACTTGCAATACATCCTTTCCCCCATCTCCTATCTACGGCGCCGGGCGGGGATATTAACCCTCTAAAGCGCCATATGAGCGTCTGAGACCCGGGTTACATGGTTGGAAACACAGGGAAAGGCGGGTTCCTCTGGAGATCCCGGTGGCCCCGCCAACTTCTTTTACCCGGCCCTTCCCGGAAAAAGAGGAAATTTAGGGGATGCCGAGAATAATATAACTGTTGCAACCCTTTACAACGAAGATTGAAGAATCATATGCCACAAGCTTCTGTGAAAAACATACAAATAATGAATACCGGGCCTGCCCGGATTTGGTTTTTGTGCTTTGCAACAAGAATCTTCTGTGAAGATGACGCAAACAAGGCGTCTCATGAAAATATAAAATAATTGAGAACGAAGCGGGGTGCGGTCAAAATGGCTAATTCCGACGGTTCTTTCTCCTTCTCCGGTAAGCTGAGCTTTTGGGGGGTAAAAAAAAGCGTGCCTTCCGGGACGCCGCTATCCCGGAGTCAACACATTGAAGTGGAGCTCACGCTGACCGCGCCTGAGGATGAAGAGATTCTGCAGCGCCACGGTGTGGCCGGGCTCCGGCGGCACCGGTTAAAACGTCTGGTGGCCGAGGCCAACCAGGCGGGAGCCACCCTCACCTATGAGGACCTGGCCAACATACTGACCTGTAGTCTGAGTACAATCTGCCGGGATATAGCAGAGCTACATAGGAAAGGAGAGTTCGTGGGTACACGGGGGCAGATCAAGAATATCGGGCGCTGCCGGGTTAGCCGGCTGGAGATCCTCCGGCTTCTCCTGGAGGGGGCCTCTGAACACGAAGCGGCCGCCCGCTACGGTTGGGATCTGAAAAATGTCCGCCGTCTTTACCACCGTTTTCAACAGGCTGTACAACTCTATAATAAAAAGATGCCGGTACCCAAGATCGCCAAGATCACCCGCCTTTCTCCCTCCCTGCTCATGAATTACTTCAACTTGGCCGGCCAGTATAACCTGATCGATGAAACCGCCCGGGCGGAACTCCCGTCGGCCGTTGATAATTGAAAGACCAATACCGAACGCAACATCGCAATGTAAAAAACCCCACCCCGGAGTTTATTCCCGGAATGGGGTTTTTTGTTGTGGTTTTCTATATCCCGCTACCGGGCCCCTATTTATTACTTCTTACCCAGCAAGAGCAGGGCGAGGACGGCCACAACACCGGCGATGATCAAGGCGGTATTCATCTTTTTCGCGGGCTTTTCGGCTACCGGCTCCTCGACCTCGGCAACGGCCGCTTCTTCCTCGACCTCGACCACTTCTTCAACTTCAGCGACTGGCGCTGCGCCATCGGCGCCGACTTCAACGATGGAGACATTGTCCCACCATACATCGTTGCTGTTGCCGCCCAAGCCGAAATTGAGACGGGTGTTCGGATCGTCAGCCTCTGATACCCAGGTAATTGTGTACATCTTGGGTTCGGTAGTGATATCAATTTTTTCTTCCACATAAGGTGTATACGGGCTGAAATCCCGCTGAATCATGACGGTAATTTGCCGGTCTTTCGCGGCTTTAGCCATGAAGCTCAGCTGGTAGGTCTTGTCTTTCTCCATTTCGAAGAAGGTCATGCACTCCACATGCCAATGGAGTTGGCCGCCTCTCCTGATGGTCATCTTCGCGGCGTTGGCTCCGGACATACCGGCATCCTGGACCACATCAAAGGTGCAGATCGCGCCGCTCTGCATCTGCATCCGCCAACCGTCGGTCCCGTTGTCAAATTCTCCGTTGGTGATGAGATTTGCCGCCGCCACCGGCAAAGCCATGGCTACAAGCAACAGAGCGGTAATGAGAATCGTGACAATTCTTGACCTTAATGTCAAACCAATCATCCTCCCTCAAATTTTTAATCATTATTACCTCTCAACCTCAATGCCTGCTTGTTGAGAGAAAAGATTATGTTTTCCTTATCCTCACCTTCCTTTCCTAATAGATAATTACTTACCTTAAAAAGTTCCGGGTAATGCTGCATATAAGTAATGCTGCATATATAAGTATACCTAATTTACCATATTAACAAATATTCTCTATAGAAGGTAATTTTCCTGCTTTTTTCAATGATAAAATTTCCCGTTACCTTGGCCAGTACTATTTGGCTTAGTATCCCGTAACCAAGACCGCCGGGTTTATAAGCTTATAATCTGTTATATTTCGGAAATCTTTATTCCGTATGAAGTTTTACCGGCTGTTCCCCGTTAATTCCCTGTTTTCTCGTAAAATCAGGCTTGATCCTCCCGGCCAAAAATCTTATACTATATAATAGTGGATAACTTTCTCCCAGGTTTGGTAGGTAATTTCCTGTGTATTCTCCTCCGAGAACAGAAAAGCTTTGGTGGAAGGCTTCAGTCGCGACGGCGGTCATTCCCTGCCGCCATAAACTGAAGCTTTACCATAAAACAAATACTGAAGGAGGGTAAAGATGAAAAAAATTCTCTTTTTTGCGGCCGTAATTTGTCTGGTTTTATCTCCGGTCTCCGGGGCTCTGGCCGCAGATCCCTGGTCGGTTATGCCTTTTTACGTGGCGCCCGCTGAGAATGCCCCGGTGATTGACGGCGTGATCGGTGATGCCGAATGGAAAGGAGCGTATACATACCCGTTCGCTTTCAACCAGTTGAACAGCACCGATCTTCGGCCGCCGGCGGCGGATGACTCCAGCGGTGACTGGCGATTGCTGTACAAAGGAGATACCATTTACGGCCTGGTGCGCCGGACAGATAACAAAACCCATATCAGAGCCGGCCAACCCCACGAAAATGACTGTGTGGAACTGTTCTTCAAGACCGATAAGACCTTCCGGCAGATGCGGGCCCTGGTCGGAAAGAAATTTGACGTCAGTTTCCCCGGCGGGAAAGTGGAGACGGCCTGGAGCGAAGACGGGACAATCCTCGAATTCGCCGTCCAAATCCCCGATATGGATCTGGCCGGTAAAAACCTGGGTTGGAATATCGCATTAGCCGACAATGACGGCCTCTTCCGCAAAACTCAACTCTATCCCATTCCCGGGGCCAACCGCAGTTGGCAGCAGCATGATCTGGCGGAGATCGTCTTCCTGCTGCCAGGGAAGAACACCCACGAGCCGATCACCAAGAGTCTGGCGGAATTCCCGGCTTTTCTGGCCAAGAAGATCGATAAAGCCCCGGTAATCGACGGTAAAATCGATGAGGATATTTGGAAGAAGGGGATCATTTACCCGTTCGCTTTCAACCAGTTGAACTCGACCAACCAGGTACCCCCGCCCGCCGATGACTGCAGCGGCAGCTGGGTCCTGCTTTACCAGGGTGATACCGTTTACGGCCTGGTACGCCGGACAGACAACAAAACCAATATCAGAGCCGGCCAACCCCACGAAAATGACTGTGTGGAATTGTTCTTCAAGACCGATAAGATCTTCCGGCAGATGCGGGCTCTGGTCGGAAAGAAATTTGACGTCGGTTTCCCCGGCGGGAAAGTGGAGACGGCCTGGAGCGAAGACGGGACAATCCTCGAATTCGCCGTCCAAATCCCCGGTATGGACCTGGCAGGAAAGAGCATCGGCTGGAATATCGCGCTTGCCGATAATGACGGCCTCTTCCGCAAAACCCAGCTTTACCCGGTGAAGGGGTTCAACCGCAGTTGGCAGCAGCATGACCTGGCCGAGCTCCGCTTTGATTAGCGGGATTTCCCGGTTAAGCCGGGAGAACTGTGTGGTATAAGCTATAAGCCGGTTGACTTTATAGGCCCGACGGCAGGCGACTGCGCCTTTACCAATAAACCAATAGAAAATGCCAATAAGATAAGAGGCCGCTTTGCAGCGGCCTCTTTCTTCTCTTTCTCTTTTTTCTTATTTGTCTTATTTCTGATGATATCTATGAAGTCTTTGGTTTTTGCGTTTTTTGCCGGTCTTTTTCCCCGGTATTTGCCTGCCTGCGGCAGGTTGCCGGGCGACAGGCTGCCGGGCGCAAGCCTACCGCGCACGCGCGAGCCTATTTACTGTACCCGACAATCTCCTTCACCTTCATCAGACGTACCAAGTTCCCCCGTTCGTTTTCTTCGAGTTTCATTGTGATATACCTGGCCTGTTCCTCCAGTTGCGGGATGAGCACATATTCCAGGGCGTTCACCCGTCTACGGGTCCGTTCTATCTCCCCGGCCATCAACTCTACGGTCTTTTCCACCTGGGCCAGTTGGATCAAGGGCCGGAAGGCCGCATGCAACCGGCGCACAGCTTCGTCCAGATCGCCGGTGGTTTTAGCCAGTCCGTAAGGGTAGATATTCTGTTTTTCTCCTTTATCGTCCAGGAGAAAGTGGGGGGTTTCCATATTCATTTTGATGACCGGTTTTGCCGTGACCCCCCGCCGCTCCCTGTGGGCGCCCAAGGCGGTCTCCAGGTAGCTCCAGGAAAGGACCGCTCTAGCCATGGCAAAACCCCTGAACGCCCGGGTAAGGCCTTCTTCCACTTCGGTCCGGAGACGCCTGTTCTCTTCGACCAATTCGAGGAAGTTTTTCATTAACTCGTCCAGTTTATCCTTTAACAGCTTGTGACCGCGCACAGCCACCCGCAGGCGTTTCTTTAAGCGCAGGAGTTCCATTCTGGTGGGGTTCACTTGCAGCTTCATTTCTTCAACTCCTCACTCTCCGGTTCCCGCTCAACCTGTTCCGGCCGTTTTTTCCTTTTCCGGTTCCGGCAGGTATTTATTGAGGTACTCGTCGCGAATCCGCTTCAGTTCGCCGCGGGGGATCAGGGAGAGAAGTTCCCAACCGATGCTAAGGGTCTCTTCAATACTCCGGTTTTCATCTTCCGCCTGTTTCACGTAGCGCTCTTCAAACTCTTCGGCGAAACGGGCAAATATCCGGTCCAGATCGGTCAGGGCAGCATCGCCGAGGATCACCGCCAGATCTTTGGCTTCCTTTCCCCTGGCATAGGCGGCAAAGAGCTGGTTCATGGTATCGGCATGGTCCTCCCTGGTTTTTCCCGCGCCGATCCCCTTGTCTTTTAGCCGTGATAACGAAGGCAAAACGTCAATCGGGGGATAAATCCCTTTCCGGTGAAGCTCACGGCTGAGAATGATCTGTCCCTCCGTAATATATCCGGTCAGGTCGGGGATGGGATGGGTTTTGTCATCCTCAGGCATGGAAAGGATCGGCAGGAGGGTAATCGAGCCCTTCTTCCCCCTAATCCGTCCGGCCCGCTCGTAAATGGTGGCCAAGTCGGTATAGAGGTAGCCGGGGTAACCGCGGCGCCCGGGCACCTCTTTACGGGCGGCGGAGATCTCGCGCAGGGCTTCCGCGTAATAGGTCATGTCCGTGAGAATTACCAAAACATGCATTTGCAGGTCAAAGGCCAGGTATTCCGCTGCCGTCAACGCCATCCGCGGGGTGGCGTTACGCTCGATGGGCGGGTCATTGGCCAAGTTGATAAAGAGCGTCGCCCGTTCAATGGCGCCGGTCCTCTGAAAATCGCTGATAAAATAGTCGGCCTCTTCAAAAGTAATCCCCATGGCGGCAAAGACCACGGCGAACTTCTCTTCCGCCCCCAAAACCTTGGCCTGGCGCGCGATCTGCGCCGCCAGCCGGGCATGGGGCAGGCCCGAGCCGGAAAAAATCGGCAGTTTCTGACCGCGGACCAGGGTGTTCAGCCCGTCAATGGCGGAGATTCCCGTTTGAATAAACTCCGACGGATAGTCCCGGGTGTAGGGGTTCATTGGCGCCCCGTTAATATCCAACCGCCGCTCGGGGATGATGGGCGGAGCGCCGTCTTTGGGCCGTCCCAAGCCGTCAAAGACCCGTCCCAAAATCTCCGGGGAAACGCCCAGTTCAATACTTCTCCCGAGAAAACGCACCTTGCTTTCGTAGAGATCCAGACCGGTGGGGCCCTCAAAGAGCTGGACCAGGGCAATATCGCCGTCGACCTCCAAAACACGCCCTCTGCGGATCTCTCCGCTTGCCAGTTCGATCTCTACCAGTTCCCCGTATTTGCCCCCTTCGACCTCTTCCACAAGCATTAACGGTCCTACCAGTTCACGTACGGTCCGGTATTCTTTAAACATTTTCCTCACCTCCGCCCAGGGTCTCCCCGGTATACGCCTGTAGTTCGTCATAGAGCCTGTCAATCTCTTCATGCCGGTCTTCCGGTATATATTTGACCCGTCCGATCTCTTCCCTGATGGGGAGGTTCCGGATCTTAGCCAAAGAAACGCCTTCCCTCAGCAATCTTTGCCCCACATCATAAAAGGCCATTGCCAGACGGAGCATCTTGTATTGCTTGGTAAGGGAGCAGTAGGTATCAACCTCATGAAAGGCATCCTGGTGCAAGAAATCTTCCCGGATCGAGCGGGCGGCTTCCAAGACCAATTGATCCCGGTCGGAAAGGGCGTCGACCCCGACAAGGCGGACGATCTCTTCCAGTTCCGCCTCTTCCTGCAGGAGACGCATGGCCCTGTTCCGGAGGGCGAGCCATTCTTCACCCACTTCCCGCCGGTAATACTCGTCCAACCGGTCCTCGTAAAGAGAATAGCTGTTCAACCAGTTAATAGCGGGGAAATGGCGGCGGTAAGCCAATACGGAGTCCAAACCCCAAAACACCTTGACCACCCTTAAGGTCGCCTGGGTAACCGGTTCGGAAAGGTCGCCGCCGGGCGGCGAAACCGCGCCGACCGCAGTTACGCTGCCTTCCCGCTGCGGGCTGCCGAGGCAGACGACCCGGCCGGCCCGTTCGTAGAAGTCGGCCAGGCGTGAACCGAGGTAAGCCGGGTATCCTTCTTCACCGGGCATCTCTTCCAGACGGCCGGACATCTCCCGTAACGCCTCCGCCCAACGGGAAGTGGAGTCGGCCATAATTGCTACGCTATAGCCCATATCCCGGAAATACTCGGCAATCGTAATTCCTGTATAGATCGAGGCTTCCCTGGCAGCCACCGGCATATCGGAAGTATTCGCCACCAGCACCGTTCTTTTCATTAACGGTTCACCGGAATTGGGGTCTTGCAGGCGCGGGAATTCATTTAAGACGTCGGTCATTTCGTTGCCCCGCTCGCCGCAGCCGACATAGACGATAATGTCGGCACTGGCCCACTTGGCCAGCTGGTGTTGAACAACCGTCTTCCCGCTGCCAAAAGGCCCGGGGATTGAAGCCGTCCCGCCCAGGGCGACGGGGAAGAAAGTATCGATTACTCTTTGGCCTGTGGTCAGCGGCTGGGTAGGCGCCAGTTTCTCCCGGTATGGCCGTTCCCGCCGGACCGGCCAGCGTTGCATGAGAGTAAGCTCCCGGACCCCTTCCTTTGTCTCCACTTTGGCGATGGTCTCTTCCACGGTAAAGGCCCCTGCTCTAATCTGAACCAGACGGCCTTCCACCCCGGGCGGGACCATTATTCTATGTTCCACCAGGGTGGTCTCCTGAACTACGCCCAAGATATCGCCGGGTTGTACCAGGGCGCCTTCGCTGAGGCGGGGAGTAAATTCCCATTTCTTCTCTCTGGAAAGGCCGGGGACTTCGATCCCCCTGGTGATCCTGTCTCCTCCTTGGGCGGAGATGGCATCCAGTGGCCGTTGAATTCCGTCATAAATCGCCTCGATTAACCCCGGTCCCAACTCAACACTGAGCGGATGCCCGGTGGTCTCCACCGGCTCGCCCGGGCCCAGGCCTGTGGTTTCTTCGTAAACCTGGATCCAGGATCTGTCGCCCCTGATTTCAATAACCTCACCAATCAGCCGTTCTTCACTTACGCGTACAATATCGTACATCCTGATCCCCGGGATCCCCTCGGCCACAACCAGGGGACCGGATACTTTGATTATTTTCCCTCTCTTCATTGCTGACGCCCCTCTTTCCCCATGAGTATATCCGCTCCTACCGCACGTTCGACAATTCTCCTGATTCTTTCCAAGGCGTAACCCTTGCCGCCCCTGTTTGAAGGGATGAGGACTACAGTGGGAAACGCCCGCTCCCCCAGGGCGGCAATCCGGTCCATTATCTCTTCTGCCACCGTTTCAGTAATAAAGATTATTCCGTATTTTTCTTCGGGATTAACCAGTTTTTCCAGAATGGAGGCGGCTTCACTGCTAGAAGTCACAGGGTGAATCTCCACGCCCAGCGCAAGAAAGCCGATGATGCTGTCTGCCTCTCCCACCGCGGCCATCCGGTAGCTCTCCATCAGATTCTCTCCTTCCACTCTTCCGCCGGTATCCTGTTGATTTTGGCGGCCAGAAGAACCCGGAGCTTCCTGCCTTCCTGCTCCTTTTCCCAAAAATAGGCAAAAAGTGGTTCTTCACCAAAAGCACGACGGCGAATACGCTCCAAATATCCGGCTAACAACTGATCGGCCGCTTTTTCCACCCGCCAAAGGACGGAAAAATCCTCGAGCCGGGCCGCAAGCTTTCCGGCCGGCCGCCAAAACCACCAGTTCCGGATCTCCTCTGGTGACCAGGTCAGAGCCGGGAGAAATTCTTTTTCCGGCACCAACCCGCCGGGCAGGAGAAAACGGGCCAGATAATCCCGGTCCTTCCCCATGATTTTGACCCGTAAAAGGATCCGCAGGTTGGCGAGGTCTACCAGGAGGGCCCAAAACTCGCGCAGGGCAAGGGGGAATTTCTCGCTTTTTTCCGCCATATATTCGTAATAAAAACGGTCAACCGCTAGTTGTAGTTCCTGCGGGTCCGAAAACTCCTTTTGTTCCAAAACAATGGTCGCCCGGGCCAACGGGTCTCCTCCACCCTCTTGCCCGCCGGTCCGCACCGCCCACCGGGGATCGGCCATAATTTTGGCGGCCTGATCCCCCTTATACCTGGAAACCGGCGCCGGTTTTCCCGGCCGGCCTCCGGCTTTCTCCAAAAGCCGGATCTTCAGGTTATGCATATCGTATTTCAGAAGATAGGCCAGGAGAAAACTCTCTTGTGCAGACCCGCCCTCCTCTACCAGAGCGCGGAGGAGCTCCGCCGTTGTATGCAATTCTTCCCAGATTACCTCTTCATACTGGTAAAAAGAGCGGTTTTCCAGCCACCGGCTATAAACAGTCTCGCTCAACACCCGCCAGGCTTCTTCCGGCGTTTCTGCTGCTACAAGCCGTTCCCAGCGGCCGGGGGAGAGGAGGCCGTTTTCCAAGGCCCGGACCCGGGCGACGGCATAGGTGTAACCGCTCATTATCTTCACTCCATCCACTAAAAAAATGCTTTTAAGATTCGTTGTTTGCATCCGTAAAGAGCCTGCGTCCGATCTCCGGGAGAAGATCATCCCTCTTCATCTCCACCAGGTTTTCGAGGGAAAAGTTTTGGATGATTTTGCCCTGCTGGAGGATAAATCCGCCGCTTAAATCCGCGGCCGCTTCCCCATAAGTGAGCGCGCCTTTCCGCCCCTGTCTTTCCAGTTCTTGGTTGAGTTCGGCCAAAAATGCCTCTCCCAGCCAACGGCAGTCCGGGACGGAAAAAAAGAGCTTCTCCTCGCCGGTCTCTACCGCCTGCAAGATGAGTTTACGGAGGAGTTGCCGGTAATCTTCATCCTTCATCCCGGCCAGGCGCTTTTTTAAAGCCTGAAATACCTCTTCAACCAGTTGGTTTTTTGCCGCTAGAAGCTCTCGTCCGGCATCCATCTGTGCCTGGATCTTCCGGCGGTTTTTCTCCTCCGCCGCCTGCCTTTGCCTGCGGCTCATAATCTCTTCCCGAAGGTGTTCGGCTTTTTCTTTATATTCGGACCGTAGTTTCTCCGCTTCCGCCCGGCCCTTTTTCCGGATCTGCTCCGCCTCTTTACGGGCGTCCTCCAAAATACTGTCGAGTAATGGTTGTAACTCCTGCATCTTCATACCCCACTAAAGCTGCTGGTACATTAGGAATGAGCCGAGGAAGGCCAGGATGGCGTAGAATTCCACCACAACGGTGAAGATAATCCCTTTCGCCAGTTCCTCGGGGCGCTTTGCCACCATATTGATGGCGGCCGCCGCTACTCTTCCCTGGTAAATCGCGGACAACAGTCCACCCAGGAAGATCGGCAGGGCGGTGACGACAAACATCCAGCCATGGGCGGTAGTTGTGATTGCATTCAGTTTCCCCAGGAGCAAAAAGCCGATGACAAAACCGTAGATCCCCTGTGTGCCAGGGAGCGCCTGGAGAACCAGAGCGGGAACAAAACGGGTTGGTTCCTCAGTCACCACTCCGGAGGCCGCTTCTCCGGCAATCCCCGTGCCGATTGCCGAACCGACTGCAGCCATTACCGCCAAAAAAATTCCAAGATACCCCAAGGCAAGACCCACCAGTGTTTCCATGCTTACGACTCCCCTTTCTCGTCCAATTCGATGTATCGGTATTGTTCAGCCAAGGGGCGGAAAGGTCTGCCCCCCGCCTCGTAAAACTTATTAAAGAACTCAATATACTGCAGTCGGCAGTTATGGACATAACTGCTGAGCACCGATAATAACAGGTTCAAAAGATGGCCGCCGCAAAAGATCGCCAGCCCGGCAAGGAGACCAACCGGATTACGGAAACTCGGATTAAACATCCGCACAAAGAAATTGATCACCTGGCCGATGATGGCCCCGGACAAGCCCAATGCCATCAGACGGGAGTAGGACAGGAGGTCGCTAAAGAAGTTAACGGCGTTGTACAAGGTAAAGACCCCTGCCGGAATCCGCAGCAACCTTTTGAAAAACGGTCCTTCCCCCCGGGCTTTGGAGAGCATTATTAAGAGGGCGGAGACAACCGCCAGTTTGGGAAAGAGTTCGGCATAAGCTTCAAGCCCTAAAGGTTTATAGACCATCAAGAGGATGAGACTGGTCAGGAAGAAAAGCCATAAACCCTCTTCAAAAATGGCTTCCCAATATTGGCCGGCTTTAATCCGGGCGACCGCTTTTAGGATCACCCCCAGATAGAGTTGAATGCCTCCCAGAATCAAAGCGACCAGCAACAATCTGGTTGGCTCTTCGGTCGGATTAAACCATAAGGGGGTAAAGCTAATTAGATCACCAAAGACGCCGGCGGTCAAAAAACCAAAAAAGGCCGAGCTGAGCCCACTCATGAAGAGGAGGGTGAAAAGCTTCTTGGCCATCCCGGCCATCTTGACTTTGCGCAAAAGGTACCAACAGAGGACGGCGAGGGTCAGCCCGTAACCCAGGTCGGCAAGGGCCAGGCCAAAGAAGACAATGAAAAACGGGGCCATGGCGGGTGTCGGGTCAAACTCGCCGTATTTGGGCCCGCCGTAAACCTCCACCACCACCTCGAAGGGGCGGATTAAGGGGTGGTTCTCCAGTTCGACCGGAACCTCTTCACCGGGTTCCGGATCCACGGCTTCCAGGTAGATGGTGGGGGAAATATCCCGCAACACGGAACGGAGGCGGGGTAAGTTTTTCGCTGTAACCCAGCCCTCCAGATAAAAAGTCCGTTCAGAACTGAGGAGTTCCCCTGCCAACTGCAGCCTCCGGAGCCGGTTGGCCTTATGGTCATATATCGCCTGTAACATTGGGCGCTGTTTCACCAAAACCTCAATCTCCTGCTCCAGGTTGGCTTGTTTTTCCCGGAGTTCCTCTTCTTCCCGGCGCAGTTCCGCCAGGACCTCGGCAGGGGTCCGGTCTTCACCGCCCGTCTCAACTATCTGCGCCTCACAGGCGGTTAGCACTTCGCGGAGTTTTTCGTCCTGTTCTTCCCGGTGGATTAAAAAAAGAAAGGAGAAAGAACCCAGAGTCGAGATCTCTTCACAGTAAGCCCCGGGTTTCTCCAGTTCGTCTATGTTTTTGCGCAAATTCTCTTTGTAGCGGCGAGGAATTTTAATCAAGCGCAGGATAAGCGGGCCCCTTTTCTTAATGGCGGATAAGGGGATCTCCATGCTCGCCCAGGGGGTAAGCTCCTGTACACGCCCGGCCAGCCGCCCCAGACGCGACTCAGTTTCCGTCCAGGCTTCGCCCAACCGCCGGCAGAGCCCTATTACTGTCCCGGCTTCCTCTTCCTGGGCCAGGTAGTTCCGGTACTCGGCCGGGGTCATCATAGTCTTGATCCCGCTGAATTGTTGGATAAAGGTGGGGCGTACAGGGTGAAAACGATCCATTACCGCCAGGGCGGCGGTAATCTCCGCCAGTTCACTTTCTAAAGCCGCCTGCTCCTGAGTATCACCGGTGGGATGCCATTTTTCAGCAGTTTCCGCCGGCGGGATGACCCTGCCTGTTTCGATCTCAACAAAACCCAGTTCCTGCAAGCGCCGGAGAACCGCTGCCCGGTGGTGGAGACGACCGGCCACCCGGATCTTTTTCGTTCTTGCTACGGCCATTTAGTTCACAATCCTCTCCATTGCCCATTCTATGGTCTCATCCATGCGCTGTCTCGCTCTACTGATCAATTGCTTCTTTTCCTGGTCAAACCGGGCTTTTTCCTTTTTTATTTCCGCCTCTGTTTCTGCTCTGACCTGGCTTTGCAATTTCTCCCCGGCCCGTTGGCACTCTTCCCTGGTTTCGGCCAGCAGTTTTTCTCCCTCTTCCTTTACCCGGGCCAGGAGGCTTTTAACCTCTTCTTCAGCTTCTTTCATTATATCCCCGGCTTTATTTTCCGTTGCCGCAATCAGTTCTAGAACCTCTCCGGCCAAATGAACACCCCCCTTAATTAAGCGGGTTAATTAGGGTGAAACCCTAATTAAGTTATTAAGTTGGTTGAGACATAACAATGACTTGGCACGTCGTGTACACGCCCCGGTGCACCGGTCTTCCGGATTTTGAGATTAAATTGTGAATTATTTTAACTTATTTCTCCCCCCTCGCATACAATTCCTTCTGTTTAAGGTGAAAACAATAGGTTAACAAAATAACAATAGGGCAGGTGGGTTTGTGGGCGCAGGCATCTAGTTCTCTTGTACCTGCCCGTGCAGGCGCCTGCTTATTGCCTGTTGCAACCGTTCCTCTTCTCCGAGTATCCGCCGCCCGTCAGCGGACAAAGCCCGGCAGGCGCCGTTAATTATCCCTGTCCGTACGCGGCCGGCCGCTTCCGGGTTCCCCTTCAACTGCGGCGCATCAAGAAGCCCGATTCGCACCGCTTCCTGTAAGACAACAGGATCCGTCAACGGATCGTCACTCTCCGACCGGGCCATGGCCTGGATCGTCTCGATGAGCAATTCGGCTTCGTCAATCAATTCGTCACGCCGCGCTTGTACCGCGGGGTCCGCCGCCAGATCCGGCGCATCAAAAAAGCTGTTTTTCAGAACTCCCTGGACAATACCGCAGCTTTCAATGATCTCGTCGGGAGTGGCGGCATGGTCGGCCTCACAGAAAGCCACCACGTGGATGATCTCCGGTTTGAGGGCCAGCCCCAAAAGGGTCGAAGCCGCCAATTGACCCTTGGCCACCGCCGGTTTCACCGCCAAACTGGCCAGGCCGGCCCGGATCTGGCGGTGGATCCGGAAATCCGGTCCGGCCAGCCGCTCAATCAAGGCAATTTTTGCCAAACATTTACCCAAATCCATTGCGCCGCTGGTCCCAGGGGGATTATTCAGCATTAACTGGGCGACGTAATCCCGGACCCCTGCTTTTTTGGCGTTATATGCCGCCAGGTAGAAGGCGGCGACCGCCACGGAGTCCGGGGCGCCCCGCAGGCTCCAGTGGTGGGCCTCGTTAACCTCCACCGGGATCCCCTGTGCAGCATACCAGGCCATGGCCTGCTGGTTTTCGGCGATGGCCTCCCGCAGCGGCCGGTCGGACCTGCCGTCCAACCTATTGTACCAGAATAACGGCACGGCCCCCCAGGCGTTCTTAATTGTCCGGGCCGTCAGTTCCCCCCATAAAATTAAATCCCGGGTCCCGCTGTAACAACGGAGCAGGGGGAAATTGCCCCTCCGGGACGCCCGGTAAAGGGCGATCAGATCCTCCTCCCGGCGGATCGGGACCCCGCCGGCGCCGTCCTGCGCCGGGTCCATCTCCTCCGGGCGGAAAAAACTCTCCTGGGCGTTCTGGTCCGGGCCCAGGGAGATGACATCAAGGATACCGGCTTCCGCCAGGCGGCCAACACCGGCGATCGTCTCTTCCAGGCCGGGCAGGCCAAAGTGATGACGGAGCAACGGATAAGGGGCTTTTTCCTGTATCCGTTCGAGAAGAGTTTTACCCGGTTCTCTTTTTTTTGCTCCCAGTTCACCGGCGGTCTGCCCTTTTAAAAAAGCGACGATTTCGGCTTCTTCCTCTTCCCCGCTGAAAACTCCGGTAAATAACCCGGATTTTCTGGCCTCGGCAGCAACGGGAGGGGTGCCGCCGAAGAGCAGCTTCTTATGGAGTAAGCCTGCCTCTTGCAGGCTGTTTTTTAAGGAGGCAAAGAGTTTCCGCGCCACCTCGGGCGTGAGCCGGTAACTGACAGCCAGGTATTCCGGGTTCTCTTCCCGCAGGGCCCCGATGAGTTCCTGGTCGCTGCAGCCGACGCCCAAAAAAGTCGTTTGGTAACCACAGGCTTCAGCAAGGCGGAGGAAGTTCAAAACCCCCGCCACATGCACACAATGGCCGAGGGTGGCGCCGACAATCTTTTTAGCCATTACCGGGATCACCTTCCAGTGCCAAACGACGGATTTGCGCCACTGTAAACCCGGCCAGGCCCATTTTCTCCACTGTCCGTCCGATACTCCAGTAATCGGTCTTATTCAACAAGGAAGCCATGTGGATGATCGCCTTTATTGTCGGTGTCGGTGTCTCCAGGTGATCGCCCAGAGAAGCGATGGGTACCAAACTCATTGGTACATCCTCCCAAAGATAACGATGGTCAATAATGGCCGGGGCATTAATCCCTTTATACCCATGGTTATTCTGGATGGCCTCATAAAGAGTCCGGCCCGGTGCATCGTAGGCCATATAAAGCCATTCCCGTGCCGACATCCCTCTGAACCCTAAAGCGGCCGCTACCGCCACCCTTTCCTCGTCTACCGCCTCGAGCACATTGGCCACGGAAGGGGTGATCCCTTCCATGTAAAATTGGAATTCGCCCCTGGTTGATTCGATCCGGGCGGCATTCAAAACGGTCAACGCCGGATGGAAGACAGCGCCTATATTATTCAAACTGGTCTTTAAGACATTATCTCCAGGAACAAACTGCGGATAGACCTGTCGTAAAGCCTTGACCAATTCTGCTGTTCTCTGTCCCGGCAAGGCCGCAACGGGAATAGTGTTTTTTATCCCAAAGATCTTCACCTGGGCCGGATTGATGTTCCGGCTGGCGTATAAAAGGGTTTGGGCCTCGCCGATGACCACGTCGGCCTTGACCTTCATGGCGCGAAAGACACTTTTTACCTCCAGAGCGCCGCCGGTCCGGCCGGGATTCAAGACGATGATCTGGCCGTCCCGTAGAAAAGGGGCCACTTTCTCGGCGATAAACCGGTGGCCGGTGGCAGGGACCACCACCATTAGTATATCCACTCCGTCAACGGCGGCTTCAATATCGTCGGTAGCCAGGTTGATCCGGCCGAAGCCTTCAATTGCCCCGGATAATTCGATCCCTCCTGTCAGGGCAATGGGTTCGATCCGGTCACCGGAACGGTTATACAGGTTAACATCATAACCCATGAGTGCAAGGTGACCTGCCATGGCCATTCCTCCATGGCCGGCTCCCAGGACGCAAAAACGCGGGCCCGTCCCTTTTTTCTTTCCCGCTGTCTTTTCCATCAAATCCACCCCTTTCTAGACTTCTTCCAACCCCATGTTCCCATTTGTCGCCTATTGCCGGTTGTAAAAACAGTAAGACCCATTAATGCATGGCAAAGGTGTTGCCTGGGACGTCTCTCCCGGCCTTTGGTTTTTTGGTTTTGCCGCCCAGGCACTTGTGGTCCTTGGCACAGCCGGGCATATCCGCGCTATAAACGCGCATAGCCGAAGCGTGGGTCAAAAAAAGGCCGTCGGTTCATGTGGCCGGCGGCCGCTATTTGCGTGTACAAATTACCCGGTAATAATTATAACTTATTTGTCTTTCCTTGTCCAACAGAACCGGAATTTTCGTGTGCCGGTAAACCGTTGTTCTCCACGGGTTTCCCCTGGTATTGGCGGTCCGGACGGATCATCCCCACAGAAATAAAATACCGCAGGGCTTCTTCGACCGTCATATCAAGAGGCCTAACCTCATCCACCGGGTAATTAAGGAGATATCCGCTGGTGGGGTTGGGAACAGTAGGAATAAATACGGCCACAAACCGTTTTTCGTTATCTTTATTCAATTCTTCCGGCGGGTCGCCAACCAAAAAACCGGCGCTATAAATCCCCTGCCTGGGGTATTCCACCAGGACCACGGAACGGAAAACCCCCTTTTCTTTGGCGGTCAGGGCTTCAGTAATCTGTTTGATCGTCCCGTAAATCCCCCCAACCAGGGGAACCCGCCGGATCATCCGCTCAAAGAAGGCCACCAGCCTTTTCCCCAACAGGTTGGTGGCGACAAACCCCGTCAGGATTATTAAGAGAACCATTACGAGCAGCCCCAGCCCGGGGATATGCCGGCCGATAACCGTCTTCACCAGTTCCGCGAGGAAACCATCGAGCCATTGGAAGCCCAACCACACCAAGTTAATGGTGACGATGATTGGCACGAACAATAGCAGGCCGGCAAAGAATAAATTTCTCAACCGCCGCAACATCTATTCTCCCTCCTCACTGCGCCTGTACATTGCCAGCGTATTATGAATATGAAAAAACGCCCCGGGCTTTTTTGCCGCCCGGGGCGCCGTTCGTTTCCCTGTTAGAAGAGGTTAGCCAAGGAATTGGCGAGGATAAAGGCGGCAAAGACCAAAGAGACCATGGATACCAATTTAATCAGAATATTCAATGACGGCCCGGAAGTATCTTTGAAGGGGTCGCCAACGGTATCCCCGACCACCGCCGCCTTGTGGGCTTCGGAGCCCTTGCCCCCCAGGTTTCCTTCTTCAATGTATTTCTTGGCATTATCCCAGCTTCCGCCAGCATTGGCCATCATCACAGCCATCGTAAAACCGACCACTGTGGAACCGGCCAGAAGACCCGTGACCGCGTTAACCCCAAGCAACAAGCCGACAATGATCGGGGCAAGGATCGCGATTAACGTCGGGACAATCATCTCCACCTGCGCCGCCTGGGCACAAATGTCGACACTGCGGGCATAATCCGGTTTGGCCTTTCCCTCCATCAGGCCGGCGATCTCTTTAAACTGGCGGCGTACCTCCACCACGATCTTCTGGGCCGCCCGTCCCACCGCTTTCATGGTCAGGGAGCAGAAGATAAACGGCAACATCCCGCCGATTAGGAGACCGATCAGAACCTGGGGATTGGTGAGACTCAGGTCAAACTGGAAGGAAGGATCGATCGATTGCACCTGCTGCGTATAAGTGGCAATCAGGGCCAAAGCCGTTAAGGCCGCGGAACCAATGGCAAATCCTTTACCCGTGGCTGCGGTGGTGTTGCCCAGGGAGTCCAGGGCATCGGTCCGGCTCCGTACTTCTGAGGGCAAACCGGCCATTTCCGCAATCCCGCCGGCATTATCCGCCACCGGTCCATAGGCGTCGGTGGCGAGGGTAATCCCGAGCGTAGAGAGCATTCCCACTGCAGAAATGGCGATTCCGTACAGGCCAAGCTGGAAATTACCGCCACCGGTATAATAATAACTGATAAAGATCACAGCGGCCACAACCACTACCGGGAAAACAGTGGAAAGCATCCCCACGGAGAGCCCGTCAATAATCACGGTAGCCGGGCCGGTGGCCGCCGTCTCCGCCACCTGTTTGGTGGGTTTATACTCAGCTGAGGTGTAGTATTCCGACAACCGGCCGATGATTACCCCGGCCAGCAAACCGCCGATGATGGCAACGAAAACTCTGATGTGCTCCACACCCAAAAGCAGACGGACACCGAAATAACTGGCTATTACCATTATTACCGCGGCAACGTTGACCCCCCGCCGCAAGGCTTTCAAAAGGACTTGGTCCTCGCCTTCTTTAACCCGGACAAAGAAGGCGCCGATAATCGAGGCCAAAATTCCAAAGGCCGCCAGGAGGAAGGGGAGTAAGAAACCTTTTACCGCCAGATCCCCGGAAAAAGCCGAAAATCCAAGAATTGCCGCGGCGACAATCGCCCCCACGTAAGATTCATAGAGATCGGCTCCCATCCCGGCCACATCCCCCACATTATCCCCGACGTTGTCCGCGATGACCGCCGGGTTCCGCGGGTCGTCCTCGGGAATTCCCGCCTCTACCTTTCCGACCAGATCGGCGCCGACATCAGCGGCTTTGGTATAGATCCCCCCGCCGACCCTGGCAAAGAGGGCCATGGCGCTGGCGCCCATCCCAAAATTCAAGAGAACGGTGGAGATCTCCGGCAAGCTCTTGCCGAGAGCGGCCAGTAAGAAATACCAACCGCTGAGGGCCAGGAGACCCAAACCGACCACGATCAGGCCCATAACCGCGCCGCTCTGAAAAGCCACCCGCAGGCCATCGTCTAAACTCTTCCGGGCGGCATTGGCGGTTCTACTGTTGGCCATGGTTGCCGTGGTCATGCCGATAAACCCGGCTAAACCGGAGCAAAAACCGCCGGTTACAAAGGCCAGGGGCACAAAGAGAGACCCCAGGGACCCGCCGCCGGCGAAGCCAAGAACCAAGAGGATCACAAACATAACAGCGAAAAAGATGGCAACGCCCCGGTATTGCCGGCGAAGATAAGCCCGGGCGCCGACCCGGATGGCTTCGGCGATTTCCTTCATCTCCTCCGTACCCTCGGAAAAGCGGGAAATCTTCTTATAAAAATAGCCGGCAAAAAGAATCGCCAGGAGCGCGCCGATTGGCACCAGGATAAAGAAGAACCTGACCAGTCCGTTACCTGCCATGAATACAACCTCCTTTTTCATCTAAAGCGCAACCTTGGTTTCTTCGTTTCCTTTCGCTCTAAAGATAAAAAAATTCTCCAGGAGTCCTGGAATACCTTTTGGATTAACAAAAGTTTCATCAATTTCTTATCTTATTACCGGTTTTTCGCTTTATTACCGCCCCGTCTATTGCCGGCTTCCTCGTTTATTGCCAACTTCTCGTGCTTCTCGTCTATTGCGGGCGCCCTGTTTTATTGCTTGGCTTTTCCTTTTATTACCGGGCGCCGGGGCAACAGGACCGCAGAAAGAACGCTGCGCCTACTCTTTCTTTTGCCCCCTCTTCACCTCTTTAACCGCCTCCCGGTAGAGGGCGATAAGGCCCAAGGCCAACCCGGCCAGGACCCCGGCTGTTGCCAGGAGGGGTCCGGTCTCCCAAAGATTATCCAGATACCGGCCGCCAAAGAAACCGGCGATGACACCGGCGGCCGGCCGGAGGGTAAGGCCGGTATACCGCGAAAGGCTGCGGAGAAATTCCGCCAGTTTCCGGTCGGAATCAAGCATCTTGGCTCCTCCGGTTTCCCGGGTTTTCCCCGTAATTTCCCAGATTCTCCTTTACCGCGCTCTCCATCCGCTTTAAGCCGTGGAGGCTGAAGAACAAAACCACTACTCCAACAAGAATAAGCACCGTCCCCAGTAGCACGGTCACGCGGGAAAGGAAGAAAGAACCGGCCCCCAATAACAGGCTGAGCCCATAAAGGATAAGCACCGCCTCCCGTTCCCCGAGCCCCGAGAGGACCAAAAGATGGTGAAGGTGATCCCGGTCGCCGAGGGCGATCGGCTCTCCCCGCCGCCAGCGCCGCCAGATCGCCCATAAGGAATCCAAAAAAGGCACCCCGAGTGCAAAGACCGGCACCGCCAGGGCAAGGATGGTCGGGAGTTTTAGCGCGCCGGTAATCGAGATTACTCCCAGGAGATAACCAAGAAAATAGGCGCCGGAATTGCCCAAAAAAACCCGGGCCGGAGGGAAATTGTACGGCAAAAACCCGGCCATCGTCCCGATAAGCAGGGCACAGAGAAAAGCCGCTGCCATCTGGTTCATGCTTATCCCGATCGCAAAAAGACTCGCTGCGGCCACCAGGCAGATCCCGGCCGCCAACCCGTCCAACCCGTCGATAAGGTTGATCATATTGACCGTGGCCACCAGCCAGAGGATGGTCAAAGGGTAGCCGGCCCATCCCAGGGTGATCATCTCGCCAAAAGGGTTTGTCAAGTAATTAATCCGCAGCCCCATCCCTGCCACCAAGAGGGCGACCCCGGCCTGTCCGGCAATTTTGACCCAGGGGGAAAGGTCATAACGGTCATCCAGATAACCAAGGGCCAGAATCAATAGCCCGCCGGTGATGATCGAAATCAGGTGCGGAAAGGCGGATCCGCCCAGTAGAAGCAGAACCAGAAAAAAACCGCTGCTTACCGCCAGGCCCCCGGTAAACGGCAGCGGCGCGGGATGAGCTTTCCTGGCGCCCGGCAAATCCAAAAGCCCCCACCTGCGTCCGAGCCTAATCCAGACCGGGGTTCCGGCAAATACCGGTAAAAAGCCGGCGCCGATCAGCAACAATAGGTTCCACCCGGCGATCATCTCCTCCCAGTTCACAAGATCGCCCCCTTATCTTTTAACCCTATCCTTCCAACTGGCTGATCTTATCAACCCTTTTCTGGTGACGGCCGCCCTCAAACTCTGCGGCCAAATAGTTTTCGACAATTGCCAAGGCCGCCCCCACGCCAATCACCCGGGCGCCCAGAGCCAGTATATTACTGTTATTATGATTTCTGGCCATTCGTGCAGAAAAAACGTCATGACAGAGCGCAGCCCTGATCCCCTTGATTTTATTCGCGGCGATGGAAACGCCGATTCCAGTGCCGCAAACCAGGATTCCCTGGTCATATTCACCGGCGGCCACCTTGCGCGCGACTAATGCCGCTTGGTCCGGATAATCTACCGATTCCGGTGAATAGACCCCGAAATCATGATAGTCAAAACCCCGTTCCGCCAAAAACCGGAGAATCTCCTCTTTAAGAGGAAAGCCGGCGTGGTCGGAAGCAACCGCGATCCTCAACCGTTGTTGGTTTTTTCCCATAATTCCGTTGGCGATCATCAACAAACACCCCTCGATCTGGCGGGCGCAGGTTTCATAGGTTTGGAGATCCCCCCCAAAGGGATCCAGAATATCCCCCTGTTCCCACCGGTTTTCGCATGCGCGCGCCGCTGCTTTCGCAGCTTCTTCACCCTGCCGGGCGCCGCTCTTCCCGGCTACGTCCGCACCCGTGTCCTTGGCAAAGCCGCCGGCAAATTCATGCAGGGTGAATACTTTTTCCCCGGCTTCCGGGGCCAGTACCAAAACCGCCTCTTTTTGCCGCCTGGTCATTGTCAGTACCAGGTCCGCGGCAAGGACCATCTCCCGGGTCAACCGGCGCGCCCGGTGGCCGGAGAGATCGACCCCGGCCCGGCGCATTACTTCAACAGCTTCGGCGGAAGCGGGGGCGCCGTCAACAGCGGCCAGGCCCGCCGAGGTTATTTTAATCCCCGTTTCTCCCTTCTCCTGCAGTATCTTGGCGAAAAGACCTGCAGCCATCGGACTCCGGCAGGTGTTCCCGGTACAAACAAACAAGACGCTCTGCATACCCAGCCTCCTCCAAACACGGCCAAACACGGGGAGATTACAGTGTTTGCCTATTCTAATTTCACCAATAGTGAGATGATGGTTCCGGCGCTTTGGCCGACGCTGATCTTCACCGGATAACACTTTTCGTCCCTGGAAAACCAGACGGTAATCCGGGATACGGGATCATCGATTTTATCCGCTGTGAACCTCCGGAGCGGCGTTTCAACTTTTTCCCGGCCCAAATAGGAGTATTCAACCTCCACCGGCCCGTTTGGGGTCAAGAAAAAGAAGGTCTTGTCCCCCTTCTCCCACGGACGGGTCCGCAAATAATAGACGAGGGAGAGGTTGTCCAGGCAAGACGCTTCCGGCAGAGGATAGGCCTTCTCCGTTTTTTCACCGTTTTCCGTTATTATCCGGATCACTTCGCCTTTTTCCGGGTTAAACAGGATCTCCTCTCTTCTCTCCCGGTGTTGCTCTTCGATCTCCCGCAAGGAGTACCTGGGGAAGAGGCCTTCTTTGTCCAGGTAGAGCAGGCCCTTCTCATTATAGCGGAACAGGAGGGAGATAGCGGGGTAGCTTCGTAATTCGGTTTGGATGCAATAGACCGGATGCCCCTCATAGGTGGCTTCCCCTGTCACCCTAAAGACCTGTTCCCCGATGGGAATACCTTTGACAAAAACCCGGTAATAGAGGCTCTCCCGGGTAAAGACGTCTTTGCCGGTGGACTTCGCTTCTCCCGGAAAAAACAGGGCGGAAAAAAGCACTCCGCACCAGACCCCCAATACCGCCAGGACCCTTATTAACTTTGGCAGAGATCTTTGTCGGTTTTTCATCCCACTTCCACCACATTCCCCCCGGCCGCCTTCCAGAGACGGTTAAAAACAGCCCTTCCCAATCCGGTGCGGGAAGGAGCGACGGCATAAATCAACTCAGCCCCGGCCTCATCGCAAGCACGCAACAGGGAAAACAACCGCTCCGCAGCTTCCTCCGGTTTTTCTCTTTCCCCCAAGGAAAAAAAGAGCACTCCCCGGTAATAATCCCGGTCTTCTTCATAAGCCAAGACCGCGGGTTTGCGCCGGGTTTTCCCGTCCTCGGCCAGGCGGTCCGCAATATACCGGTTAACCCTGGCCGGTTCTCCCACTACCAAATAAAGGGGAGCCTTTGGGGCATAATGCCGGTATTTCATCCCCGGCGCCACCGGCCGCCCGGATTCCATCGCCACCGGATCCGCTTCCTCCACGCCCCCAAAGCCAAAGACCTCTTCAAGCATTTCCCGGGTAACCCCGCCCGGGCGGAGGATCCGCGGGGTTTCCTCTGTCAGATCCAGGACGGTCGATTCGACGCCTACCCCGGTGGGACCGGCGTCCAAAATCATCTCCACCAGGCCGTCCAGATCTTCAGCCACATGGCTTCCACGGGTGGGACTCGGACGGCCGGAAAGGTTGGCACTGGGCGCCGCCACCGGTACCCCGGCCAACTGCAACAAGCGGAGGGCCACCGAATGGGCGGGTACACGCACGGCCACTGTGGGCAGGCCGGCGGAGACCTCCTCCGGGACCGTCGTTTTTTTCGGCAGAACCATGGTGAGCGGGCCGGGCCAGAATTTTTCAGCCAGCCGGCGGGCGGCAGGGGGGATCCCAGCGGCAACCGCCGGTAGCCGCCGGAAAGAATCAAGATGAACGATTAAGGGGTTATCCGCCGGCCTCCCTTTAACAGCGTACACCCGTTGAATCGCCTGCGGGTGGGTGACCGCGGCGCCAAGCCCGTAAACGGTTTCTGTGGGGAAAGCCACCAGGCCCCCCCGCCGCAGGATGGCCGCGGCCTCCTGCAAATAGGCCTCGTCCGGTTTTTCCGGGTCGATCTTGATAATCTTCGTTTTTCCCAAATATTCCATCTCTTTGCTCTTAGATAACTGGTACGGGCATGAACCGAATAAAGATATGCCCCAGAGACGCGCCGGTGGCAGTATCAATCAATCCAGCACGTATTCTTTATTTACTTCGCTATTTTCCCGCAAAACCCCTGCCGGAAATTGATTGCAGAAAGAAAAATTCATCAGAGGAAGCGCGTTCCTACCCCCGCCGCCACCGGGTTCCCTGCGGGGTGTCTTCAATGATGACCCCGCGCTCTTTGAGTTGATCCCGGATCTCATCGGCCAACCGGTAATTCTTCTCCCGTCGCGCCTCTTCTCTCTTGGCCAGCATTGCTTCGATCTCCTCTTCGCCGAGTTCGGCCGCGGCGGCCGAGGCCTCTCCAAAACGGAGCCCAAGGATCTCCCCGCCCTCTTCCAGCACGGCCACGGCCTCCTGTAATCCTTTTTTCGCCGCCGTATTTAAGGCAAAGCCCGGCGCCAGCGACCATTTGTTCACCTCGCGGACCAACTCGTAGAGAACGCCGAGGGCGGCGGCGGTGTTAAAATCATCCTCCATCGCGGCGATGAACCGTTCCCGGCTCTCCTCTGCCAGTTCCCGTATGTGGCCGGCGCTGTTTTCCGCCGCGCCCCCGGTCTCCTGCGACAAGAGATGGCGCCAGTTATTCCAGGCAATCTCCAGGCGTTCCAGGCCCCGGGCGGCCGCCTCCAGTTCCTGCTTGCCGATATTCAAGGGATTGCGGTAATGGGTGCCCAACAGCCAAAACCGGACGACCCGCGGGGAAAAATCCTTAAAGAGTTCCCGGATGGTTATAATGTTCCCCAGGGACTTCGACATCTTGTCCCCGCCGGTAGTAATAAACCCCGAATGCAACCAGTACCGGACAAAAGGCTTACTGCCCGTGTACGCCTCGGACTGGGCAAGTTCATTCTCATGGTGGGGGAAAATCAGATCCGTTCCACCCCCGTGAAAGTCAAAACCGGACCCCAGGTACTTCAGGGACATGGCCGAACACTCAATATGCCAGCCGGGACGGCCTTGCCCCCATGGCGCCTCCCAGGCAGGTTCGTGCATACCTGCGTGACCGGATTTGGCCGCTTTCCAGAGGGCAAAATCCATCGGGTGTTTCTTGCGCTCATCCACTTCAACCCGGGCTCCGGCAACCATCTCGTCAAGAGAACGCCCAGAGAGCTTGCCGTACTCTGGAAAACTCTCAACTGCAAAATAGACGTCACCGTCAACCGTATAGGCATGCCCCTTTTCCAGAAGCCCGTCGATCATCCGGATAATCTCCGGGATGTGTTCGGAAACCTTGGGGTGGACGTCGGCTTTTTCCACGCCCAGGGCGGCCAGGTCCTCCATGAAGATCCGGGCATACTCCGCCGCCAACTCCAAGGGTGGCCGGCCCTCCTGTTGCGCCCGGCGGATGATTTTATCGTCAACATCGGTGATGTTTTGCACCATAAAGACCCGGTACCCACGGGCCCGCAAAAAACGGCGGATAACGTCCCAGACCACTGGAGGCCGGGCGTTGCCAATATGGGCGAAATCATACGGGGTGATCCCGCAGAAATAGATACCGGCTTTCCCGGGTTCTCTGGGGATAAACTCCTCCTTTTTGCGGGTCATAGTATTGTAGACCATTATTGCCATGGCGGTTTCTCCTTTCTTCGCTTTCGTCTTCTCTTTCCTTCTTTTCCGTCTTTTCCTCTTTCGTCTCTCTTCCCTTTGCCGGATGCATTTTTGCAGGCCAAACCGGAATGCCTCGCAGCGGCCCTCATTAGCCGGACCGTTCCTGTTTTTCCAAGGATTGCAAGCGGTTTTCCATTTCCAACAGCCTCTTTTCCAGTGTTTCACAGACCGCCGCCACCGGGTCGGGAAGCTTCCCGTGTTCCAGATCGGGCGAACCCACCTTCCGGCCGTCCTGGATCACCACCCGGCCGGGGACACCGACCACTGTGGAGTTGGGCGGCACCGGTTTGATCACCACCGCCCCCGCGCCAATTTTGGCATTGTCGCCAATGGTGATTGACCCTAAAACCTTGGCCCCGGCGGCAATAATAACATTATCTCCGATTGTCGGGTGGCGTTTTCCCTTTTCCTTGCCGGTACCGCCGAGCGTCACTCCCTGGTAAATAGTGACATTATCCCCGATTTCCGTGGTCTCTCCGATCACCACACCCATTCCGTGGTCGATAAAAACCCCTTTCCCGATCTTCGCACCGGGATGGATCTCGATCCCTGTGAAAAACCGGCTGATCTGGGAGATGATCCGGGCGGTTGTATACAAACGGCGCCGGTAAAGCCAATGGGCTATGCGATGGGCAATCAAAGCATGGAGACCGGGATAACAAAGCAAGACCTCCAGCAGGTTTTTTGCTGCCGGATCCCGCTCAAAGACCGCCTTGATCTCACTGCGCAGATTAGAGAAGATCATGCTCCTCATCCTTTCCGTTGAACGAAAAAACCTTCATCTCTCAGAGACGAAGGCTTCTTCGCGGTTCCACTCTGTTTGGGCAGATTTGCCCCGCTTTTGGTACGCGCTAACGGGCGAACCCGGGCGGAGGTACTCTCCTTCTCCCCGCCGGTTCCGGGGTGCATTTCATCTCCGGCGCCAGGAGGATGCTTCCAGCCGGCGACATCCCTCTCTTGCCCTTAACCGAAGATGACCGGCGCCTGCGCGCCGCCCCTTCTTCACCTTTAAACGCTATTGAAGATGAAGCGTACGATGAATCGAAAAAACAAAATCTTGGAATTGATCCCCGCGCACACGCGTGCATCTTGTTGACCAATTATTATATCATAACTCCTTATCCTGTTGGTAGATTATTATATCATATTCCTTATCTTGTTGAAAGATTATTATATCATACTCCGTTTAGAAGTAAAAGGTTATTTTATGCCTCATTTTCACTGCAGTTTATTTCTCTCCGTATCCATGGGGGTGCCGCCGGTGCCATTCCCAGGCGGTGGCAATAATCTCCTCCAAGTGCGGGAATTTGGGACGCCAACCCAATTCCGCCCGGATCTTTTCGGATGAAGCCACCAGGACGGCGGGGTCGCCCGGCCGGCGCGGTGCTTCTTCCACCGGAATATCCACCCCGGTGACCTTCCGTACAGCCTCGATCACCTGCCGGTTGGAATAACCGTTGCCGTTCCCCAGGTTATAAAGGGTTGAACCAGCGCCGCGGTTGAGGGCATCCAAGGCCAGCAGGTGGGCTTGGGAGAGATCGGCGACATGGATATAATCCCGGATACAGGTCCCGTCAAAGGTGGGGTAATCGGTGCCAAAGAGTTTCAGGTGTTCCCTTAAACCCAGGGCCGTCTGGAGCAAAAGCGGGATAAGATGGGTCTCCGGCCGGTGGTCCTCACCGATCATCCCCTCCGGGTCGGCGCCGGCGGCGTTAAAATAACGCAGGGAAATAAAGTTCAAGCCGTAGGCCCGGTCATAGGCAGCCAGCATCCCTTCGAAGGTCATTTTGGAAAACCCATAAGGATTGGTCGGCTGGAGCCGATGGTCTTCGGGGATTGGTATGATTGAAGGTTCGCCGTAAACTGCGGCTGTGGAAGAAAAGATGAATTTCTTGACCCCGGCGGCGACCACCGCGTCAAGCAAGGCCAGCCCGCCGCTGATGTTGTTCCGGAAGTATTTGCCCGGATTTTCTGTTGACTCGCCGACCAGGCTGTCCGCAGCAAAATGGATCACGGCCTCGATCCCTTCCTCCCGGAGGATCCTCTCAACCAACGGGCGGTCGGCCACGTCCCCCCGGATAAACCGCCCGCCGAAGGTACACGCCCGCGCCACCGCCTCTTGGTGGCCTTTGCTCAGATTATCCAGGATAACCGGTTCATCTCCGCGCCGGTAGAGGTCCAATACCACTTGGCTGCCGATATAGCCGGCGCCTCCTGTTACTAGTATTTTCATTCTTCGTCTCCTTTCTGAATGAGCTCCGCCCCGCCGGCGGCGGTTATTTCATATAATACGGGCGTAATCCCTGTTTGCTGCTGGTAGTTGGTTAAAACCCGCCGGGAAAAATCCTCTACAGCATCCTCCTGCACCAGGCTGATTGTACAACCGCCAAACCCCCCGCCGGTAAGCCTGGTCCCAAGTACTCCCGGCACTTCCCGGGCCAACTCCACCAGGAGGTCGATCTCGGCGCAACTTACCTCGTAAAGGTAACGGAGGGAATCATGGGAAGCGTTCAACAGAACCCCGAAGGTCTTTAAATCTCTTGCCTCCAATGCCGCAACGCTCTCTTCCACCCGCAGGTTCTCACTGAGGACATGGAGAAGGCGGCGGTAGAGAACAGGGTTTATCTCCTCCCGGCAGGTTTCGAGTTGGGTCAGGGTCAAATCCCGTAGTGATTTGATCTCCGGAAAACGCCGGGAGAAAAAGGCCGTTCCCTCTTCACAATCCCGGCGTCTCCGGTTATATTCCGAATCCGCCAGCGTGTGCCGGACGCCGCTCTGGCAGAGCAGGAGGCGGTATTCACCAAGCTCCAGCGGGAGCTGGCGATATTCAAGGGAGCGGCAGTCCAAAAAGAGCGCATGCCCCGCCTTGCCCAGCAGCGAAACGAACTGGTCCATAATCCCGCAGTTTACACCGGCGAACTCATTCTCGGCCTGCTGACAAATCCGGGCCAGCGCCGGGCGGTCAAAAGAAAGGCCATTCAACTCCTGTACAGCCAAGGCAGTGGCCACCTCCAGGGCGGCCGAGGAGGCCAATCCAGCTCCGGGCGGGATCTTGCCGGTAAAAGCCACCTCTATTCCCGGCAGTTCTTCCCCGGACTCCGCGCGCGCACACGCGTGCTGCAAAACCCGGAGTACTCCCTGGAGGTAATTGCTCCACCTGTGGTCGTGATCATAACTAAAGGAATCTTCCAGGGAAAAGGAGACCAATTCCTGCCGGTCAACGGCGTAAGCCTTTACCTGCCGGTCCTTTCGCCGCCGGGCGGCAAGAAAAAGCGAAAAGTCCACCGCTACCGGGAGCACAAAACCTTCGTTATAATCGGTATGCTCCCCAATGAGATTGACCCGCCCTGGGGCGCGGACAACTACCGGGGCAGCGCCCGGCCCGAAAACCTCTGTAAAGACTCCGAGTAAACTTTGGACCTCTTTCATTCTTTGCCCTCCTTATCTCCTGCCCGCCAAAGGAGTACCGGGCGTTTTCCCACCGTCCATCGCCTACGTCTCCACCTGATTCTCCTGCCGGTTTCGCGCGCGCGGACTTACCCTCACACCCGGTTACCGGCGCACCCGTTCTTTTTCTCTCACTTTTACCTACCTTAACATTTTCTTTGGCTATCTGTAATTTCCTGCTTCTCTCGGTTAATTTGGGTTTTCCTGTTTCGTTTCTGAAAAACCTCCACCACTTGGTAGGTATTTTTTGACCGGTGACGAAATTATTCTAATAATTACTCGCGCGCGTGCGCGTGAAAAATTTTCTGGAAAGGGGATTATTGTATGATCAGCACTATTGCACATACCATTAGGGGATTAGCCGCCGATATGGTTGAAAAAGCCAATTCCGGTCATCCCGGCATGCCCTTGGGTACTGCCGAATTGGCGGCGGTTCTCTACTCCGAGATCTTAAGACATGATCCCGCCGCTCCCAATTGGCCGGACCGGGATCGTTTTATCCTCTCTGCCGGTCATGGTTCGGCCCTGCTTTACTCCCTTCTGCACCTGACCGGTTATGAGCTTCCCATGGAGGAACTGAAGCGTTTCCGGCAACTGGGGTCAAAGACCGCAGGTCACCCGGAATACGGCGCCGCCCCGGGAATCGAGACTACCACCGGGCCGCTGGGGCAGGGGTTCGCCAATGCCGTAGGAATGGCTTTGGCCGAAAGAATGCTGGCCGCCCGTTTCAACCGTCCCGGTTATGAAATCGTCAATCATTATACTTATGTTATTGCCGGAGACGGTTGCCTGATGGAAGGGGTCACTGCGGAAGCTTCATCCCTCGCGGGCCATTTGGGCCTGGGCAAGTTAATTGTTTTCTATGACGACAACTGTATTACTATTGAAGGCTCCACCGAACTGGCTTTCTCCGAGAATGTGGCTGAGCGCTACGCCGGCTACGGATGGCATGTCCAGAAGATCGACGGGCACGACCCGGAACAGATCCGTCAGGCAGTGGCAGAAGCAAAGGCGATGACAACAAAACCTTCTTTAATTATAGCCAAAACCGAAATTGCCAAACATAGCCCTCTGGCTGGAAGCCATAAATCCCACGGCGCGCCGCTGGGTAAAGAGAATATTGCCACACTGAAAGAGGCCATTGGTCTCCCGGTGGATAAAGAGTTTTATGTACCGGAAGAAGTTGCCGCCCATTTTGCCGCCAAACAGAAGGAATGGGCGGAAAAGCGGGCCAATTGGGAACAGCTCTTTGCCGGCTGGGCGAAGAACAATCCCGATTTGCACAAGGAATGGCAACGGATCTTTCGCCGGGAACTGCCGGCGGATCTGGAATCCTGTTTACCGGAGTTTGCCGAGGGTTCCGCCGCCGCCACCCGCGACAGCGGCGGGAAAATCCTGAATGCCCTGGCCGCCCGCGTTCCGGAATTAACCGGCGGCTCCGCGGATCTTGCCCCCTCCACCAAAACTTATATTGAAGGGGCCGGAGCTGTTAAAGCCGGAGACTACAACGGCAGAAACCTTCATTTTGGTGTGAGGGAGCACGCCATGGGGGCAGTCTTGAACGGCCTCTCCTTACACGGCGGTTTCCGGGTCTTTGGCTCCACCTTCCTGGTCTTCGCCGACTATATGCGTCCCCCCATCCGCCTGGCCGCCATGATGAAACAGCCGGTGGTCTTTGTTTTCACCCATGACTCCTTTTATGTGGGGGAGGACGGCCCAACCCACCAACCCGTCGAACATCTTGAATCCTTACGCCTGATCCCGGGGTTGCAGACCATTCGCCCGGCCGATGCCCGGGAAACCGCCGGCGCCTGGTTGCAGGCTTTAAGAAAGACCGACGGGCCGACCGCGATGATTTTGACCAGGCAGAAACTGCCGTTGCTGAGTGATTCGTCAATCGACGGCGTCGCCCGCGGCGGTTATGCCATCCGTGAGGTGACGGACGGCAACCCGGATCTCGTGATCCTGGCTTCAGGAAGTGAAGTCTCCCTGGCCTTGGCCGCTGCCGACCTTTTGGCGGCAGACGGGAAAAAGGTCCGGGTGGTCTCCGTCCCCTGCCGGGAACTTTTTCTCGGGCAAGACCCGGATTACCTCAGTGGGCTACTAGGAGATACGGGTACCCCGCGGGTGGCTATTGAAGCCGGAAGCGGCTGCGGCTGGTACCGGCTGATCGGCGAAGACGGGCTGGTGATTTCCATGGAAAGATTCGGCGAAAGCGGGCCTGCGGAAGATCTCGCCGCCCATTTCGGCTTTACGCCGGATGCCGTCGCGGCAAAAATCAAAAACCATTTCCAATGGTAAGAGCAGCCCTGGTAGGAGGCGGTTTGCTGGCAATGGAAAAACCAACCCCCCGGTCCCCCTGGGGGGTTTTTTCTGTGCGTTTTCAGGAAAACCATAATTTCCGGGTAATCCCTGAGGCATTAATAACCCTGAGCATGGATATACTTCCTTTGAATAACCGGTTCTTTATTAGTACTCTATTCACCGGTCTTCTTCCCGCCCATGCTTTTGCCGTGTTTTTATTTCTTTTGCAAAAGCCCGTCTTCTCCAAAAACCCTTATTCTGGAGCAGACCGGAAGCCAAAAAGCCACTTTATCTAGGAGGTATCGCAATGCTCAGGTCCTTAAATGACTACCGGGAGATCGTTGGCGACGGTGTCCTAAGTGAAATCTATAAAAAGTCGCTTAAAATCTGTAAAAAACATGTTGTCCACATCAACTCGACCTACCAAGGAGGAGGAGTGGCGGAGATCCTTCCCAACCTGGTTGCCCTCATGAACGATGCGGGCATCGACACCGGCTGGCGCATCCTCCATGGCAACTCCGACTTTTTTGCGATCACGAAAAAATTCCACAATGCCCTGCAAGGAGAGAAGATTAATCTCACCAAGATAAAGCGCCGGTTGTACCTGGAGAATAATGAATCGTTTGCCCGTTTCACCCATATTCACCATGACTGTGTCATTATTCATGATCCCCAGCCATTGCCCTTAATAAATTACCAGCGCAAGCACCAACCCTGGATCTGGCGGTGCCATGTTGATATCTCCGAACCCAACCCGGAGTTGTGGAATTTCCTTAAATCCTTCATCCTCCGGTACGATGTGATGATCATCTCCGACAACAAGTTTTACCGGAAAGATCTCCCCATTCCGCAACGGGTTATTTACCCGTCAATCGACCCCCTTTCGCCAAAAAACATGACAATCTCAGAGGAACTGATCCGTAAAACCCTGCGTAAATTCAAAATACCCACAGATAAACCCTTGATTACACAGGTCTCCCGTTTTGATAAATGGAAGGACCCGGAAGGGGTAATCGAGGTTTTCCAGAGGGTCAAAGAAGAGGTCGATTGCCGGCTGGTCCTCTGCGGCAGTATGGCAGCGGATGACCCCGAGGGGATGCAGATCTACAACAAGATCATGGAAAAACCGGCAACACAAAAACTTATACAGAAAAAAGATCTGATCGTTCTCACCGCCGAGAATCAAATCCTGGTGAATACCTTGCAAAGGGTCTCATCGGTGATTATCCAAAAATCCCTTCGTGAAGGGTTCGGGCTTACGGTCACCGAAGCCCTTTGGAAAGGCACCCCGGTGGTTGCCTCCAGAGTAGGGGGGATCCCCAACCAGATCATCCACGAGGAGACCGGGTTTCTCCTGGAACCCGACGATTACGCCGGTTTTGCCGGGGTCATAGTGGACTTGCTGCAAGACCCCGGCCTCTGTGAGAAGATCGGCTTACAGGGTAAGGAACACGTGCGGAAAAATTTCCTGATCACCCGTCACCTCATCGACTACCTGGATCTGCTGGGGGAGATCTTATAAAAGGGAAAGCCCTCTCCGGAAGGAGAGGGCTTTCCATAAAGGGAGGATTTTATTGAACTGCGGATTTCTCTTTATTTTCTGCATTGACCAGTGCTAAAATGTCTCTGGCGCATCGTCTGTATCCTGATGAGTAGTCGTATGTGTGTTCATTATATATTTCCAACGGTTGTGCTACGATATAATGCAATATTGAATTTAAATCTTTTAGTATGTCCGTACCCATCCAAGAAATCCCCCCTTACATGAAAAGAACTCCAGGCAAAGCATGGAGGTTCCTTTCTTTTTCCTGGCAACCGAGCTATCATGGCAGATAATCCTGCTGTAGACCTCTGGCTTTGCGTCCTTACCTTTCGGTAAGTTTGCCTTTATCAGACATTACTAGATTGATTAGGTCCGGTCAAGATAAATATTATCATATATATCCTTCGTTTGAATTAACTTCCGGTAAATATTCCTTTAAATAAAACAAGAAATATAAACCTTGATTGTAATCATTTGTCAATATAATCTAAATAAACAAAGGTCTCATCATGCTTCATTTGCTGAAAATGATGCATTATTATAATTTATCATTGGATTCTTGTTTGGCCGTCCCAGTATTCACATCCCTCTAGAAATCCTATCCTCCCACCGACTGATGACCCAATGGACGACTGCCCAAAACCCAATCCGGAAGAGTTTAAAATTTACATTTTACAGAGATATCGAAACGGGTTTCCAATTTATCCCATTGCAAACCTGCGAAAGCGGGGGTTCGGTTTATATGGACAATTCGACACAAACCGACAACAGAGATACGTTTATTACCGGAATCGAAACGAGGTGAAAATAGATGTTTAGAAAAAAACAACAAAAACCCGGAGTCAAATCCGGGTTTTTATAATCCTATTTTCTTATCATAAGTTAAGCTGTGGATTTAATTGGTGGAGGCGGGGGGAGTCGAACCCCCGTCCGAAGAGCCAACCACAGAAACTTCTCCGGGCGCAGCCGGATGTTGGTTTTCTCGTCGCCGGGCGCGCATCCGGCACGCCACCCTTTGACCAAGCCCGTTTTTCTTAGCCTGCCTCCCCGGGCAGAGAGACAGGGGCAATCCGGTTTAGTCGACGCCCACCCCGGACTCCCGGATAAAATCCGGTTAGGACGGCTGCTTTATATTAAGCAGCGAGTGCCAGTTGATCGTTGGCGTTTATTTTTGGTTGCCGCTTTTTTACGAGGCTCGGCGCCTCGGCCCGCTGTTTCCGCCGTTCTGCTCCCCGTCGAAACCTGTCGCCCCCTTTTCCCGATCTACTATAGTAGATCACTACATATTATACACGATCAAGAGGGTTTTGACAAACTGCCGGTTTGGCCACGCAGCAAGCCAGTGCAGCGCTGAAAGGCTCCCGTGCGTCAATTCCTCCTTGCAAGATTTATCTTTTCTCCAGTCGTACGACTCTTGCCATCTCCCGTTCCGCGTCCCTGCGGGCCATATCCCGGCGCTTATCATACAGCTTTTTCCCGCGCGCCAGGGCCAATTCGACCTTGACCCGGTTTTTTTCGTCAAAGTAGAGGGAAAGAGGGACCAAGGTCATCCCTTTTTCCTTTACCTTCCCGATCAACCGCAGGATCTCCTTTTTATGCAGGAGCAGTTTCCGCGGGCGCAGGGGTTCGTGGTTAAAACGGTTTCCGGCCTCGTACGGGCTGATGTGACAGTTATAAAGAATAACCTAGCCTTTGTCAATCCCGGCATAGCCCTCGTTTAGATTGCCTTTCCCCTGGCGTAAAGACTTGACCTCTGTACCTTTAAGGACTATCCCGGCCTCAAAAGTCTCTTCAATAAAATATTCATGTCTGGCCCGCCGGTTTACCGTGATCTTCCGGGGTTCCATAATTTTCTCCTCTCCCCAAGTTTTATCGGCTCCCCCGGCGAGGTTTTTATGCCCGGGAGAGCGTGGCCAGCCGGTAGGTGTCCCTGGCAATCACCAACTCCTCATCGGTTGGAATAACCAGGACCTTGATTTTGGAATCGGAGGCGCTCAGATCTGTGGGCGTGAAAATAGTCTGTTCCGGCTTTGTGCGGTTCAGGGCATAATCTAGCTTTACCCCCATAAACTCCAGTTCCTTACAGACATCCTCCCGAAGCCGGAGCTCGTTTTCACCAATACCGGCCGTAAATACCAGGGCATCAAGGCCTTTCAAGGCCGCATAGTAAGCGCCGGTAAACTTAATAATCTGGTAAATAAAAACTTCATAAGCAATCCGGGCATCCTCCGCCCCTTTGGCAATGGCCTTATAGACGTCACGCATGTCCGAATAACCGCACATCCCCAGTAAACCTGATTTTTTGTTTAGATAATCCACCGCTTCTTCTACCGTCATTTCCTTGAAGCGGCAAAGAACAGGCAAGACCGCCGGATCAATATTTCCGGATCTCGTACCCATCACGAGTCCTTCCAAAGGAGTAAAGCCCATGGAGGTGTCGATGACTTTACCGCCATCAATCGCCGCCATGCTGCAACCATTTCCCAGGTGCATGGTGATGAGTTTTAGCTCCTCCGCCGGGCGGCCTAGAAACTTGGCGGCGCATTCGGCTACGTACCGGTGGGATGTGCCGTGAAAACCGTAACGGCGAATCCGGTGTTTCCGGTAAAGGTCAAAAGGAAGCGCATACAGATACGCCTTTTTCGGCATGGTCTGGTGAAAAGCCGTATCAAAGACTGCCACCTGGATTACTCCGGGCATCAACTTCCAGCAGGCCTGGATCCCCATCATATTCGCAGGCATGTGCAGCGGACCCAACTCTTTCAACTCTTCCATCTTGGCAAAAACCTGTTCATCAACGACTACCGACTCTTTATAATATTCGGCGCCGTGGAGGACCCGGTGACCGACCGCATTGATCGCTTCTAAGCTGGAGAGGACTCCGTGTTCAGGATCGGTAAGAAGGTTCAGAACGATCTTTAAAGCCGCCTCGTGGTTCAATATTTCCATATCCTTGGAGTATTTGGCCGCGCCCTGTTTATTGTGGGTGATCTTTGCCGTCCCGGTAGGAACACCGATCCTTTCCACTCTTCCATAAGCTAGAGTTTCTTCTTTTTCCATTGCAAAAAGTTTGTACCGTAATGAAGAACTGCCACTGTTTAAGACTAGAATATTCACCGTATTCACCTCTTTTGTTTTTCATCTTCTTCTGCGCGGTCACAGAGTCATCTTGAAAAAGTATAACCCAGCTATTTTTATTATACCGTAATGAACCGGCGTAACAAGGGTTAAAGAAACTTTTATCCATCTTTTAATATTCTTTAATATTCTTCTCATCTTCCCAAAAATAAAATGGCCGTACGGCCATTTTTTATAAAACATACAAAAACAATATTTCTTTTTCCTTAAGACCATATCTTACGACCATCTCCACAACCTGCCTCCTAAGAAACGGTCTTTGCTTCTACTGTTTCCTCTTGTTCCTCTTCCCCAAGGGTATTTATTTTAAAGACCTCACACTGGTGGCATCTGACCCGTTTTTCCATCACTGAACCCATGGGGATCCCGTCACGGCCCAGGGTGTTCGGGATCAACCAGCATTTTTCTTCTTTAGCCTGATAAGCCGGGCACTCAATGTAGTTGCAGTCAAAAACACGCCAGCAACGCTGGAAGTCGGAGATGACCTTGAAACGTCCTACCAATGCGGTCAGGTGATCGGCCATATCCACCAGTTCCATGGCGGACTTGGCCAAGTTTTCCATGGTTTGGCGCTGCTGTTCGGTGGCGGAAGCCACCTGTTGGGCGCCGATCGCGTTTCTGCTGGCAATCTCCTCCACGCCCTCCATCGTACTGCTCATCTCCTGGCTGCTGGCTGCCTGTTCCTGGGAGGCCGCGGCAATCTCCTGGATCGTCTGGACCGTCTCATTGATCGAACTCAGGATGGCTTCAAAGGCCTCGTTTGCCTGGATTGCCAGGGCGGCGCCTTCCTCCACGGCACGGGTACCGCTCTCCATGGCTTCCACCGCGGATTTGGTTTCTTTTTGAATCTCACTGATCATCTGGGTGATTTGAATTGTTGACTGGGTGGTCTGCTCGGCCAGAGCCCGAACTTCATCGGCAACCACGGAAAAACCCCGCCCGTGTTCACCGGCACGGGCCGCCTCAATAGCGGCGTTCAAAGCCAACAGGTTTGTCTGGCGGGAGATCCCCCTGATCACGTCAATAATCTTCCCAATCTCTTGGGAACGGGCTCCCAGTTTCATAACTACCGCCGCCGAATTATCCACGGTCTCCTTAACCTGGATAATCTTCGACCGGACACTCTGGATGATCTCGCCGCCGGTCTTGGAGCTATCCGCCGCCTTGGCCGATGAGGCCGCCGCCTTTTGCGCTTCCGCCGCTACCTCTTCTGCGGTGGCCGCCATTTGCTGCGCTGCCATCGCACTCTGCTTAATGTGCAGTGATTGCTCTTCCGTTCCCTTGGCGATACTATCAATCGTACTAGAAATCTCCTGTGTGGACAGGTTGGCCTCTTCCACCATGGCCGACATATCCTGGGAAGCCTGGGCGACTCTCTCCGCAGCGTCCAGGTTTTCCTGCAGGATATTCCGCATGTTTTTCATCATTTCATTCATGGTGTTGCCAAGGACAAAAAACTCGTCGCGGGTATTAAACTCCGCCTTCCCGCTCAGGTTATTATCGGCAATCTCTTCGGCCAGTTGGTTGATTATATATATGGGTTCCAAAATATACCGGTTAAGTAAGAAATTAAAGAGGTAAAGAAGACCACCGATAATCACCAGTTGTAATAAGTATGGTAAAATCCCTGAAAGCTTCAGCCAAATCAAACGACTGGCTATGCCCAAAAAAAGCAGAGAAATAACAGCCACAAGTAAAAAGCGTTGCTTGATACTGAAGAGTTTCACTCTGTGCTCCCTCCCTCGCGCTCCTCGGCATAGGATTCGCAAATCCCTTGCTACTTCTACATTAGGCTAAATTATTCCTGCTTTTTGAGAAAGACAATTCTCTCTCACTCCCTGGAAAGAAACGGGATTGAAAAAAAGTACTCCCGTTGCGGGAGTTAAAACAGGTTCGCAATGATTGCCACCAGGAAAAAGGCTATCGCCAAACCGGTGGTAAGTCTCTCCAAAAACTGCTCCAATCCCTTATTTTTCCCAAAAAACAGTTGCCCGCCGCCGCCGCCAATGGAACCCAGGCCTTCACCTTTACTGGGCTGGATGACGATGACAACTATTAAAAGGATGGAAATCACCAACAACAAAACAGAAAAAATACTCATTTCTTTCCCCCTACCACTCCCATGATCGCTTGCATTTATTTTAACACATACCTCAGGGGTTTCTCAAGTACTTTTCAAAAACCGGCGGTGGCAAGGTTTTCAACCGGGTTTTGCCGGTTTGCGTTTTGCCGGGGACCGGTCATCATCCTCTCCATGCTCGGGAACACATATTGTTTTACCGCTTTATGTTTTGACCGGAAGCCGCCGGTGCTACCCCGACGGCAGTAAAAATCAGAGACTGGTATAGACTAAAAACCCCAGGGAATAATAGAAAACAAAGAGAAAAGGAGGTCGCTTATTTTTGGAAGGAATTCAACCGGCCACTTCACCGCCGCAGGAAATTACCACAACCGTATCAAACCTCAGTAATTTCCAGGGGACATTCAATACGGACAAAGCGGGTTTTAATGAAAGATTGCCGGGGCACCGCACAGACCATACTATGATCTTCCGTCAGCAGCCCAGAACGGTAAAACAGGTCGGGGCGGGAATCGGTCTTCCCTACGAAACCCGCTTGGAAATGGCGTTGATGCTTGACGACCATCTCTGTTCTCTGAGCGTGGCCTTGCATCAATACAATAAACACCATTGGCTTACCGAGGGAGCAGAGTCATTCATCAGCCTCCATCATTTACTAGACGAGCACCGGGATAAAACAGAAAAACACATTGATATGATTGGAGAGCGCATCGCCAGACTGGGCGGGGTTCCCACCGCGCACCCGGAAACCCAGCACCAACTCGCCTATATCAAACATGAGGTCGAAGGCAGGTATACAATGCGGGATTTTATCCGCAACGACCTGGAGCATGAGTTAAAAATCCAAGAGATGCTGCGGAAACAGATTAAGCGGGCCCATGAATTGCAAGATTTCGGTACCGTCGAGGTATTGGAGGAAGTCTTGCTGGACCGGGAGGACCTTGGCTATCACTTGTACAGCGTACTCGAGGATGACACCCTGACCCGGGGTATGCAGCACCTGCTCCATGAGAAGGGGAATATCAGCGGCGACCAGCAGTTTCCTCCTGCTTCCAAACTACAGTAGGAAAAAGGAGGTGAAGAAGAAGAGAGAGGCGGAGCCTCTCTCTTCTTTTATTTCCTCGCAAAGATAAAAACTTCTTTCCCGCGGTAGACCGCTTCTTCCTGAAGGTAGTCTTCGATCCGCAGCAACTGGTTGTATTTGGCCACCCGGTCTGTACGCGACGGCGCTCCGGTTTTGATCTGACCGGCGTTAACCGCCACCGCGATATCAGCGATGGTGCTGTCTTCCGTCTCCCCGGAACGATGGGAGATAACTGCGGTGTAACCCGACCGCCGGGCCATCTCTACAGCGTCCAGGGTCTCGGTGAGGGTGCCGATCTGGTTGACTTTGATCAGGATCGAATTGGCGACCCCCATCTCAATCCCTCTGGCCAGCCGTGCGGTATTGGTAACGAAAAGGTCATCCCCGACAAGCTGGACCTTTTTCCCCAGCCTCTTCGTCAGCTCCAGCCAGCCCTCCCATTCCTCCTCACTCAGCGGGTCTTCAATGGAGAGAATCGGGTAAGCGTTGATCAATTTCTCATAGAGGTCAATCATTTCCCCGGTATCCCTGGTCACGCCCTCACCGGCAAAGTCGTAGCGCCCATCTTTAAAGAGTTCGGTGGAGGCCACGTCAAGGGCCAGACCAATATCGGTTCCCGGTTTGTACCCGGCCTTCTCCACGGCTTTGAGGATAATCTCAATCGTCTCCTCGTTGGTCTTTAAGTTCGGGGCGAATCCTCCTTCATCGCCAACGGCCGTGTTGAGTCCGGCGGCTTTCAAAACCGCTTTCAGGGAATGAAAGACTTCCGTACCCATGCGTAGGGCTTCGGAGAAAGACGGCGCCCCGACCGGCATGATCATGAACTCCTGAATATCAACGGTGTTATCCGCATGTTTTCCGCCGTTTAAGATATTCATCATCGGAACCGGAAGTTCTTTGGCATTCACTCCGCCCAGGTAGCGGAAGAGCGGCAGTCCCAGCGCGCCGGCGGCGGCTTTGGCAACAGCCAAGGAGCCACCGAGGATGGCATTGGCCCCCAGCTTGGCCTTGTTGGGAGTACCGTCAAGTTCCAGCAGCAGTTGGTCGATGCCCACCTGGTCGGTGGCATCCAATCCGACGATCTCACCGGCAATCTCCTCATTAACATTTTTCACGGCTTTCTGTGTTCCCCGTCCCAGGTACCGGTCTTCTTCTCCGTCCCGCAATTCCACGGCTTCAAAAGCGCCGGTGGAGGCTCCCGAAGGGACGGCGGCCCGTCCGGTGGTTCCGTCGGCCAAAGTCACCTCCACCTCAACGGTGGGGTTGCCCCGGGAATCCAAAATCTCTCGGGCCGTTACATCAACAATCGATGTCATCTGCTTCTCCTCCTTAATGAGCTTCTATACTATCCGCGCGCGAAAATGTTGCGCGTAGATATTTCCGGTTATTCGTGAACAATCAATGATTCGCCGGTCATCTCCGGCGGTTTGGGAAGCCCCAAAAGTTCAAGAACAGTGGGGGCCAGGTCGGCAAGGATCCCGTTCTTTAACCGGCACGGCTTCTGCCACCCAATCAAAATTACGGGCGTTGGAAAAGTGGTATGGGCTGTATAAGGCTCGCCGGTTTCCGGGTCCACCATCAACTCGGCGTTACCATGATCGGCGCTGATCAATACCGCCCCGCCCTGTTCAAGGATGGCCGGGACCACTTGGGCCAGGCAGGCGTCAACCGTCTCCACGGCTTTAATTGCCGCCGACATGCTGCCGGTATGCCCCACCATATCGCAGTTGGCATAATTCATGACAATAACATCAAACCGGTTGCTCTTGATCTCCTTCAAAACCCGCTCTGTAACGCCCCAGGCGCTCATCTCGGGTTTCAGATCATAGGTGGCCACTTTGGGCGAGGAAATTAAGATTCTTTCCTCCCCCGGAAACGGCACTTCCTCGCCGCCGTTTAAAAAATAGGTGACATGGGCGTATTTCTCCGTTTCCGCGATGCGCAGTTGTTTTAAGCCCTGTTTGGAGAGGTACTCCCCAAGGATATTCTTCATCCGTTCCTCCGGCGGGAAGATCGCCGGCGCATCGATGGTCTCATCATACATTGTCAGACAGACAAACTTCACTTCCGGCTTCTCCCGGCGGGCAAAGCCTTGAAAATCCCGGTCGACAAGGGCCCTGGTGATCTGGCGGGCCCGGTCCGGCCGGAAATTGAAGAAGAGGACCGCATCACCCGAACGGACGGTCGCCACCGGCTTGCCGTTCTCCATAATGACCACCGGGAGAACAAATTCGTCGGTAACACCGCGGGCATAGGAGCTTTCCACAGCTTCCACAGGGGAAGCGGCCTTTTCCCCCTCACCGTAAACCATGGCGGCATAGGCCTTTTCCGTCCGGTCCCAGCGCCTGTCCCTGTCCATCGCGTAATACCTGCCGGCGACGGTCGCGATCCGGCCGACACCAATCTCCCGGATCTGTTCTTCAAGATCCCGCAGGTACTCAGTGGCGCTGGCCGGCGGGGTATCCCTGCCATCCAGGAAGGCATGGATATAGACCTCAGTCAGGCCTGCTTCCGCCGCCAGCCGCAAAAACCCGTAAAGGTGGTCGGTATGGCTGTGGACACCGCCGGGTGAAACCAGCCCTATCAGATGCAGAGGTTTCCCCTGCCGGACATAGGCCATGAGGTCCATAAAGACTTTATTCTCCTTAATTTCTCCAGTATCAATGGATTTACTGATCTTTACCAGACTTTGATAGACAATCCTTCCGGCGCCGATATTTAAATGCCCCACTTCGGAGGTGCCCATCTGCCCGGGGGGCAAGCCCACGGCCTCTCCGGAGGTTTGTACCAGCGCATTGGGGTTTTCGGCAAACAAACGGTCAAAAAAGGGGGTATTCGCCATTGCTACGGCATTATTCTCTTTGCTCTCGTTATACCCCCAACCGTCCAGGATTATTAAGGCTGCCGGCCTGTGTAGTAGTTTCATTATTAATCGCCCCGGTTCCGTTATTAATCAATCTTTATATAATACTATACCTTTAAAACTATCAATTTCCAGGCTCGCGCCGCCTACTAAAGCCCCGTCGATCTCCGGTTCGGCCATGAATTCTTTGATATTTCCCGGTTTGACACTGCCGCCGTAAAGGATACGGATCTTTTCCGCCAGTTCCGGGCTGTAGATGGCAGCCAGCGTCCGGCGGATTAACCCGGCAACCCGGCCGGCATCCGCGCCACTGGAAGAGCGGCCGGTCCCGATCGCCCAGATTGGCTCATAGGCGATGACAAGCCGCTGTGCCGCTTCTGCCGCCACTCCGGATAAGGCCTTTTCCACCTGGGTTTTAACGAGTTCTTCCGTTTCCCCGGCCTCCCGTTGCGCCAGGCTCTCCCCAACGCAAAGAATCGGCTCCAAACCGTGTCTGAAAGCGGCTTTTACCTTCTTGTTTACCTGTTCATCGGTTTCACCAAAATACTGTCTGCGTTCCGAATGGCCGACAATCACATAACGGCAGCCCAAGTCCTTTAACATCAAGCCGGAAATCTCTCCGGTGTAGGCCCCTTCATCTTCCCAAAAAAGGTTCTGGGCGCCGAGTTGAAACGAAGTTCCCGCCACCAGTTCCGCCACGGCGGCAAGGGCGGTAAACGGTGGACAAAATGCCACTTCCACTCCGCTGTTTCCGCCAAGGTTCTCCTTAAGGCCGTTAACCAGGGCCCGCGCCTCGGCAGTGGTCTTGAACATCTTCCAGTTCCCGGCGATTAGTGGTTTTCTCATGTTTTTCACCTGTCCTTAGTAATACTGGCAGCCCGTGGCCAAATGATGCAGAAAATATTAGATATTCCCCCAGGCTGCCAGCGCTTTTTCTTTTTTATTATTGTTTATCGGTAAGTGCCGCCACCCCCGGCAGTTCCTTGCCCTCAAGGAATTCAAGGGAAGCCCCGCCGCCGGTAGAGATGTGCGTCATCTTATCGGCCAGCCCAAAACGTTCGACTGCAGCGGCTGAATCACCGCCGCCAATAATGGTGGTCGCCGTGGAAACGGCCAGGGCATTGGCGATTTCCTTTGTTCCGTTGGCAAATTGCGGTTCTTCAAAGACCCCCATCGGTCCGTTCCAAATGACTGTACGGGCTTTTTTAATCTCCGCCGTATAGTCCTTAACCGCTTCCGTCCCGATATCCAGACCGTAGAGATCGGCCGGGATCGCTTCTGCACTCACCACTTTGCAGACGGACGGGTTTTTGATGGCATCCGCCACCACCACATCCCGGGGCAAAAGGAGTTTAACTCCCCGTTTCTCCGCGGTCTCCATCATTTCCCTGCAAAAATCCAGCCGTTCGGGGTCCAGCAATGAACGGCCGATCTCCAACCCCTTGGCTTTTAAGAAGGTATAGGCCATCCCGCCGCCGATCAGCAGGCTGTCCACTTTCTCCAGAAGGTTGGTGATCACACCCAGTTTGTCAGCGACTTTGGCTCCGCCAAGAATGGCGACAAACGGCCGTTCCGGATTGGCCAGCGCCTTACCCATAATCCTGATCTCTTTTTCCATCAAGAACCCGGCCACCGCCGGTTGCAGATAGGCGGCGACGCCGGCTGTGGAGGCGTGCGCACGGTGGGCGGTGCCAAAAGCATCGTTGACGTAGATCTCTGCCAGTTCGGCCAGTTTTCGGGCGAACCCCGCCTCATTGGCCTCCTCTTCTTTGTAAAAGCGGACATTCTCCAGGAGCAACAAACCGCCCTCCGGCAACGCCGCGACTGCTTCTTTCACCTCGGGGCCGATACAATCGTCAACCTTGACCACTTCTTTCCCGGAGAGTTCCTGGAGGCGCCGGGCGATATTGTCCATCCGGTACTTGGGGTTGACACTGCCTTTGGGACGTCCGAAATGGGAAACTAAAATAACCTTCGCCCCGCGGCTGGAGAGGTTTTCGATTGTCGGCAGGGCGGCCCGGATTCGCCGGTCATCCGTAATCCGGCCTTCTTCATCCACAGGAACGTTGAAATCGACCCGGACCAATACCTTTTTCCCTTTTACCTCAATATCATTTATGGAAAGCTTGTTCATTTCTCCCCGCTCCTTAACGAAAACTTTCACCTGATATCTTCGACAAACCACAGGCGTCCTATGACACCTGTGGTTTGTCTACATGGCGCAAGCGCGCCGGACGACCTTTTTACGGTATTTTCTTAAAGCCCTTTTTCAATCATCAAGGCGGCCAAATCCACGATCCGGCAGGAATAGCCCCATTCATTGTCATACCAGGAGACCACTTTCACCATATTGTCGGCAATGACCATGGTGGAAAGCCCGTCGACAATCGAGGAATGGGGGTTCCCATTGTAGTCTATTGAAACCAAAGGCTCTTCGGTGTACGCCAGAACTCCTTTTAACTCGTTTTCTGCCGCCGCCCGGAAGGCCTCGTTGATCTCGTCCTTGCTCACCGGGGTCTTCTCCAATTCAGCCACCAAATCGACAACGGAAACGTTGGGGGTCGGTACCCGCATGGCAAAACCGTTGAGTTTACCCTCGAGTTCAGGCAAGACCCGGGAGACCGCCCTGGCTGCACCGGTAGTGGTGGGGATAATGGACATCGCCGCCGCCCGGGCCCGCCGGAGGTCGCCATGGGGCAAATCGAGAATGCGCTGGTCATTGGTGTAGCTATGTACGGTGGTCATTAAACCCCGCTTCAGACCAAACTTCTCGTGCAGAACCTTGGCGACCGGTGCCAAACAGTTGGTGGTACATGAGGCGTTGGAGATCACATGGTGATTGGCGGGATCGTATTTGTCGTCATTAACCCCCATGACAACCGTGAGGTCCTCCCCTTGTGCAGGTGCGGATATAATGACCTTTTTTGCCCCGCCTTTTGTGATATGGTTAACCGCCCCTCTAACTTGGCGGCCTTTTTTGTTGACGCCGTCCTCTTTCAGAGTAAAAATACCGGTGGACTCCACAACAATCTCTACGCCAAAATCGCTCCAGGGAATCTCCGCCGGATCAGTAATGGAAAAGACTTTCACTTTCCGTCCGTTAACAATAATACTGTCCCCCTCGGCCCGGATTTCACCCGGAATAATCCCATGGACCGAATCGTACTTTAACAAATGGGCTAAGGTTTTAGCGTCGGTCAGGTCATTAACCGCCGCCACCTCCATATCCCGGCCGTGCTCCATTATGGCGCGAAAAGTAAGCCGGCCAATCCGTCCGAAACCATTAATCCCAATTTTGATGCTCATTTTGAAACCTCCCTATATCATTTTCTAACATCTTCCTTGGTATTGATAACAACAAATAGTTTACCCGTTATTCCTATTTCCTTCTGACGAAAATATTTCCTTCTCGCCGGTGAAATTTTTTGCTATTTTTAACACCCGGCGCATCCGGTAGTTCATCGTTGACTTGCTGACCGGCGGTACGGCCATTTTCCCAAGCTCCCTGAGGCTGGCCTCGGGATTCTCCAGCCGCAGAAGAGCCGCTTCCCTCAATTTTTCCGGTAAAGCATCCAGTCCCTCTTTACCGGTAAAGTCCGAAATAATCTCCACCTGTTTCCAGGCGGCCCGGAGCGTCTTTTCCAGGTTGGCGGTCTCACAATTCACCAGCCGGTTTACTCTTTCCCGCATCCCTTTGATAACCCGCGTCTCCTCCAAGCGGAGATAGGCGGTATAGGCCCGGACGAAACTGAGGAATCTCCCGATTGCGTCCGCATCTTTCAGGTAAACAACAAAGGAATCCTTCCGCCGGTTCACATTTAAACCGGCCTTAAACCCGCATAGATCCATCAGGTAGACCAACCCGTAGGCGAAATCCTCGTTTTCAGTGACCAACTCCAGGTGGTAATCTTTTTTTTGCGGGTCGGTAATGGAACCTCTCCCCAAAAAAACGCCACGCAAAAAAGCCGCCCGGCAACAGTCGTTCCGGACCAGTGACGGGTTGATCCCGCCCTCAAGCTCGAACCGGCGTGTCATAATCCCGCAAGCCACCAAGACCTTTTTTACCCGCTCCTTGCCCCTGAGATACAGGCTGTAACGCCGGCGCCTGCCGAGACACTCCGTCTCTTTGATATAGGCCTCGGTCCGGACCTGAAAAAAATCTTTCAACAGACGAAAAGCCTTCCGGAGAAGAAAGATATTCTCACTCTCCACGGAGAGAACCAGCCGGTGAGAGCCTTGAAAGTGCAGGCTGCCGGTGGCGTGAATGATCGCCGCAAGTTCCGCCCTGGCGCAGCATTCTCTAGCCGGAAATCTCCGCGCCAGCTCTTCTTTGGTCCGCCGGGAAAAACTGTCGGCAGCCTGCCTCACGAAAGCGGTTCCTCCGGGGTTTCTATAGCGGCCGCCGCCTCCCGGTCGGTGGAGACGGTCTCGTGCCTGCTCAGTTCCATCATTTTATCCCAGATCTCATCCAGGTCAAGCTGGCGGTCGGCGATCTCGATCAACGTCTGGAGAAACCTCTTGAGTTGGATACGGAAAAACTCCACTTGTTGTTTGAGTTCCGCCAGGTTCTGCAGTTCTGTCTGGATCTCCTCCCTGACCCTCAGCCTCATTTGTTCCGCTCTTTGCTCTGCCTCCCGCAGAATAACTTCGGCCTTTTTCTCCCCCGCCGCTTTCATCTCATTGGCCGTTTCCTGGGCCAGATACAGGGTGTCGTTTAGGGTCTTCTCCATCTGCCGGTAGGTATTTAGTTGCTCCTCTAAATCTTCGATCTTTTCTTTAAGGTCAAAATTCTCTTTATACAGCTTTTCATAATCAACGGTGATTTTTTTCATGAATTCCTGGACCTCTCTGGTCCGGTACCCACGTAGTCCCCGGCGAAAGACCATGGTCTCCAGGTCTACTGGTGTCAGCATTCAGACCCCTCCTATTGTAGTCTTTGCAGAACCAAACTTAACCGTCCTTTTTTAGTCTTACCCTTTATCTCGCTCACCACTACCCGTCCCCTTCCCCTGATCGAAATAGTGTCTCCCAAACCAACCTGATAATCGGGGGCGGAGACAACCTTCCAGTTGACTTTGACCCTTTCCGCTTTGATCTCCCGCGCCATTTTTGTGCGGGAAACCCCAAAACCGGCTCCGGCCACGGCATCCAGGCGTAAGGAAGCCACGGTAGTCTTCACCTCTTTTACCCGTTGCGGCCGGACGTTCAGCTGCTCGGGGTCGATCGGCGCCACCTCCACCGGAACCGCCCCGACACGGTTTAGATGACTGAGGACGTACTCCTCGACCTCCTTGGCGAGAATAATATGAGCACCGCCGTCAAACGGCAAAATGTCACCAATCTTCCCGCGTTTAATCCCCAACCCGGTAAGGCTCCCCAGCAGGTCGCCGTGGGCCGGGCGAAAATCCTTCCCACTTTTAACCTCCAGGTAAGCCAAGGGAAAAGTAACGGCTTCAGGAAGAAAAAACACCGGCATCAAGACCAACCGTACCCTTTCGGCCTGGTGATAACCGCCGAAAACCATTACCTTGATCTCCCCCACGTAGTGCAGGAGATCAAGGAGCAACTTTTTTTCTCCGGGGTTCAAAAAATCGGTGGCCACCGGTTCCGCTTTTTTGAGGGCTGTTTCCGCCAAGTCCAGCACGCGGGCGGCCAAAGCCCGGTCTTCTCCTTGCAAACCCGCGAGTAACCGTTGTTTTTCCATGGCTAAAATATTTCCACCAGAATTTTCGCAAGCAGCCAGACCAGGATTATGGCCACAAGCGGCGAAAGATCAAACCCAGCCTTACTGTTAATTACCCGCCTTAGCGGTTCAAGGACCGGTTCTGTCAGCCGGTAAACGAATTTTACCGGCGGGTAGGCTTCAGGGCTCAATTTAAGCCAATTAATGAGAATCCTTAGAATCAAGATAATATTATAGAGGCGGGAAAGCAACTTGATCAAAAACTTCATCTCCGGATCCCTCCTTCGCTTCTCCCCGGTACACCGCTGAACGATCGCGCACGCGCCCCCGCTATTCGCCTAATTCTTCCGCCCTTTCTTTTGCCGCATAAACCGCTTGCATAACCGCGCCCGCAAAACCGTTTCTCTCCAATTCCAGCAGGCCGGCGATGGTGGTCCCCCCGGGAGAGGTCACCATATCCCGTAAAACCACCGGATGTTCCCCTAATTCCGCCGCCATTTTCGCGCTGCCGGCCAGTGTCCGGAGGGCCAGTTCCCCAGCGAGCGAACGGGGAAGACCTACCAGGACCCCGGCATCGGTCAGCGCAGCCAGAAAACTGAAGACAAAGCCCGGACCGCTGCCGGAAACGGCGGTAACCGCATTCATCATCTCCTCATCGACCAAGACTACACCGCCAAACGCCTGCAGGATCTCTTTTCCCCAGGCCAGATCCTCATCCCGTGCTGCTTTCCCGGGCGTCAATGCGGTAATCCCCTCCCGGACCAAAGCCGCCACATTCGGCATGGCCCGGAGGACACGAAGGCCGGGAAGGAGTCTTTCCAGCCGGGCGGTGGAATACCCCGCAACAATCGAAAGCAAGGGCAGTCCGGGAGGGAACTCTACCCCCCGCAGAGCCTCCTCCACTTTTTGCGGTTTTACCGCCAAAATCACCGCCTCGGCCTCTGCCACCGCTGCAGAATTCTCCGTAAATACCTTAATGCCCAATGCGGCAAGCTCCTGCCGGCGGCTGGGATCCGGATCGGCGACCAAAATCTTTCCTTTTGGATAACCCTGATGCAGGAGGCCTTTGATCATTGCCGTTGCCATTTTGCCTCCTCCGATAAACCCGAGCGTGCGACGCAAGCCGCTACCTCCTAACGTTTAAATTTATCCGTTGTAAAGAATTGTTCCTCTTTAATCTCATTTAATTCGGAAAGTTTAGACAATTCCGACCGTGCCGGTAACGCCACTTCCACATTGGCCGGGGCAAACAGCATTATTGAGCCGCTGACCTTCTGTACTGTTCCATCCAGGGCAAAGACCGCCCCACCGACAAAATCCGTAATCCGCCGGGCCAGCCCTTTATCAGTCTCTTCCATATTCAAAATCACCGGGCGCCCGGTCTTCAAATGGTTAACAATAGTCTGCACATCATCAAAACTTAGCGGTTCAAAGACGACCAGCTTTATGTTTTTATCCGGATGGGGAAGACTAACCACCTTTCCCCGGTCTTTTCCGCTTTTCACCGGCTTTAAATCCGCAGGCTCATCCAGATAAACCTCTTCAACGACCTCCTCCGTCTCTATGCCCAAGAGGTTCATCACTCTTTCCAGGAAACCTTTTTTTACTTCCGTCTGTTCCCAGTTATCGCCGTTATCCCAATTTCTCATCTCATCCCCCCTCGGAGGTTTGAAATAACGCGGAACCGACCCGGATCATCGTCGCCCCCTCTTCCACAGCCACCTCAAAATCATTGCTCATCCCCATGGATAAATGCTGCCAATCCCCGCCCGGCTGGAACCTGCGGGCAATCTCCTGGTGCAACTCCCGGAGCCCGGCAAAAACCGGTCGGACCTCTTCACCCCGGGGGACCAGCGGCGCCATGGTCATCAGACCTTGAAGGCTAAGTCCGGGCAAGTCCTTGACTTCCCCGTAGAAATCAAAGAGTTCTTCCGGGGCCAGGCCGTGCTTGGTCTCTTCTCCGGCAACATTAACCTGGATCAAAACGGGTGTTTTTTTTCCCCTTTTTAAACTCTCTTCATTTATCTCCAGCGCCAGTTCCAGACGGTCCAGTGAATGAATAAAAGCAAAACGTTCCACCGCCCGGCGCACCTTATTCCTTTGCAGGGTGCCGATCATATGCCACCGGAAGAGCCGCGCCCTGTCTCCGAGAGCCTCTTGTTTCCGGAGGGCATCCTGCACCCGGTTCTCACCGATCTCTTTTACTCCCAGTGCAGCCAGGGCCCTCATTTCTTCCGGCCCTACGGTCTTGGTGACTGCAACCAGGAGAACCTCCCGGGCCGGCCCGCCCGCCCGCAATAGGGCCCTGTTAACCCTCTCCCGGATTGCTTGTAGGTTCTCCGCCAAACCCATGGTTTAAGTCCTCCAGTCTCGTTGCTTGTTACTCGATTGCATACGTTTCATTCTGGGCAGTCTCGTCACTCGTCGCCCGGTTGTTAATTGGCATTCTGGACAGTATAGTTGGTTGCCCGGTACTCGCTACTCGTCAATTGGCAATCGCTGCCTGGTGTTCGTTGCCGGGGGCTTGAGCCTGGCACGTGTCGATTCATTCACCCGCTACGGGCGTTATCCGCATCACAATAGCGCTTACCCGGTGTACAGTATACGTACTCACCGGTACTGCGGCATGTGGCACTCTGTACCAGTCGCTCTCTTGGCAAACTCTTCTTCTATCTATAAAGAACGCTCTTTTGACTTATCCGTTCCTGATCTGTCTTCCGTTACATATCGCCCATTTGCTTAGCCCTGTTGTGTTACATTTCAGAGAGCGACCACGTTCATACGGAGTCCCGGCAATCCCCACCAGGGTGTCAACGTCTTCCGGACTTCAATAATAGACGGGGGTACCAATGGTAAGCCGGTCAACGATTGCCCACCGGTCGTCCATGGCCATCACGTCAACGGGAATTTCCCTTTTTGTCCCCCGCAGGCTACCATATACCACCCAGCCCGTTCCTTCTTCATAATGCAATGCCGAACGGGGAACCCGTACCCCCCGAGTACGGGAATAAACTAAATGTACAGTAAAAATCCTCTGCTGTAACAACTCAGGACGCATGGATCTCTCTTCAAAAAGCCAAAACTCTTCTCCCCCCAGCTGGCAAGACCCGGTAAACGTCACCGGGTAATCCTCTTCCCGGATCCGCAACCAGCAGCGGCTCCCCTTTTCCGGGGGTTCCAGGTTTTTCCGTTTTGGCGCCTCCACCAACAGAGTTTGCTGAAAACCGCTGATGATCTTACCCACAAGGTCGCCCTTTGCCAATGACCGGCTGAAGGGGGCCATTACGGAGAATTTGATCTTAAAAGGGCTTCTTCCTGTCGCTTCCAGATCTTCAAGGGTGACATCTTCCCACCCGTCAATCCCGGTGACAAAAACCCCGGCCTCTTCTGCTCTGACCAGCCGGTAATAATCCAGCCAGCCGGTGATGATTTGCCGGTTTGTCTCGTCGAGAACATCCTGTCTGACGGCAAGAAGGTTTTCTTTAATCGCGTTAATCTCCCGGTCTACCGGTTCTCCCTCTCTTGCCGGGACACCGGATCTACTCTGGGCGGCATGAAAAGCCAGATCTTTTTCGACCGCTTCCAGTTCCCTCTCCAAACAGTGAAGGCGTTCACTCACCACCCGGAAGACTTCCCGCCACTCTCCCTTGAGTTGCCGGCTTAAAACCGGGTTTACTACCTCCGCCACCGCCTGGTCTTTTTGTACCTTTGTTCCCCCGGCCACCAGCAATCTAAATTCACCGGCAATCGGGGTTGCGATGGGGATCTCATCCCGTAAAGCCAAAGCCTTCACCCAGGCGCCGTGTTCAAGCGTTCCCCAGTCCGCCACAGTCACCCGGGGAAAAAGATAATCTGAAAAAAACGATATTACCGGCACAAAAACGACCATCGCAATAACGGCCGGTAAGATCCGGGGGAGTTTCCTGCCCACCCTGATCAGGAACCCCAAAACAGAATTGGGCCTTATAACCAGCCGTTTCATAAGAATTCTCTCCTCAGCCTCCAGTTCCACTAGGAAACTTCGCTAAAACGCTCCTTTTTTCCTGCTTACTCCTGGCGTTCTTTCAGTACGGCCAAGGACAACATACGGCCTGTCTCTCCCCGGTCGCGGCGGTAGGAAAAAAATTCCTCTTCCCTGCAGGATGTGCAAATTCCGGCCAAATCAATATTCCTGCCGGCCAGGCCTGCTTTTTGTAGCAAATCCCGGTTAATCCCGGCCAGGTCCAAACGGTCTGACGACTGCTCCAAGCTGGAAAGATCCGGCCAACGGCTGCAGAAAAGGTTGATCCTTTCTTGTGGTACCCGGTAACAGCATTCACCGACAGCCGGCCCGATCGCTGCCCAGCAATCCTCAGGGTTTGTTTGATACTCCACCCCCATCGTTTCCAGTGCGCTAAGAACAATTCCGGCCAGCGTTCCCCGCCACCCGGCATGAACCGCTGCCACAACCCGGCGAACCGGATCTACGATAATTATCGGAACGCAATCGGCATGAACTGTTGTCACAGCAACCCCCGGCAAGGCGGTAACCAATCCGTCCGCTGCCGGTAACTCCGCCTCCGTACCCACTGCCTCTTTTTCCCGGACCACAAAAATCTTCTGTCCATGAACCTGTCTGACACCATATACCTTCCCCGGTGTAAGTCCAAAAACCGAAAAAAACCGCTCCCGGTTGGCTGCAACCCTGGACGGCAGATCCCCGGTGGTCATCCCCAGGTTCAATGTGGCATAAGGCCCGGTACTTGATCCGCCGGTCCGGGTCGAAAAACCCTGGAGCAACCAGGATAATCTGAGCAGGAGTTCCGACCGGTAGATCCTCAAACCTCCTTCCTCCCTGACCAACCAGGCGATTATGCTCCCTCCTTCCCGGCGTGTTGCCATAAAACAATCTCCCCGCTTGCCAGCGAAGGCTGGACTTTGATGATTCTTTGGTTACGGGAACCGCGAAAAACCAACCCGTCCTCTTTCTCATCCTGCCGGAAAGGCCCGTCCACCACAAGTTCGAGATGGGTCAGTAGTTCTCTTACCGTTTCAGAAGGCGAAGCAATAATCTCTTCCCAGGTATAACCGGTATATAACAGAACATTGCCGCCGCGGGCCCGTGCCATCCGGGCAAGAGCCAAGGCAATGGCAGGCTGCAAAAGGGGTTCACCGCCAGTGAGCGTAATCCCGGATAATAAGGGGTTATGATCGTACTGCAGAGCCGCCCAGATTTCTACCGGCGTTGTCTCATATCCCCCGTCGGGGTCCCATGTTTCCGGGTTATGACAACCGGGGCACCGGTGGGGACAGCCTTGGAAGAAAACCACCGCCCGTAACCCGGGACCGTCGACAACACTTTCCTTTACAATCCCGGCAATTCTTGCTTTTTCTTGTTTATTTTCAGAAAACGCCGGCATGTAATCCCCCCTTTTTCGTTAGAAAAATTGAATATCAGGTAAAATTTGGTGGACGATTAGTGGCTCTCCACAATTTCCACAGAGTTATCCACAGGAAAATGGCTGTTACCAAGTGGTATTTTCTATTTAATTCACATTTTCCACACGTCAGTCAACAAAATAAGTGAAAAACGAAACCTTGTTTTAACTGGGGAATAAAAAAAGTATCCACAAAAAAACTTTCTGATGCGAATTAAGGCCTCTTTATGCCTTTAATTTCCAAGACAATCTTGGAAAAGCCGGCAAATCGAGAGGTGAAGAACCCCCGTCCCGGAAGCGGAAATAGCCACATGCCGCCACCATAGCGGCATTATCCGTACACAGTTCCAGCGGCGGACAGAAAAACCTGATCTTCCGTGCCGCCGCCTCCCGGGCAAAACCCTCCCTTAGCTCCCCATTGGCGGCGACTCCCCCGGAAAGCAAGACTGTTTTTATGCCCAAATTATCCACCGCCCGGAAGGTCCTCTCTAATAAGATTGTAACAACCTGCTGTTGAAAGGTGGCCGCCAGATCCGCCACGGGCAGTTCCTCATTTTTCTGCCGGTAGTGATGGACCCGGTTAATTAAGGCCGTCTTCAACCCGCTGAAGCTGAAATCATATGTCCTGGCCAGAGAATCTGTACGGACCAGCGGGGTTCCGGGCTTTCCTTGTTGTGCCGCTTTTTCCAGGTATGGCCCTCCGGGGTAACCTAAACCCAGAACACGGGCGACCTTATCAAAAGCCTCCCCGGCGGCATCATCCCGGGTGCGTCCCAAAATCTGGTATTTGCCGTGGTCTTCCATATAAACTAAATCCGTGTGTCCGCCAGAAACCGTTAAACAGAGCAAGGGCGTAGTGATCTCCGGGTGGGCCAGGAAATTCGCGTAAATATGGGCTTCCAAGTGGTTAACTCCGAAAAAGGGTTTGCCGGCTCCCAGTGCCAAAGCCTTGGCAAAAGAGAGCCCAACCAGCAAACCGCCGATCAAGCCCGGCCCGCATGTCGCCGCCACCAGCCCGATCTCTTTCGGACTTGCGCCGGCTTCACGCAGGGCGGAGTCGGTTACATATAAAATTCCTTCCAGATGACTGCGGGCCGCCAATTCCGGAACCACCCCGCCAAATCTGGCATGTTTTTCAACTTGGGAAAGGAGGACATTACTCCGGATCTTTCTCCCATCCTCCACCACCGCCGCACCCGTCTCGTCGCAGGACGTCTCAACCCCTAATACCAGCATCTTTCAGGCCTCCTGTCTCGGTGCCGGCACTCCCCGGCGCTATCTCTAAAGACGCCGGCTGAAAAGACAGACGGTCTTTTCGCGCGCCGTTTCATTCCAGTTCCTTCCACATGATCAGGGCATCTTCTTGATTGTCTTGGTAATAACGGGGACGCACCCCCACTTGTACAAAACCAAACTCCATGTATAACCTTTGCGCCGCCAGGTTGCTCCGGCGGACTTCCAATGTTAAACGGCGAAGTCCGTGTTTTTTCCCTTTTTGAATTAAAGCTTTTAATAATAACCGCCCAATCCCCCGGCGCCGGTATGCGGGATGAACGGCCAGGTTGGTTATATGCCCCTCATCGATGATCCGCCACATCCCGATATAACCACAGACCTCGTGGTTTTCCCGGGCTACCAGATAAAGTGCATATTCATTATTGAGGAGTTCATAGAGAAAAGCCTGTTTCGACCAGGGAACCGGGAACGACAGTTTCTCAATGACAAGGATTTCCGGTAAATCCTCCAATTGCATCGGTTCAACCGCCACCGCCACCTCTCATTCTCCTTTCCCCCAGCGAATTTCTGCTTCTGTCCGCTGAAGGTAAAGCGGCAGACAGGTAAAGAGTTCATCTTCATTCTTTTTTTGCCAGCGCAGGAGGCCCAAAAAAGCGACTGTTACTCCGCTTACCTGGTCTATCTCCCCTTCTTCCTTGCCGTGGAAAACAGCGGCGGGGCCCAGCGCGGCAGTAATTTCTTCCCTGTAAAGGCGGGCGCCTTGGCCCACAAACAACACGGGGGTTTTTTCCTTCTTCAGCTCTGCGGTAAGTTCCGCTAGAAGGCAGAGTTCCGGTGGTCTCAGTTCAACCCAATTTCCCTGTTCTTTACGTAAATAGAGCCCGGTATAAACCCTCCCCCGGCGGGCGTCCAAAACTGGGCAAAGCAAACCCGGCCAGCCCGGATTATTCGCCGCCAGTGCCAGGAGGGTGTTTACGCCGACCATAGGAATGCCCAAAGAATAGGCTATCCCCTTACCGATCGCCAGTCCGACCCGGACTCCGGTATAAGACCCCGGACCCCGGCCGACGGCAACCAAATCCAAATATTCAGGGCGCCAGCCAACTACTTGTAAGGCCTTGTCGATCAAAGCGGGTATCCTCTCCCCGCCCCCCGGCCGGATTGGAATCCTCCCTTCATAGAGGATATGCACCCCGTCAATCAACCCGACTGTTCCGGTGGGTAACGAGGTATCAATCCCTAAAACCCGCATTTTTTCACCAACTCCTTAAGGAGATACCGGTACGGCTCACCATATGGAAAAAAGACGATCTCGCGCTCGTCTTCATTTTCCCCATAATTAAAACGGATTTCCAGATAATCGGCGGGAAAAAGGTGCCTGGCCACTTCCCCCCATTCCACCGCTACTACGGCCTCCTCATCCAATAATTCTTCCAAACCCAAGACCGCCGTCTCCTTAGGCCCGGAAAGCCGGTAAAGATCCAGATGATAAAGGGGAAGCCGCCCTTCATATTTATGAAGCAGGGCAAAGGAAGGACTCGTCGCCAACTCGTCACAGTCCAAACCCCGGCTGAGGCCGCGAATAAAAAGGGTCTTCCCTGTTCCCAACTCTCCGGATAAAAAAAGAAACGCTCCCGGCGGTAAGATTTCTCCCAGAAAAAAGCCCAGTTCTTCAGTTTCCTGCGGTCTTGTCACCCATACTCTCAAGGCCCCGTCCCTGTCTGTAGTACCCACCACGGGGTATCCACCTCACTATTTCTTACTTTAATGCAAGAGTAGCATAACCGCTATTATCCGTCAAGGTGAAAAGGGAAAAAGGCCCGCCCGCTCCGCTGCGCATGTAATAAAGGCTCTGAACAATCGCCGGGCGCCGGGGCTGTGCAATCGCTCGGGATGCCACTGAACCGCCAGGAGAAAAGGGCCTTTTTTCGCCTCCAGTGCTTCCACCACTCCATCCCCGCTCCGGGCTGCGATGATTAATCCCGGGGCGGGTTTTTTCACCGCCTGATGGTGGAGGGAATTCGTCCAAATCCTCTTCCTCTTTAAGATTCGCGCGAGAAGTGTTCCTTCCTCCACCCACACCCGGTGGCTGACTTTTTCTGCCGGGGCATCTTGCCGGTGGGAAACCCGGAGTTGTGCCGGAAGATCCTGGTACAAACTGCCGCCAAGGGCTACATTGATAATTTGCAACCCCCGGCAGATCCCGAAGACCGGGACGGCGTAACGGAGAGCCTGTTCTACCAGGAAAATTTCCCAAGCATCCCGGTGCCGGTCTACACTGTCCAGGGGAAAGAGTCCTTCCTCTCCGTAAAATCGCGGGTCAGGATCACCCCCGCCGCTGAAGAGAAACCCGTGGCAGACTGCGGCCGGCAGCCGCTCCCGCACTGTCAATGCCGGTAAAAGCAGAGGGATTCCGCCGGCTTTTTCCACCGCCGTAATGTAGGGAACGGCCAAACGGTATTCGTCAACGCCCGCCCCGGGAACCCGGCGGCAAGTAATGCCGATTACCGGCCGCATCTTCTCACCTCCAGCCGGTTCGGTAAATCGCGCGCGCGTGGGGTCTGCCTGAAAAATATTTACGGAACCATTAATATATGCGGAAATTATACTGGAGTTAATCTTTACCCCTATAAACAGAGACCGGAGGATAATCCACCTTGACCAGGCAAAGCCCGTGCGGGGGCGCTGGAGGGCCGGCTGCCGCCCGGTTTTTTTCCTGAAGAACAAGCCGGATCTCTTCCGGCGTCATCTTTCCCCTGCCGGCCAAAAGCAGCGTACCCACGATATTTCTGGCCATTTTATAGAGAAAACCATCGCCTTCCAGGGTAAAGATTAATTCATCCTCTTTCTCCTCAATATCCAGGCGCATAAGATTTCTGACTGTACTCTTCACCGGTGAGCCGGCAGCGGCAAAGGCGGCAAAATCTTTCCTCCCCTGGAAATAGGAGGCGGCCTTGCGCATCGGTTCTAAATCCAGTTCATCCGGGCAGTGCAGGCAATAATTGCGGCGGAGGACATCCGGCCATGGCCGGCACAAGACGCGATACTGGTAGACCTTGCTTTTCGCATGGTAACGGGCGGGAAACTCCAGCGGGACCATCTCCACCTGCCAAGCCACCACATCCCGGGGTAATTTGCTGTTCAGGGCGGCCAGCCATCGTTCGACCGGGATCCTGCTACCGGTCAAGACATTAATCACCTGGCCGTAGGCATGGACCCCGGCATCCGTTCTTCCAGCTGCAATCAACCGCGGATCTTCCCCTGTCAGTTTATAAAAGGCCTCTTCCAGAACGCCTTGGACGGTTCGTTCACCGGCCGCCTGCCGCTGAAAGCCGGCAAACCCCGTCCCGTCGTAGGCAATAGTAAATTTGAGATTGATCTTTTTCTCACCATGCTTCTCCATACCCGTCACCTCAGGAACCAGCCCTTCAACCGGCCAGCCATCGCCAGGTCAGTCCCGCCAGTAAAGACAAGAAGGAAAGACCGGCAGTTAATGTGTCCCCGTTTTTCCATCCCAGTTCGGCATAGGAGGTGCGAAACGCCCCGGGCACATACCCCCTGGCCTCCATGGCTTGGGTAATTTCCCCGGAACGCCGCAAAACAGATAAAAAAAGTGGGATAATCATAGCAAGCAACCCTTTGATTTTCCGGCGCCACCGGTGACGGCGGAAGTCCACTCCCCGGGCGCGCTGGGCCAGAGTAATTTCACCGGCCTCTTCCAGCAAAAGCGGGAAAAAACGCAGGGCCATCCCAATGACTAAAGCAATTTCCTCCCCAGGCAACCACCTTCGCAACGGACGGAGGAGGCCGGCAATCCCTCTCACCATCAGAATCGGTTCTGTAGTCCCCATCAACCAGGCCCCGCCCAGGAGAAGGGCGGCAAGGCGGAAAAAATAGGTGCAAGCAATCCGTAACCCGTAATCAGTAAGGGAGAACCCGGCCACCCTGAACAACTGGTTTCCTTCCCTGTTTATAACCAGATTAAGCAGAAAGGTCAAACCGAGAAGCCACCGGAAAGAGCGAAGGGTACTCAAGACCCACATACCAGGAAGACGCGCGGTAAGGAACAACCCCAGGCAAGCGGTGAAGACCAACACTTGCCACCATAAATTTTGGTCCAAAAGCGCCATGACCACCAAGACCATCAGGGCAAAAACCTTCACCCTGGGGTCTCGCCGGTGCCAAAAAGACGCCGCCGGATAATACCGCCCAAAAACCATCAACCCACCCCCGGTTGCTTACTAAAACCACCAACCCACGAACTACCGGGCAAGTCTGATAAAAACCCCATAAGTAACACCTTTTTTCGCAACTGCCCACTCACCTTTCCCACTTACCCATTGCGGGGGCACCCGCAGGAAGTGGATTAGCGCGCGCAGCGCGCCACTATAGGAAGCGCAGACGCGAGAATTTCAAGGCGGGAGGGATGACGGACCGCAGACGTCCTATCCCAACAGCTTCCTAAACTCCTCTATGGCCCCCTCCAAACTCTCCTGCCCCGGGTCAACCGGCGCGCCTTTCTCCGCCAGCCGGCGCAGGAGCCGCAGGGCGGTCGGCAGCTCCAGCCCCAGCTGCTCCAGGAGTACCGGGTCTCTCCCCAACCGCCCCCAAGTCGTATCCGCCGCCAGTCTACCTCTGGCCAGCACCAGCACCCGCCGGGTCAGCGGGAAGACAAAATCCACCTCGTGCCCAGTCATGACCAGCGTCATCCCGGTCTTTTTCACCAACTCCCGCAGGATCCGGCCCAAATCCCGCTTTCCCCAGGCATCAAGCCCCGCAGCCGGCTCATCCAGGAGCAAAAACCGCGGCCGCATCGAGAGCACCGCAGCCAGCGCCAACCGCCGCTGCTCCCCGCCGGAAAGCGCAAAGGGCGATCGTGACCACTTCTCCTCCGGCAACCCAACTGCCGAGAGGGCCCATCGCACCCGTTCCTCCACCTCCCCGGCGCCCAGCCCGAAATTCTCCGGGCCAAAGGCCACCTCCTCCCAGGCCGTAGCCGCAAAAAAACCCCGTTGCGGCTCTTGCAGCGCCAGGGCCACCCGGCCCCCCTCCGGGACCAGTACCTGCCCTTTTCCCGGCGCGAGCAGGCCGGCCATCACCCGCAGCAGAGTGGATTTACCGGCGCCACCGGGGCCAAGGAGGGCGATCTCTTCATTTTCCCCAACCAAAAGATTAACCCCGGCCAAAGCCCTGGTTTGCCATGCGGTCCCGGGATAATAATCGACACTTACACCAGATAATCTTATTTCCAAAGCCATGATACGAATTCCTCTTCACTGGCCACCGGCGGGGGCGACGACTGGCAGATCCCGGCGGCAATCTCATAGACCGGCGGCAATTCTATCCCCCACCGGTTGGCCTTTTCAACCTCACCCCAAAATTCACCGGGCCGGCCTTGCCAGACCGCTTTCCCGGCCTCCAGGACCAGCAAATGATCGGCCCGGGCCACCTCGGCAAAGGCCGGCGTAAACCAGAGAAGAGCCGTTCCCTCTCTGCGTAGTTCCTGCAGGAGACCGCAGATCTTCTTTTTGCTTCCGGGGTCCAACATACTTAGCGGCTCGTCCAACAGCAGGACCCTGGGCCGGAGCACCCAGAGGGCGGCCAGAGAGAGGCGGCGTTTTTCCCCCCCGGACAACCGGTGCGGCGGCGTTCCGGCCAGATGACCTAGGTCGAACCGGTCCAAGACTTCCCGGAGACGCCGCCGGATTTCCGCCGGGGGTACGCCTAGATTTTCCAAGCCGAAGGCCGTTTCCGCGGCAACCGTTTCCGCCACGAACTGGTTGTCCGGGTTTTGAAAAGCAAGCCCCACAACCCGCCGGATCCTTCGCCGGTTCTCTTCCTGCCGGGTGGAATACCCCTCTACAATGACCTCGCCGGAGTCCGGCAGGTATAAACCACAGCATAAACGGGCCAGAGTTGATTTACCCGACCCGTTGGCACCTAAAATCCCACAAAAATCTCCTGCTTCTATTTGCAGGTTAATCTCTTTCAGCCTGAACCCCGCAGGGCCGGGCCGTTGGCGCGCACGCGCGTAAGAAACGTCATGTAAGGCAAGGAGTGCAGGCACGGCCTATTCAACCAGTTCCAACAGGGCCATCGGCGCCGCATCCCCACGCCTCGGTTCCAGTTTAAGGATGCGGGTGTACCCCCCGTTGCGTTCTGTATAACGGCCGGCGATGTCATCGAACAACTTCTTCACCACAGCCTTATCTCTCACAATCGCCGCCGCTTGGCGCCGGGCGTGCAAATCGCCCCTTTTGGCCAGGGTGATCAATTGTTCGGCCAGGACCCTGACTTCTTTTGCCTTCATTTCCGTGGTTTTTATTTTCTCGTACGCGAAAAGATCCGTAACCAAATTACGGAAAAGCGCTTTCCGTTGGCTGGTCGGGCGCCCCAGTTTTCGCATGATGATCCCTCCAATTGCAATACTAAAGGCTTTACATAACTTCATCTCCGGGGAGAGTAAATCTCCGGAGATAACCGGCGGAATTACTCCTATGAACTACTCCGAGTTTCTGCTCTTTTTTTACTCGTCCGCCTTCCGCAGGGACAAGCCAAGGGCGGCAAGTTTCGACTGTACCTCTTCCAGGGATTTACGGCCCAGGTTCCGGACTTTCATCATATCTTCCTCGGTCTTCTTAATCAGTTCCTCTACTGTATTGATGCCTGCCCGTTTCAAACAATTATACGATCTGACCGAAAGATCCAGTTCCTCAATGTTCATCTCCAAGAGCTTATCCTTGGCCTCTTCCTCTTTTTCCACCATAATCTCGGTGTCGTTCACCTTGTCACTGAGGTTAATAAAGAGCACCAGGTGGGCGGAGAGGATCTTTGCCGAAAGGCTGAGGGCCTCCACCGGATCAATACTCCCGTCGGTCCAGATCTCCAAAACCAGGCGGTCATAATCGGTAAACTGCCCCACTCTGGTGTGTTCCACCACATAGTTAACTTTTTTCACCGGGGTAAAGATTGAATCCACCGGGATTACCCCGATCACATCATCGGGGTTCTTATTTTTCTCGGCGCTTACATAACCTCTCCCTTTATCCAGGGTGATCTCCATAACCAGGCTTCCGTCATCGCTGACGGTGGCAATATGGTGTTCCGGGTTGAGGATCTCCACGTCACTGGGGACCTGGATATCCTTGGCTTTTACTTCTTTCGCCTCGTGTACCTCCAGACGGACCACTTTCGGGCTTTCGTCATGGAGTTTCACCCGTAACTCCTTCAGGTTTAAAATAATCTCCGTTGTATCCTCAACCACCCCGGGAATGGTGGAAAATTCATGAAGAACACCGTCGATCTTAATGGAAGTTACGGCATATCCCGGAAGCGACGAAAGTAAAATCCTCCGGAGTGAGTTCCCAAGGGTGGTACCATAACCCCGCTCCAACGGTTCGACAACAAAACGGCCGTATTTTTCCTCCTCATTGACTTCTTCCACTGTGATCTTGGGCTTTTCGATCTCAATCACCAAAACAACCCCCTTCGCACCTTATCCGCCTGTACCAGGGAAAAGGATCTTTAGCGGGAGTAAAGCTCAACAATGAGATGCTCCTGTATTGGTACATCGATCTGTTCCCGCGACGGAATGTTCTTCACCCGGCCTACCCAGGTATTCGTATCCAATTCTAGCCATTCAGGGATATTCTGACCGTCATTGGCCTCAAGAATACTCTTAAAATGCGGCGATTGTAGAGCCTTCTCCTTCAACTGGATAACATCGCCCGCTTTCACCTGGTAAGAAGGGATGTTAACCTTTTTCCCGTTTACCTGAAAGAAGCCATGCCTGACCATCTGCCGGGCTTCCCTGCGGGAAGAGGCCAACTGCAGCCGGTAGACCACATTATCCAGTCTGGTCTCCAAGAGCTGCAATAAATTCTCACCGGTGATCCCCCGCTTCTTCTCGGCCAAATCAAAATACCGGGCAAACTGTGCCTCTAAAATACCGTACATCCGGCGGAGTTTTTGTTTCTCCCGTAACTGTAAGCCATATTCAGAAATCTTCTTTCTGCCCTGCCCATGTTCGCCGGGGACATAACTTCTCCGGTTAAAGCTGCATTTATCGGAGAGACACCGTTCTCCTTTAAGAAAAAGCTTTTCTCCTTCCCGGCGGCACAACCGGCAGACCGGTCCAGTATACCTTGCCATTGAATAACTTGCACCTCCCATTTTATTAGGCGTGTGTGCGCCTATGCCTGTGCATACATGGTGCTCAGTGCCGTCGCGTCCTCACTGTGGATGCGCCACGACGACCTGCGCTGTGATTGTTTCTCCCACGACAGTAGTCTACACAACGTATCTTACACGGCCGGTCCTGAATATACTCCCGGGATTCTTAGACCCGCCGGCGTTTCGGAGGCCGGCAACCGTTATGCGGTATGGGTGTAACATCCTTGATCAGGCTGACTTCCAGCCCGGTCGCTTGGAGCGAACGGATGGCCGCTTCCCTGCCGGCGCCCGGTCCTTTTACATAAACCGCTACTTGCTTCATGCCCATATCCATAGCGCTTTTTGCCGCCGCTTCCGCTGCCATGCCCGCGGCGTAAGGCGTACTTTTCCGCGAACCCTTAAAGCCCATGGTTCCTGCAGAAGCCCAGGTTAAAACATTACCGTTGGGTTCGCTTATGGTAACGATGGTATTGTTAAAGGTGGATTTAATATGGGCCACTCCGCTTTCAACATATTTCCGTTCTTTCTTCCGCGTCCTGCTACCCTTTTTGGCCTTTGCCATTCAGCTTAAACCCCCTTATGACTTCTTCCGGCGGACCCCGACGGGCTTTGCCGGTCCTTTTCTGGTCCGCGCGTTGGTTC
>JAAYIC010000011.1 GCA_012735195.1 Bacillota bacterium
CCCGAATTTGTATACTTATTGTGGGAATAACCCGCTGGTGAGGATTGATCCTACTGGATATTTTTGGGATGAGCTGGGTAACTTGTTAAGTGGAAAAGGATGGAGAGAAAGTACAGAAGAAGAGAAAGCGGAAAGAAGGAGAAATAGGGAACAAAGGTCTGGTTTAGCAGGGTCATCTGGGCAGTCCTCCAGCTCGCAAAATACTTCGAAGCCCTCAAAACCTAAAGATGAATTGGATGAATTGGAAGAAGAATTAAATCCTGGTATACCGCCTGATCCTGTGCCGGAGTTGCCTAAGGATGGACCGACTACATCCGAAGAGCCAAACCTAGGGGGAAATATATATAGTGTCTCTTATGGTATCGGAGGTTATGTTTTCGTTGGCGGAGAAGTAAATGTCGGTTTTGTTATGGATGATCAAGGAAATTACGGGGTAATATTTGAGGTTCGTGCTGGAACAGGAGTTGAAGTTTCTTTAGATATAGCAAAAGGATTAGATGAAATTTTATCACCTGGACTTTCTGCAACTTCTGGTAATAATGAGACAATATATGATTTAGATGGACCGACGGGTATGGAAGCTTCTGCATCATTTATTTTAAATGTAACAATGGATGATAAAGGAAATTTAAGCCCTAATCTTTCAAGCATTGGATTTGGAGGGAGTCTTAGTTGGGGATACGCGAAACTAATACCTGTAAGTGACGGGGTAAAATGGGTTGGTAATAAAATTAAGGATTACTCTAATTGGTTAAATGAGAATAATTATAGAGAACCAGAAATGCATGTAAATAATATGAAATTAATAACTAGGGCAGATCTATTCGAAATGCTAAATAATTATTCATCGATACCTGATGATGTAATGATTCCAAGGAGATAAGAACGAAGGATAGTGATGTAATAAAATGGATACCTTTTATTTCGGATGTACAAAAAGTGAATTTATTAGGGAGTTAGAAAGGAAGATAAGGGAATTTAAAGATCCATATTTTACGTTTTATATAAGCAAGGCAAATAAAGGTATTACGATTATTCCAATTTTCAAAATGTCTCTTAATGTGTTTACAGAAAGGCCAATACCTTTTTATCCTTACCCAATAGTTACAGTAGAAATAATAGAATCTCATAATTTAACAATCAAAACTAAATATAAAATGTCTTTTATAATGAGGTTTACGATTTTAATTATGTCATTAGCTTTATTACTAAATTTAATTGGAGAAGGGTTTAGGGGATTTATGCATACTTTAACTGGTAATGGATGGTTTGTCCTACCGGGGATACTAATTATTGGAGGCTCTATATATCAAATAAAAAAAAGAGTATGTAAAAGGTTTTTGATGGATTTATATAAACATCTATATCATTATTGCGAACAAAAAAACTATTAGATAGAAATCTTAGGTTTTTACAGTGGCCTTATACCTGGAAGGACAGGCTGCCTAAACTCGAGCACTAAGCGGAAGGCAGGCAGACCTCACCCTCCCCCCAAGAGCGGCCCCTCCCTCCATGTCCAATAGGGTACCTTAGCGGGTGGGGGGATGCCGGGGGGTGAGAAGTTTGGAGGGCGGTGCGCGGCGGGGCCGTCCCGCTTCCCTGATCCTCTCCAGAAGGGTGAGGTCTGCCTGCCTTCCGCTTTAGCCCGAGTTTCAGGCGGCATGTCCTTCCCGGCAGCGTGTTGGTTTACTTTTTGGCTCCCGTAGGGGATGGCCACCGGACAGCGGCAAAATGGGCCAGAGTGTGTAAGGCGACGGTAACCATAGGCGTTTCTCGCTTGATTTGGGGTTTCGGTTGCCGGTGGAAACATTCTTCATGAACGACGGGCAAAGGTCTCATGGTTTTCCGAAGGAAAAAACTCATTCAAATATGACATTTCCTGTAGCTGCTTTCAATAGAAAAAACAATGCAATAATAATGAATAGTGTCCCTACAACATAGTTAAAACCAATTAAAAAATCACTACCGAATATTTTTCTCAATGCCGAATGGGAATAAATGGCTGACCACTCTTCAGGAGGATCTACTAATATCATCCATCGAAACTTAGTACCAATAATCATCAACGCACCAATTACTAAAGCAGCAAATGAAATTATCTTTAAAATTTTTAAATCCATATTCACACACTCCTTTTTAAAATGGGAGGATTCACTGTATTTCTACACCTAGATTCACGAGAAGAAAAACACCTAGTCCGATATGAACGGAAATATCTCTAAAAATAGCACCACCCCTAAACTCCCTCAAAACACCAATTGATAAATGATTGACAAACTAGGGCTTTCAATCGATTCCTCCCCCATTGTGAAAAAATAAAAACAAACCTAAAGTAGTGGCGATACGGTCCCCATCCACCCGGGCAAAGTGCCTCCCCAAAAGGTAGATATACTCCACATATCCCTGGTTCTCCTCTTCGTAGAGCACCTGCCCTTCCAGGTTGAAGACGTAGTAAATCGTACCGTCGTCGCTCTCCCTCTTCACCCGCAGGCCGGTCTCGTCATACCAGTACCTGGGTACGGTCATAAAAAAACCGGAGAAATTTCCCTCCGGTAAAATCTTTCTCGATCTTGATCTTTCTAATCTTTAGTTTTCACTCCAACCACTCCGCCACTGCTTCGGGAAGGCGGGCGGCCGGGAGTTTGAGGAGTTTGCCACCGGGGATGGAGGAGAGGAAGATCCGCCCGTAACTCCTGGTACAGATCCGCTGGTCCAGGATGACCACGGCGCCCCGGTCCTTTTTGGTGCGGATCAAGCGGCCAAAGCCTTGCTTGAATTTGATTACCGCCTCCGGCAGGCTGAGATGGGTAAAGGGGTCTTTCCCCGCGCGTTGAAGCGCCTCCCACCTGGCCTGGAAAAGGGGGTCGCTTGGGGTCCGGAAAGGCAGGCGCATCAGAACGACCAGGGAGAGTTGGGGCCCGGGAATATCCACACCCTCCCAAAAGCTGTCCATCCCAAAAAGTACCGGCTTCGGGGAGGAGAGAAAGGACTTTAATAACCGGTTCCGGGGTTTTTCCCCTTGTAGAAGGAGGGTGTATCCCTCCTCCTGCAGCGCGGGGGCCAACCGCGTGTAGACCTCTTTCATCTGCCGCCGGTTGGTGAATAGAAACAGGGCCCGTCCCCCGGCAGCAGTGAGGAGCCCGGGGAGGAGTTTGCAGACCTCTTCCGTGTACCCGGGGTCATCGGGCGCAGGCAGGTCCCCGGTCACCAGGAGCAGTACCTGGCGTTCGTAATTGAAGGGCGATTCCAGGATGAGCTCCTTCCGTTCCGCCGGGTGGATCTGGTCAAGCCCCAGCCGTTCCCGGAAATAGGTGAAGTCCTTACCCACCGCCAGGGTGGCGGAGGTAAAGACGGCGCTTTTCAGGTTGGAGTAGAGATACTCATGGATTAACGGCCCAACCTCCAAGGGGACCCGGTAAACCACGGTCTGTTCCGCGCCGCCCCGCCGTTCCACGGCCACCCAGTGGACATGATCCTCCTCCGTACCGTCCAGGGCAAGAGGGATGGCTGCCCGGAGCCCGCTGAAATAGCGGGCGGCTTCGGCCAGGAAGACTGCATCTTCTGCCATATCTTCATCCTCCTGCAGGGTATCGACCAATTGCGAGAGGTTCTTCTCCCACATCTCCCCTTCGACGTTAATACCATCTACAACCTCGGCCAAGAAGGGGCTTTCTTCCTGCAGATCGGTGGTGAAACGAAAGCTTTCCTCGGTTTCAGGCGCTGCCAAGCCCTTCGTCTCCCGTAAAAGGCGGAAAAAGACGTGGAACGCCTCTTCCAAGCCTAAAAGCCCGGGGATGATCACCGACTCCAGCAAGGCGATGCTTTGCTGGAGGAAACGGAGGTCCTTTCCTTTATCAAGGAGGCGTTCACGGAGAGAGGACAACCAGCCCATCCCCCACCGGCCTTCCCGGTGGAGTAGCCGTTCGCAGAACCTGCGGGTTTCCGCTTCGTCCAGGCGCAGCCCGAGGTATTCTGCGGCCACGGTCTCCAAGTGGTGGGCTTCATCAAAGATCACATGCTCATAAGGGGGAAGGACCAGGCGGTCATCATTGAAATCGTGGTGCCTCCGGACTGCCAGGTCGGCGCAGAACAGGTAATGGTTGCTGATGACGATTTGCGCGTTAAAAGCCGCTTTGCGGGCCTGCACCCAGAAACACCCCTCCTGGTAAGGGCAGTAACTCCGGAGACAGGTTTCCGCCTCCGAAACCACCAATCCCCGGAGTTCCTTGGGCAGGGTATACCCCACCTGCTCCAGACAGCCCCGGCCGTTCTCTGCGGAGGCCAGAACCCTGTTAAAGGCCTTCCCCAGGCCGGGAGGGAGCTTGTCCAAGTTATCCCGGTAAAAAGCAAGTTTCCGGCGGCAAAGATAATTGCCCCTTCCCAGCAGGAGGGCGGCTTTTAACGGCAGGCCGGTGGCAGCGGCCAAAAAGGGCACCTCTTTCTCGATCAATTGCTGCTGCAGGTTTATTGTGTGGGTGGCCACCACCAAGCGGCTCTTTTCCTTAAGCGTCAGCAGGAAAGCGGGATAGAGATAGGCCAAGGATTTCCCGGTCCCGGTCCCCGCTTCAATCACCGCGTAGCCGCCCTGTTCCACCACCTCCCAAACCAGGCTGGCCATGTCGATCTGGGCCGGGCGGAACTCATACCCTTTCAAACCGCTGAGAATACCGGCGGCAGAAAAAGCCGTCCGGGGGTGGGCATCTTTCAGAAAGGCATCCAACTGGGGATCTTTCACCGGCCGTCCTCCTCTCCGGAGAGTTCCCGCAGCACCGCCAGGTTTTCCCTGTCGTCGTCCGCGGAATCTGCCGGGGTCTCAATAATCCCGGCCAAATCGTCCCTGGTTGCCAGACGGGGATCGGTCAGCAGGTTTTTGAACCCTTCGCGCCCGATCTTCCCCTTGCCGATATGGTAATGGCGGTCCAAGTGGGAACCGCACTCGCCGATGCAATCGTTAAGGTGCAACAAGTGCAAACGGGAAAGGCCCAGTAACCGGTCGATCTCCGTCAGGAGTCCGGCCGCTCCTTCCTGCAAACGCAGGTCATAACCGGCGGCAAAGGCATGGCAGGTATCAAAGCAGATCCCGGTCCGTTCTTCTTCACCGGCAAGTTCGAGGATGCGGGCGAGTTCTTCAATGCGGCCCGCCACTTCCGTGCCGGCGCCCGCCTGGTTCACCAGGAGAAGGAGTGCCTTGCCGGGGATTTGCCGCAGTACGGTTTTAACAGCCGCCGCCACCCGGCGCAGGGCGGTTTCTCTGTTCTGTTCCGGTCCGCCTTTGCACGGGTGCACGATAAAATAGTCCGCCCCGATCTGGACCGCCCGCCGGTAATCCTCGGCCATCGCCAATACCGATCGTTCGTAGAGTTGCGGGTCGGGGGCTGCAGGGTTGGGGAGGTACGAGAGGTGGACCGCCACCGGTCCCAGGCCTGAAGCCTCAAGGCCCGTACGGTATTTTTCCACATCCCTGGGGTCCAGAGGCTTACGGGCCCAGCCCCGGGGGTTGCCGGCAAAGATCTGAAAGGCATCGCACCCCAGTTCTTCTGCAAAAGCAACCGCCCCGGCCAGCCCTTTACCGATAGAGACGTGTGCCCCGAATCGCATCGCTTTCAATCCCTCCCCAATTCATCAAGAAACTTTAAGAGACGGCTTTTGGCGATCACCCGGGTAAAAGAGAACTTCTCCGCGCAAATATGAAGAAAAGCCAGTAGAAGCAGGGCTCCCCCGGTAAATACCGGATCGCCGTAAAGCACCGCCAAACCGCCGAGTAACGCCCCTAAATAATTAGCGCCGGTATCGCCCAGCATCCCCCGGGCCTGCAGGTCATAGGGGAGATAGGCGAAAACGCCGGCTACCGCCGGAAGCATGAAATAGAAGTAGCGCAGGTCTATCCTGCCGCCCCGCAAGAAGAGCACAGGCAAAAAAATAAGGAAGAAATAGGCCTTGACCGCCCGGCCCGGCCGGAGATCAAAAAGGTTCAAAGTGTTGGCCGCCAGAGCCGCCAACAGGGCCCGCAGGATCAGGAGAGAAACAACGTTTACAGCATTAACAGAATCCATAGCACCAACAGCGCCTATAGCACCTGCAGTGCTCCCCTGCGGCCCGCCCCCGGGCGCCGGAATGCCGGCGGCAAAAAGGATACTGAAGGCCAGGCCGAAAAGGGCCTTGATCCCTCCGGACGTCAACCGGCCCTTCCTTAATTCGCCAAGATGGCCGCGGAGACCTTTGTGTTCGTCATCTTTTAACAGATCGTCACATAAACCCAGAAGACCCATGGAAGTGACGAAAAAAAGCAAGGGGAATAGGTGCGGAGGCTCAAGGCCGGCGGGCTCCGTCCAGCAGAGAGCCATGATCCCGTAAGCCACCGGTAAAACCAGGGGGAAAACCAGGCCGAGAGGAACAGGGACCTTCTCCCCGCGGAAGTTGGGCCGTACCATGCCGGCGCTGGTGAGCAGGGAGGATAAACGCGGCAGGAGCGCGTGGACTAGAAAATAAGCGGCAAGAAGCGAGAATACCACCGGCGGCAACCCCCGGTCAAACCCGGCGCCCGGCGACAGCCTGGAAGACATCCCAGAACTGTCTCGCCCGGTGCAGGCAACTTTTTAGGTCCCAACCGGTCTCCCGGTGGGTCATTTTCACCGGTACCTCTTTAATCACCATCTTTTTCCGGGCCAGATCGATGATGATCCCCGTCTCAACGCCAAACCCCGGGGCGAACCGGTTGTCAAGGGCCGCCAGGGCCCTGGGGCTCAATGCCCGTTGCCCGGAGAGGGGGGCGGTGATCTTCAAACCGGTCAAGAGGATGATTCCGGCCGCGGCCAGGGTGCGGACCAAACCGCAGCCGGCTTTTTTCCGTGGGGCGGGAAAACGGCCGATACAGAGATCCGCTTCGCCAGCCAGGACCGGCGCCAGGATCTTCTCCCCTTCCCCGGCAGTCTCCCCCAGATCCGCGTCGAGGAGGAGAAGAAACCCTCCCTGCACCGCTTGGACTCCCAGTTTAAGGGCGCCCCCCTTTCCCCTGTTGGTCCCGGTCCTGATCACCTCGGCGCCGGCGGCCGCCGCCGTTTCCGCTGTTTTATCCGTGGAGCCGTCGTCGACCACGATCACCCGGGTCACCCCGGGCACCGCCCGCGCGCCCGCCACGGTCCGGGCGATCGCCGCTTCCTCATTATAGGCAGGAATGACCACGGTGACAGCAGGATTCAGTTCATCTATAACGGCTGGCCTTGGTTCATTTATGGAAGCAGACTCCGGTATATTCATTGCGGTCCGCTTCGGTTCACTCATGGAGTTCTGTTCACTCATGGCGCCCTGCCCCTTTGCCGGGAAAAGCCGGGAGTAAAGAGGCGGCCGTCTCCTTCATCCCGTAATGGCCTTCCCCCGCCCCAGCCAAGGCAAAAACCAATGCCACCCGGCCGGGGAAGGTATCAATATTGTCGACGCTTATCAGCCCGAGACTTTTGTACTTGGGAACCCAGGATTTCCCAATGGTCAGGGGCTCGGTGCCGACTACGGTCAACCCGGTGGCCCGGGCTGCGGCGGCCAATTCCAAACCAACCAGACCGGCGCCCGGGCTCCTGCCGCCCAGTACGACTACGGCGTCAACCGGTCCCGGCGGTGAGATATGCCGCCGGACCATGGCCAATTCCTGCAGGAGCGGAAGGAACGTGGGGGTTTTTTCCCCTCCCAGTTCGGCAGCGAGTTCCGCCCAGAGTTCGCCGGCCCAGGTCGGCCCCGGTTCCAGCCCCAAGAGAGCCGCCAACTCCTCGCCACCGGAGCGGTCGTCAAAGGAAAGGGTCGCCGTGACTACGGCGCCGGCCTCCCGGAGAAAATCGCCCAATTCTTCCACTGCCTCTTCTGAGATTTCGCCGTTTTTGAGAAACACCACTTTGCAGCCGTTTAAGACGTCACCGGCCAACAGGGGGAAGATCTCCCGGTGGAAGCGGTGCAAGACCGCAAGTTCCCCCTCTTTTCCCGCGACCATCTCCTCCAGTGCCCGGCGTTCATCGCGCAGTTGGGCAAACTCCTTTTCCAGGCGGGTTATAACCTTCTCCTGCTCCCGGAGGAGGGTGTCGGTACCCGGCAAGGCGCTGCCGATGGCGATCCCAAGGCCCAGGGCGAGAAAGACGGCGGCCAGGGAAAA
>JAAYIC010000061.1 GCA_012735195.1 Bacillota bacterium
CTTGGCGATCCAGGAAATAGAATCGGGCCGCCAGGCCGGTTCGCCGCCTGAACCATCCGGATAAGAAAAGGCGTCGTAAAAGGTTTCCAGTTCTGTAAAGGATTCCGGTTCCGTAAAGGTCTCCGGGTTCGCAAAAGCCTCCTGTTCCGCCCCAAGGCCGGTCAGGGCTGCAACAAAGAAGAACAAGCCCAGCAGCACCAGGCCTCTTCTTTTTTTCCCGGTCTTCTCTGCTTTTCTCTCTTTTCTTGTTGCTCTTTGCATTTTTCCTCCCCGCCGGTTCTTCCCACTGCCATCCCGTTAAGAGACTACCGGCTGTTAAAGATTATAGCTTTATCCGGTTGGTCGCGCTGAACCTGGTTAATCAAGTCATTCAGTCCCGCATCGGCTTTTTCTGCTAATATCGCCCATTTTTATCCTGGATTTTCCACTCCCGGCATTTCTCCTGCTCTGATTACCATTGCCGAACCAGGAAATATCTCCATTCCGGGACGTTTCCTTTTCAGCGCCAGGGACCGGGTTCCCCGTAGAGGTTAGCAAATACCTTCTCGTACTGGAGATCTTCCTTTTGGTGGGCGGTCTTTTCCTCCGCCGGGTAACCAATGGCAATAATCGCTTCCACCTTTAGATGTGACGGGATCTGCAAAACCTCCCGGACGAATTCTTCGGCGGTCTTTTCCGGGCTGTGGTTTCTTTCACGGATCTGGATCCAGCAACTGCCGAGCTCCAACGCTTCGGCGGCTAGAGAAATAAAGGTGGAGGCGATTGAAGCGTCTTCCACCCACACATCGCACAGGGCCGGGTCGGCACAGACCACAACCGCCAGCGGCGCTTCTATCAAGAAAGAAGACCCGTGTTCTTTGGCCTCCGACAATCTATTGATAAGGCTCCTGTCATCCACAACAATAAACTCCCACGGGTTCAAGCCCCGCGAAGACGGCGCCCGGAGAGCTGTTTCAATCAGCAACGCGATCTTCTCCGGTTCCACCGGTTTCTTTTGGTATCTTCTGATGCTCCTTCGTTTGCGAATAATCGTGAAAAACTCCATAGTCCCTACCCCTCTCTACCTTTCGGTCCTTCTTTCTTCCCCTTTTAGGCCCGCCTGAGTTTCATACCTTATACCCTATATTTCATATTCTCCCCGCCACCAGGGTTATCCTGCATTCTTCCAATCTCTCAGAAAAAGAGAGGAGGGACCCTACCTCCAGCCGAGTGAAGGAAGCCGGGGTTTCTCATGGAACTGATTCGCTTAATAGAAGTTGCAATAAAAAAAAGCAACCGGCAGCCTGCGTGGCGCACAGGCCGCCAATAAGTTGCTTTTTTGGCTTGCCTCGACCATTCTTATCCTGGTTGCTTGCCTAGTTACTTACTTGTTACGTACTTAGTTACTTACCTACTTACTTACCACTTTCCATTCTCTAATTCCCGCCTCGGGTCCGGCCGGGGAATAAATGAATAAGAATTCCAGATTTCCTTCACCAGTGTTAAATATTTGATGCGGCTCCCCCGGTGGGAAATAAAGAACCAGACCCGGTTCAAGGTCAATGATTGTCCCGTCTTCCAGCTTGATCTGGCCTTTACCTTTAGTAAAGATCATTACTTCTACTTCATTTTCATGCACATGCATTTGTGCGTTTTCTCCCTGACGATAGATGCCCATCCCCAGGGAGAATGGGGGATTCTCTACATTCTTCGCATCAATTATAATCTTGTTCTGCCGGGTAAAAGGCGCTTCTGCTTCATAAATTTCCAATTCATTGATGTGGAATTTTTTCATATAATTCTGCCTCCTAGTCGTTGTTGTCAATAAACGTTCTTCTTGCCCGGGTCAACTTCCCGCAGCCCGCCACATTGGTTTGGTTAATCCTTTTTCTGTCATGGTCAAGGCATAGCCATAGATCTCCCGCCATGTGGTAAACATCTCCGCATATATGGCATGAGCTTGCATATCCGGTTTATAGTTCTTCTCCCACTGGACAATGTTTTCCATAGCTTCGGCAACACTTTGATACAGGTTTACTCCTTGACCGGCATAAATCGCCGCTCCCAAAGCAGTAGCTTCCTTAATCCGGGGAACCCTCACCTCGACACCGGTTACATCCGCCAAGATCTGTGGCCAGATAAAGCTCTTGGCGCCGCCACCGCAAAAAGTGATCTGCTCCGGCCATATCCCGGTAACGCTTTTGATGTTTCTGTATTCACCCAGCGTTTGCAGGGCAGCATTTTCTAATATGGCCCGGAAGAAAACCCCTTTATGAGATCTCTCCGGGTTTAGGACATCCCAACCGATAAAGGAGGGCGCCGCATGTTTCCAGCTTTTCATATTAGTTAAATCGGAAAAGATCACTTGCATTCCGTTGGCGCCAGGTTGAACCTTCTCCGCCATTTTGTCGAGGAAATAATAGGAGTCAATCCCCGTTTTCTGCTCCATCAATTTCTCAAGCTCACAGAAAGCATCGCGGAACCAGCGGACGAATAACCCCACATAAAAGCTGCACCCTTCAATCAACCATTGCCCCGGCTCACAATGGCATTGAGTACGCAACCTCATCTCCGGGTCGAGAAGGGGGGAATCCAACAATTGCGTCTGCAACCAAAAACTCCCGCCAACAACCGTTGAGTCCTTGTTTTTGACGGATCCTACCCCCACCAACCCGGCCTGGGTATCACCAACCCCAACCACAACCGGGGTTCCAGCCAGCAATCCGGTTTGCCCGGCGGCTTCTTCTGTCACCTTCCCCACCACTGTTCCGGTATTGACAACCTCCGGATAGATATCATCCCTGAGGTTGCAAAGGTTGATAATAATCTCTGACCAATTCCGCTTCTTTATATCAAACATTGCCGTACTGGAGGCATTGGAGGGTTCTGAAACCATTTCTCCAGATAGGCGATAAATCACCCAATCGGATACCATCAGCATCCGGCTGATGTCTTGATAAACCTCGGGTTGATTTTCTTTAATCCAAATAAGCCGGGGCAAACCTTGCACATTTGGCCAATCGCCGTTAATCTCGTATATCTTAGGCGCCAGGCCTTGTTCAACCAGGTCAGTCACTTGTTTTTCCGCCCGGGCATCCACGTTAATGCAACCAAAGACCTCTTTTCCTTCTTTATTTACACAAATAATCCCATGGCGGAAACTGGTGGCAGTCACTGCAGCGATTTCTTTGACGTCTATTTTGCTTATTGATTCTTTAACACACTCACAGATCAATTTCCAATTGTCAGTCGCTGCAAAATCAACGGCCCCCGGTATATCGCTGTCCTTATGATACCAATCACGCTGGGCTATACTCACCTGTTCACCGGTCCGGGCATTAAAGACAACACTCCGGGCATTGCTTGTTCCGCAATCAATGGTTAAAAGATACGGTCCACTCATCTCTATCCACCTCCGCTTATTTTGCTCGTGCCGACTGCAGTGAACTAAGAAGTAGGGTAAGAAGGAGAAGGAAGCCTTTTAGAATATTTAAAGTAGTAACCGGGGCCCCCATCATGGAAATTCCTGTCTCAAAAGAACACAGGAAAATTACGCCAAAGGCCGTACCTAGAATTAACGGCCGTCCGCCAAAAGCCACCTGGCCGAGAAGGGTGGTAATAAGGGCATCCATTAAAAAGCTGTCCCCAAGTGCCACCTCAACATAACCTTGGCGCGCTCCCAGTGTAAAGCCGGCAATTGCCGCTAAAGCCGCTGAAAGTGCATAAGCAACTGTAATGTAATTGCGGACATTGACTCCGGACAATTCCGCCGCTGACGGATTGGCGCCGGTGGCTTTTAAGTTTCTACCAAGCACTGTAAATTCTGTTACGAAATAAAGAATACCGGTAATGATTAAAAACAGAATAATCGGTGTTATATCAGAACCCAATTTGAGATAAGCAAGGGGAAAGCCATACCCGATACTCTGTCCCCCGTCACTAACCATATACTGAAAGCCTTGGGCAAGAAACATTGTACTAAGCGTAACAACAAACGGGGCAACTCCTGCCCGTGACACCAAAAGGCCGCTGAACATGCCCATACAGGCTGCTACCGCCACACCTAAAAGAATTCCAAGCAAGACCGGGGTCCCGCTATGAACCATTAGGCCTACCCCGACTAAGGCCGCCAACCCCGCCAGCGACCCAATAGATAGATCTATTCCTTTTGTCATCATCACTATGGTCATTCCGTAAGAAGCTATCCCAAGCATGGACGCTTGCCCAAGAATTAAAAGTAAATTCGAACCGCTTAAAAATGATGGTGACAAAAGGGTATAAATGAGTACCATAAGAGCGAATAAGAGAAAAACTACATATTTTAAGGTTAAGTCATAAAAAGATACTCTCCGGTTTTGTTGAGCTTTTGCAATTGGTACAGACATTTTTCCACCCCCTCAGCTTATGTGTTCCTGTTGAATTTGTCGTTTTTGGCCGGTAGAGACGGCTGCTGCGATCACTAATACCAACCCTTGTGCAATTGGAGTATAATAGAAATCAATTCCCATGAGGGTGAATGCATTACTAATAGCCCCAAGAATAAGTGCACCCACCAAAACGCCTGGTACATTTGGTCTCCGCGCGCCTAACACCGTTTGTCCGACAAAGCATACTCCCATTGTCGGTAAGAGCAAGCGGTCACCCGCATAGGCAATTGTCCCGGAACTGCGGAGTGATACCATTATCCCAGCCAAAGCATAGAAAATTCCTGCTATTACAAAAGCAACAAATTTCAGTCTTTGTACAGGGATACCCGCCATCATTGCTGTTTCAGCGCTTTGACCAATCGCCTGAATATGCAGGCCTTTTTTCGTCTGGTGTAAAAAGAGATAGGCAAGGAAAAGTACCACCAAGGAAAGAATCACCATATTGGGGATTACACCCACCGATCCATTGGCAAAACTCAAAACTGCCGGGTGGCGAATCCAGATGCTAAACCCCCCGCTATAAAAGCGTTCAATTCCCTTGGTAAGAAACATAATGGCCACAGTAACAATAAAAGCCGATAATTTCCTGTAGGCAACCAGGTAACCGTTGACCACTCCAAAAAACGCCCCGATCCCCACTCCGGCTGCCACAGCAATCAGCGGTGACGCTCCATCCCTGAGCAACCCGGCAAAAACTGCAGCACACAGTCCGATCACACCGCCCAGCGAAAGATCGGTATTTCCGGTCATGGCAACAAAAGTCAAGCCCAGGGCTGATACTAAAAGGTACGAAGTTTGCAACCCCAAGTTTATTAAATTTTCAACTGTGCGGAAGTGTGGGGAGAGTATGCTGAAAATCAAAATAGCCAGGGCAAAAGCGACAATTGTTCCGTATTTATCTACCCTTTTCGTCCAGAGATTGTTCAGATTGTTCTCCAGTTCTCCTGTTTTAACTGAAAGCAGCATCTTTTTGACCTCCCATCGCCAGATAGAGGATATCTTCCCGGTTTACCTCCTCAGCCTCTAACAAACCTTGGACCTTTCCTTCGAACAGGACCAAAATCCGGTCGGCAAGGCCGATGACTTCGTCAACATCACTCGAAGCAACGATCACAGTTTTCCCTTCATCAGCCAAGTCTCTGATTAGCTTGTAAATTTCTTCCTTGGCCCCCACATCAATACCAATGGTCGGCTCATCAAAGAAGTAGAGCTCAGAATTGCCAAGGAGCCATTTGCCCAAAACCACCTTTTGTTGATTCCCGCCGCTCAAAAACCGCGCGTGTGTTTCTATGGAAGAAGTCTTAATCGTAAATTCTTGGCTAATCTCTTTTGCCACCTGTTTTTCCTCTGCCCGCTTAATCATGAATTTACCCCATGCCCATTTCTTCAAGGTAGGCAAGGAGATGTTTTCCCTGACCGAAAAGTCAAGAATCAACCCGTCTTTTCGCCGGTCTTCGGGCACAAGTGACAGCCCGCAATTTTTGGCGGCAAGGGGCCCTGATAACAACCGGCGCTCCCCGTCAAGATAAATTTCACCTCCTGTTAGCTTGCGCCGGCCGAAAATGGCTTCAAGCAATTCCGTCTTCTTGCTGCCAACCACCCCTGTGATCCCGAAAATCTCACCCTGATAGACCTCAAAGCTTATTGGCCCAAATAAGCCGTTAATTGCCAGATCTTTAACTGCAATTACAGGTTTTTTCCTTTGTATCTTCCTGGGCATCCTGCGCTGATTCTCTACCAATACTTCGCGTCCGATCATATGTTTAATAACCTCTTGCGGGGTAGTTTCATCCACCTTAAAGGTCCCAACTTTTTCCCCGTCTCGTAACACCGTTACCCGGGCGGCAAAACGGAAGAGCTCTTCCATCCGGTGCGATATATAAATAACCGTGATATCTCTTTCTTCCTTCAGTTTTTTTAACAAAGAAAGCAAAACATCTGTTTCTTCCGCGCTTAACCGGGAGGTTGGCTCGTCCAGTACCAATACTTTAGGGGTGTTATTTAAAGCCCTGGCGATACAGACCAACTGTTGCTGGGCAATTGTCAGTTCACGCACCAAGCAATTGACGTCAATCGCTCCAGGCGCCAATTTATCCAATACCTCTTGTGCTTGTATGCCCATCTCTTTCCAGTCGATTATGCCACATCTTAACGGTTCACTGCCAAAAAGAATATTTTGTGCCACACTAAAGCCGGGGATTAACTCCAACTCTTGGAAGATAAAATCAATCCCCAATTTTCTTATATTGGTTGTATCGGCCCAGTTTATATTCTCTCCGTTAAGAATTATGTCGCCGCGGTCTTGTTTGTAAACACGGGCAAGAATCTTAATCAAAGTAGACTTTCCTGCTCCGTTGGCTC
>JAAYIC010000100.1 GCA_012735195.1 Bacillota bacterium
AAAACGGCCGCTGAAATCTTCCGGTTCCGGCTGCACGCCCAGCCACAATTGGTCAATCGGGCTCCAGGCGGCCTTTTCCCAACAGGGCTCCTCCCCCCGGCCGTCGATGCGAATGGTCTCTTCGGCCCGCGGGGCGCGGTAGTACCCATAACGGCCGGTCTCTGTCTTTGTTGCCGCGATTACCGCATTTGCCGTAATAATTACGGTCAGTAGCGCAAGAAAGAAAGTGGGGAGGCTTCTCCTATGTACGCGTCCACAGGTATCCGGATCCTTCATGCTCATCCCTCCAATACAGGCTGTTGTCTTCCATATCTGTTGCCAATGTGCGTGTGAATTTTTCCACCCAAAGATAACCCCATTATCATTGGGTGCTTTCAATGCGCGCGAACTATGCCTTTTAAACCAGAAGACGGCCCAATTGCCAGTAGCTGCTTTCAACGCGCACGTAAACTATGCCCGCTCGAAACGGCCCCAACCGCCTCCCGCCACTGCGTAGTCACCGCCTACATGGTGCGAACTATACCCCTTTCCAAGCGCCCGTTTTCTGTTCTCTATTATAGCAGGATATTTGAGAGGAGGCTAGAATAAGAAAGAGGATCTCCCATATTCCAAAAAAACCAAAAAAAAGAGAAAGGAACAATGCCATGTCTGAGCTGGACCTTTTGATCAAAGAAAACCGGACGGCCTTGGCAACTGTTGCGATAAAAAGAGAAGACAAGACCCCGCTCGCCGGTGAAGAGGTGATCATCGCCCAGAAAAAACACCAGTTTCTCTTTGGCGGCAGCGGCTTTTTCCTGATCCCCCTGGTCAACAATGAGTGGACCGGGAAAGCGAAGGAGAAAGCAGAAGAGATCACGGAGAAGTTTTTCGCCCTCTTCAATTATGTGACTTTACCCTTTTACTGGGGACGCTTTGAGCCGCAACGGGGCCGTCCCGATACCGAACGCCTGCTGAAAACGGCAGAATGGTGCGTGGACCACGGAATTACTGTGAAAGGGCATCCCTTGTGCTGGCATACGGTGACCGCTCCCTGGCTTCTGGAACTGAGTAACGAAGAGATCCTGGCGGCGCAGGTGGAGAGGATCAAAAGGGAAGTGGCGGATTTCGCCGGGCTCATCGATATCTGGGATGTGGTCAATGAGGCCGTGATCATGCCGGTCTTTTCCAAGTACGATAATGGGATTACCCGTATTTGCAAGGAGATGGGGCGGATAAAATTAATCCGCACCATGTTCGAGGCGGCGCGCAGTGTCAACCCCAACGCCGTCCTGACTCTTAATGATTACATCGTTTCGTTTCCCTTTGATGTTCTGATCGAAGGCGTGCTGGAGGCCGGCGTCAAAATCGATGTCATCGGGCTCCAATCCCATATGCATCAGGGGTATTGGGGGGTGGAAAAAACCCGGCAGATCCTGGCGTTATACGAAAGATACAACCTGCCGGTACATTTCACCGAAACCACACTAGTCTCCGGGCGCCTGATGCCGCCGGAGATCGAAGACCTCAATGACTACCAGGTAAAAAACTGGCCGACCACGAGGAGAGGAGAAAAACGGCAGGCCCGGGAGACCGTCTTGCACTACAAAACCCTCCTGGCCCATCCTTTAGTGACCGGAATTACCTGGTGGAGTTTTTTGGACGGGTTATGGCTTAAAGCCCCCGGCGGCCTTCTGCGCAAAGACCTCTCCGTAAAACCCGCTTATGAGGAACTTCTGCGGCTGATCAAAGGCGAATGGTGGCTGAAACCCACCCGTTTCGTCACGGATGAAAACGGTAAACTTACTTTCCGGGGTTTTTTGGGCGAATACGAGCTGACCTATGCCGGAAAGAAGATCCCCTTTGCCCTGACGGAAAAAGGGGAGACCGCCATTGAAATCAGTCTCTAACCCCTACAGTTCGGGCTTGGAGGCGCCGCCGAAGCAGGAGCGCCTCCAAGTATGTTCTTGTCAAATGAGTTGTCTATCTCCGGAACCACCCGTGCTTTTAAGAAGGCTTTTCCCTTCCCTTTGCCTGTGCCCGGTCTTATCCTGGGAAATAAGCAATCCCGCCAACGTCAGGATAATCCCCAGTAAAGCAAGGCCGGTGATTCTTTCACCAA
>JAAYIC010000069.1 GCA_012735195.1 Bacillota bacterium
ATACCTAAGAACCGAGGGCTTATTTTTTCTACTTACTTCTACTTATTCTACCGGTTTTTCTTTCGCCGGGGCCTCTTCCACCGGGGCTTCGGCTTCTTCCGTCGGCAGTTCCGGCGTGGAAGTGGTCTTTCTTAGACCAAAATATGCCTCATACAAACGGCGTGCCACCGGAGCCGCACCCAATGAACCGGAACCGCCCTCTTCCACCACCACCAGTATAACGAGTTCCGGTTGGTCAGCCGGGGCGTAACTGGCAAAAAAGGCGTAATCCTCTTTCCCGTGAATCTGTGCTGTTCCTGTTTTTCCCGCCACCGGAAAACGGTCAAGAGGAAAACCCCAGAATGCTCCCCTTGCCGTACCCATGCTAACCGCTTTCTCCAGACCTTCCCGGACCAGTCTCAGTGTGGTTGGTTTCAGTTGAATCTCCCTGGTAACCTGGGGGGAAAATTCCTTGACCACCCTTCCTTCGGCGGTTTCAATCCTCTGCACCACCCACGGCTGATAGTGCTTTCCCCCGTTGGCAATTACCGCAAAGGCCTGGGCCAGTTGTAATGGGGTCACCTGAATGAACCCCTGCCCCACCGACAGGTGGACCGTTTCAATCGGGTACCACCGGGGATCCCGCGTTTTCCGCTTGTAATCGGGGTCGCCAACCAGTCCGCCAATCTCCAGGGGATGAAGTCCCAAACCGGTAGAGGAACCAAAACCCAAAAGCCGTGCGTTTTTGGCGATCCCTTCCGGCCCGACCTCCCTGGCCAGTTCCGCCAGGACCATATTGCAGGAATAAGCCAACCCTTCCACCAGATTCAACATGCCATGGCCCTCTTGTTTCCAGCATTTGAAAAGGGCTCCATGGACGCGGTCCATACCCGCACAGATGAAATTTTGGTTGGGCCCGGTCACTCCTTCTTCCAAGGCGGCAATGACTGTAACCGGCTTAAATGTCGAACCCGGCATGTATCCTTCCCTGGTCACCCGGTTGGTAAAGGGCCGCAGCGGGTCATTTAAAAGCCCTGTCAGGACCTCCTGGCTCACCCCGCCCACAAAGATATTCGGGTCAAACCGCGGGTAACTGACCATGGCCAAAATCGCGCCGGACCGGGGGTCCATCACCAATACCACCCCGGATCTGGCCGACTTATAATCCGTATTCTCTCTTAGCCAAACCAGATGTTCGCTTAGGGCTTTTTCCGCTTCCAACTGTAATTCCAGATCAAGCGTCAGGTGGAGGTTCTGTCCGGGTGCAAACCTGATCTCCTCCAACACCTGCAGGTGCTGGCCCACACTGTCAACCTGCAAAATCTTAAGGCCGTCGGTCCCCCGCAAATAGGTTTCGTATGTCTTCTCCAATCCCATCTTGCCAATGAGATCGCCCAGCCGGTAGCCGAAACTGCGCATTTTTGCCAATTCTTCCTGGTTAATCTCGCCAATATGTCCAAAAAGGTGCGCTCCCACCTCGCCCAAGGGATAACTGCGAACGGGATATTTCTCCACCGTTATACCGGGAAAATCCAGACGCGCTTCGAGAATACGGCCGATCACCTCCGGGCTGACATCATGTTTTACAGGAACATACTGCTCACGCTGGTCTGTTACTTTTTCCAGTCTCCCGGCGAGTTCCGCTGCGGGGACCTCCAGGAGATTACTGAGAAAGTCCAGCGCCTCCGGGTTGCTGAGAATATCGTTGGGGACTACGGAAACCACATGCGAAAATCTATTGGAGACCAGCAGCTTGCCGGTGCGATCATAAATATTGCCGCGCGGAGCGGCGATTCTGATCTGGCGGCCAAAATTCCCTAAAGACTCCGCGTAGTGTTTCTCCCCTTGCACAATTTGGAGAAACCAAAGGCGGGCAAGTAATACAGCAAAGACCAGAATGATCAGGATAAAAAAGAACCTGAATCTCCGTTCCAAGCTGCGCAAGACCTGTTCTTTCAACCCTCATATCCTCCCCTTGCCCTGTGGGTTCAGGTGACGCAAGAATATAAGATAGACCGGCGCGGCCAGTAAAAGATGGTATAAGGAGAGAGGTAAAACAGTAGCGTAAAGATAATTAAAAAACCTGCCCTGCCAGCCGAAGGCGGTCAAAAAAAGAAAGGCGGTAATCTCTCCGGCCAGGGTGGCAACAACGGCAACAACCAGAGGAATTAGAATATTATCTTTAAAGACCGTTTTCCCAATATAGCCGGAGCCGTATCCAAGCAAGGTTTTGGTCAAAATATTGATGCCCAAAATGCCGCCTCCCGCCAGATCCAGTAAAAAACCGCCGGCCAGTCCGAGGTAGAGCCCTTGTAAAGGCCCGTAAAGCAGCCCATAACAAACGGTCACGAGTAAAATAAGATCGGGTGTTACCCCGAACAGGTTTATACGGGGAAAAAACGTTGATTGCAAAACTATGGAAACAAGTAAAACCCCGGCAATAGATAACACCCGCCGCATCTTTCTCTCCCTTCCCAAATTATACGGCGGGAACCCGCCGCATCTTCTTCTCCCTTCCCCAGACCTTAACCGCTCACCGTTACTCTGTGATAACAAAAACATATTCCAGCCGGCTAAAATTCACCACCGGTTTCATTAGGGCTTCACGGGCAAAAACATCATCGTGGTCACGGACCTCTTGCACCACTCCCACCAAAATATTCCTTGGAAAATGCAGGCTGGCGCCGGAGGTTAAAATCTTGTCCCCTACTTGAATATCTACGTCAAGGTCAGAAGGTCTGACCAGGCAATAGCCTTTTCGGCCGCTACTGTACCCATAGATATACACCAAATCGCGGGTGCGCTCAATAACCCCGCTCATGCTGTTTCCATCCCGGGAATCCGTGAGCAGGATTACTTCGGAGAAATCCGGTCCTACCCTAAACAAGCGGCCCACTAGGCCCTCCTTGCTGATCACCGGCATATTCCTGGCCAGGCCATCCTTTTCACCTTTATCAATAATCAACGTCTCCATCCATGGGCTCGGGCTGCGGCCAATTACTTCTGCAGGTAAAAGAGGTATATCTGATCCGGTGCGAAAACCGGCCACTTCGCGGAGGCGATCGTTTTCCGCCTTCAACCCCTCCAATTGGGCCAGTTTCAGCTCAAGCCGGACCAATTCCTCCCGCAGTTCATGGTTTTCCCGGTGCAAACGGGCAAGACTGCCAATGGTCTCCCAGGTATTCACCGCGAAATTAACTATGGAATTTGTTGCTTTTTGCAGAGGGAAAAGGAACAACCTTACAACATACTCAACCCAGGTAGGTTCGGTTCTTTCCTGGGAGGTATAAAAGATTGACCAGGTGATAAAGAGGAAACCAATCACTAACAGTAGGATAATAAGCGCCTTTTTTTGGGTAAAGGGCTGCAGCAATATTACCCCGCCTCTTCTCAACTAACCTTTCTTTTGGAGATTAGAGCACTGCTAAACAGATCCAGCGTTTCCAATGCCAAACCCGTTCCTCTGACAACACAAGTTTCGGGGTCTTCCGCCAAACGGACGGGCATCCCTGTCTCCTCTTGCAACCGCTTGTCTAACCCGCGGAGAAGAGCGCCCCCGCCCGTCATGACAATCCCCCGTTCTAAAATATCCGCCGCAAGCTCCGGCGGTGTTCTCTCCAAAGTCATTCGTACCGCTTCAACTATGAGTTCGACGGTTTCCGCCAGCGCTTCAGTGATCTCCCGGGAAGAAACCGTAACTACCTTTGGCAGGCCGGTAACCAAGTCCCGTCCTTTCACGTCGGCAAACTCCTCCTGGGGCAGATGACAGGCGGACCCGATTTTTATCTTAATCTTCTCCGCCGTCTGCTCCCCGATCAGCAGGTTATACTGCTTCTTAACATACAGGCTGATGGCTTCATTCATCTCGTCGCCGCCCACCCTTATTGACCGGCTGGTTACAATCCCGCCCAGGGAGACAACGGCCACTTCAGTTGTGCCGCCACCGACGTCTACAATCAAATTGCCACCTGCCTCTTGTACCGGAAGCCCGGCGCCCACAGCCGCCGCCATCGGTTCTTCCAGCAAAAAAACCTCACCAGCCCCGGCTTCACGGCCGGCATCGATGACCGCTCTTTTCTCCACCCCGGTCACACCGGAAGGAATCCCTATTACTACACGGGGAGCAAGCAGGCCGGCATGGCGTATTGTCTTACTTATAAAATATCTTAACATCTTTTCGGTGATGTCAAAATCAGCGATCACTCCGTCTTTCATTGGCCGGATAGCGACAATGCCCGCAGGCGTCCTCCCCAACATGGCCTTGGCGTTACTGCCGGCTGCAATGATCTCGTCTTTATCCCGGCCAAAGGCGACCACTGATGGTTCCTGCAAAACAATCCCCTGGCCTTTTACGTAGACAAGCGTTGCTGTGGTACCAAGATCAATACCCACATCCCGGACAAAACGGCGTAAAAGCATATTAAGCATTGTCTATTCCCCCCGGTTTGCGCATACCCGGAGGCACGCGCAATCGTTTAATTAATTACTCAGCAGTTGGAGTCGAGATCTTACCACTTCTGCCGGGGCCTTTGCACCCTTTCCTTTTGACTACTTCGCGGGCAGGCTACCATAATCCTTCTTCACGCAGGCTGATATATTTATTGTCACCAATGATGACATGGTCAAGAATGGGGATCCCCAATAGCTCTCCGGCCTCCTTCAATCTTCTAGTAATATTTAGATCTTCATTACTAGGATAAGGCTCACCACTGGGATGGTTGTGAACCAGGATCAGAGAAGCACTGCTATTCTTAATGGCGGTCCGGAAAACATCCCTAGGATGGACAAGGGATGAATCAAGCGTTCCCATACTAATCGTTTCAATGGAGAGAACCCGGTTTTTGGTGTTAAGATGGATCACTAAAAAATGCTCTTGCTTTAAAAAACGTAATCTGGGCATGACCAGTTCCGCAACTTTTCCGGGTGAACTCACCTGTTCGTATTTTGAAGCTTCGGAAACCTGCAGCCGGCGTCCGAGCTCAAAGGCGGCCAGTACTTGAACGGCTTTACTCTGTCCCATCCCCTTAATCTGGGACAACTCTCCGATTCCCGCCGCCGCAATCTCATCTAAGGTTTGAAACTGAGCAAGAATGGTAGTTGCCAGATCAAGGGCAGAAAGACCGGATGTGCCCGTTCGCAAGAGGATGGCCAAGAGTTCGGCGTTGGAAAGGCTCTGCGCCCCGTATTTTTCCAAACGCTCCCGTGGCCGTTCCTCAGCGGGCAGGTCTTTGATGCCCCTCCTGGGCATAACTGCTCACCTCCAAAACCTCCACGCCGAATTCTTTCAACATCAAAGTTAACCTTGCTAAAGGAAGCCCGACAACATTAAAGAAACACCCCTCAATTCGCTCAACCAAAACAGCGCCTAAACCTTGAATCCCGTACGCCCCGGCTTTATCCATCGGCTCCCCGGACCGGATATATTGGTCAATCTCTTCCATGGTGAGGGGACGAAACTTTACCCGGGTCCGCTCGTAATCCAGAAGGCTTTTCTTCTCCGCCGCTTTGACCAAGGCTATACCGGTATACACCTCGTGCCAACGTCCGGAGAGAAAGGATAACATCACCCGGGCGTCCTCTTCATCACAGGGCTTGCCCATGACTTGTTCTTCTGCCACCACGATGGTATCGGCCGCTATGACCAGGGCGTCCGGGTGTAAATCCGCGATTTCTCCGGCTTTCCCGGCGGCCGTTTCCATCGCATGTTCCCCGGGCGAGCCCGGCACTCCCGCCAGTTCCCCTTTCTTCTCCTCTGCTGTACTCACCAGGACCTCAAAACCCAAACCCAGCATGCGCAGGAGTTCGCGGCGCCGGGGCGAAGCTGAAGCCAGAATCAATTTACTACAGGACACACCCATACCTCCGGAACGCGCGCACACGCGCGAATCATTTGCCGCCGGAAACCGCCGCAGCAGTCAACTTTTCGTCAACGGTCCCATGGATCACTTTTACCGGGCACTTGGCAATACAACGCCCGCACCGGTTGCACTTCTCCGGGTCGATGACCGCCAGGTTGTTTTCGAGGGTAATAGCCCCCTGATCACATTGTTTGACACAAATACCGCAACCTATACATCCGGTCCGGCATATTTTTCTGACGACACCGCCCTTTTCCGTATTCCGGCAGTAAACGGTGACCGGGTCTCCAGCCGGCAGCAAAGCGATTAAATCGCGGGGGCAGGCGGATACACACTGGCCGCAGCCGGTGCATTTCTCCTCGTCCACTACGGCAAGGCCGTTCTCATTAATGGAGATGGCGGAGAACGGACAGGCCTCAACACAACTGCCCAGGCCCAAGCAACCGTATTCGCAGGCTTTTGGGCCGCCCGCCAGTTGGTGTGCGGCAAAGCAGTCTTTGCTTCCCACATAGGCAAAGCGCTCTTTGGCCTCTTTTTTCCCGCCGATGCACCGGACTTTGGCCACCTGCCGTTCGCAAGCGAGGGCCTCCACCCCCATCACTTCGGCAATGGGCGCACAATCGGTAGACACCGGACAGGCGTTCACCGGAGCGGAACCTTCGACAATAGCCTCTGCCAGCCCCCGGCAACCGGGATAACCGCAGGCTCCGCAGTTGGCGCCGGGAAGCAACCTCTCAATCTCGTCAACACGCGGATCTGTCTCCACCGCCAGTTTACGGGAGGCCACCGCCAGTCCAATGCCGAAAAGAACCCCCAAACCGGTTAAGAGAAGAACCGCGGCGATTACAGTATTCATTTTTTCACCCTCCTCGTTGCTCTTGCTCGTCACTCGCCCACTCGGCACTCGTGACTCGACACTCGTTGCTCGTCACTCGGCACTTGTTGCTCGTCGCTCGCTTATAAGCCCAAGAGCGCCTGCAGGCGAAAACCGCTGAAGCCCAAAAAGGCGATGGACACCAAGCCGGCAAGGATCAGGGCAATGGGGAACCCCTCCATCGCTTTGGGGAGCGGGGCAAATTCCAGCCGTTCCCGCAGCCCGGCAAAGAGAATAATGGCAAGGGTAAACCCAACCCCTCCGGCAAACCCGTTTACCGTAGCCTGAATGAAGTTATAGCCTGCACTTGGATCGATATTGATGAGGGCAACACCCAACACCGCACAGTTCGTGGTGATCAGGGGCAAATAAATCCCCAAAGCCTGGTACAGTCCGGGGCTGTATTTCCGCAAAATCATCTCGACAAATTGCACCAGCACCGCAATGACCAGGATGAAAGTGATCGTATCCAAATATCCCAGGTTAAAACGGAGCAGCAACTTGTTGACTCCAAAGGTGATGGCAGAGGCCATGGTCATCACAAAGGTGACGGCAAGGCCCATCCCCACCGCGGTTTCCAGCTTCTTGGAGACACCGAGGAAGGGGCAGATCCCCAAAAACCGGGCAAGGACAAAGTTATTGATGAAAATGGCGCCAAAGAATATAAGCAGGAGATCGGTCATGGTCACTCTCCCCCTTTCTGAGCCCAGACAGTGCTCAACTTGGCGACCAGCTTATTAATTCCCGCCAGTACCAAGCCCAAAGTAATAAAGGCGCCGGGTGGTAAGATAAACATCAAAACCTGTTTGTCTTCGGCGATAACCCGTAAACCTTCAAACCCAAAATCCTCGGCCACCAGGAACGTCCCTTCACCCAACGGCTCCCGGATGATGCTGAGCAGGAGCAGGCCCAAAGTGAACCCCAGCCCCATTCCCAGCCCGTCCATGAAGGAACGGCTGACGCTGTTTTTGGAGGCAAAGGCCTCCGCCCGGCCGAGGATGATACAGTTCACCACAATCAGGGGGATAAAAATCCCCAAGACCTGGTGCAGCCCGGGAGCACTGGCGGCCATCACCTTGTCAACTATGGTAACAAAGGTGGCAACCACTACGATATAACAGGGGATCCGCACCTCGTCGGGGATAATATTCCGCAGTAAAGAAATGATCACATTGGAACAGACAAGTACGAAAGTGGCGGCCAAGCCCATCCCCAGGGCGTTTGCCACCGCGGTACTCGTCGCCAGAGTCGGACACATCCCCAGTACCAGACGGAAAATGGGGTTTTCCCCGAAAATCCCGTTTGCAAAGACCCGCCACCGATCTTTCATTCTTTGCTGTCACTCCTTCCCGCGCTCGCCTCCGGCCCGCCGGCCGCAGGAGCCAAAAAGCTCTCCGCCACTACCAGGGCCTGGTTAATCCCTCTTACCACCGCCCGGCAAGAGATGGTGGCGTTGGTGATGGCTTCCACCTTACCGCCGTCCCGGACCAGAGCCGGAGGATTTCCCAATCCGCTTTCCCGGATCGCCGCTTGCTGCAAAAAATCATCCTTCCTGATCTTTGCCCCCAGGCCGGGGGTTTCCGAGTGGCTAAGAACCTTGATCCCGGCCACCTTTCCTTCGGCGGTAATACCCACCATCATACTGATTTTACCGCCATACCCCCGCGGCTCGACTTTTACCACCACACCGGCGGGTTTATCATTGAAATAGCCGCGATAAACCTCACTCACATCCCCACCGGCGCCGGCAGGCAGAAGCTCCTCCCGGAAATCGCCGGCCCCGGGCAGGCAGAGAGCCAGGGCTTCATTGGTGGCTTTACGTTCCGCCTCCTTGATTTTGGGCTCTGTCAGGTGGTTGACTATGGCCAGGATCCCGGCGGAAATTGCGGCAATCAAGGTCAACACCAACACCAGACGCAATTGGTCTTTGGATATTTTAGACATTTGCCCGCACCTCCCCAAACCGCTTGGGAATTGTCGCTTTCTCCAGCAAAGGGGCAGCCGCATTCATCAGCAGGATGGCATAGGTCACACCCTCGGGGTACCCGCCGTAGATCCGGATTAAAAAGGTCAATACCCCGCAGCCCAAGCCAAAAAAGAAGCGTCCGCCCGGAGTAATAGGCGTAGTCACATAATCGGTGGCCATAAAGAAAGCCCCGATCAGCACACCGCCACTTAACAGGTGAAAGACGGGGTTCTGTCCTGCCAAAACAGCCAAGACCGCCAGTGCTCCAAGGTAACCGAGGGGTATCCGCCAGTCGATAACCTGGAAGGCCAGCAAGAAAACGGCGCCAAGTAAAAGGGCCAAGGCAGAGGTCTCACCGATCGAACCGGCGATATTCCCCATGAATAACTGGGAATAGGGGACCTGTACTCCGTGTTGGGCAAAAAAACCTCTCCTGGCCAGTTCCAGCACGGTGGCGCCGGCAACGGCATCCGCACTCCCGCCCGCCCAGGAAAGGGAGCCGGCCGGCCACTTCCAGGTCATCATTGCAGTCGGCCATGAGGCCAGGAGAAATGCCCTCCCGGCCAGGGCGGGGTTGAAAAGGTTATGCCCCAGTCCGCCAAAGACCTGCTTGCCGATGATAATGGCAAAGGCCGCGCCGGAGATCGTCATCCACCAGGGCAGTTCCGGGGGAAGTGTCAAGGCCAAGAGCAGTCCGGTAACCGCGGCGCTCCCGTCGCCAACAGTAATCCGGCGGCCCATAACCCACTGACAGAGGGCCTCGGCAAGCACAGCGGCTAAGATCGAACTTATGATAACAATCAGCGCCGGACGGCCAAATAAGACCACCCCTGCCGCTGCTGCAGGAAGCAATGCCGTCACTACCATCCACATAATACCCGCGGTACTCTGTCTTGCCCGGATATGAGGCGCCGGTGAAACAGTCAATTGCGTTGTCTCCATTACGGATAAACCTCCTATCCTGTTTTTCTTTGTGCAGCGGTAATTTTGCGTTTTGCGTCCTTAATCCATTGCGTCAACGGGCGCCGGCTGGGACAGACATACGCGCACGAACCGCACTCCCGGCATTCCATAACCCCGTACCTTTTTGCTTCTTCCAGCCGGTTCTTTTCGGCATAAAGCCCAAGGTAGTTGGGGAGAAGGGAAAACGGGCAGATTTCCACACACTTCCCACAACGGATACAGTCCATATACTCCATTTCCCCAATCTCCTCGCGGGTCTGGATCAGGATCCCGCAAGTCCCTTTGATGACCGGCAGATCCAACCGGTAATGGGCCGGACCGGTCATGGGTCCGCCTAAAATAATCCGGCCGGCGTTGTCTTTCAATCCTCCGCAATGAGCGACAATATCCTCCAGGAGGGTTCCCAAGGGAACCTCCAGGTTCTTCGGTTCATTGATCCCTTCGCCGGTAACAGTAATGACCCTGGAGATCAAGGGTTTTCCAGTCTGGAGCAAGTCGGCCAAGGCGGCGGCGGTGCCCACATTATTCACCACTACTCCCACATCTACTGGGAGCCCGCCGGTGGGAACAACCCGGCCGGTGATGGCGTAGATTAACATCCTCTCCTCACCCTGGGGGTATTTCACCCGCAGGGGGACGATTTCAATAGTAGGGTCGCCGCTGGCCTTTTCCTGCAGAACTTTGATTACATCAGCCTTATTCAGCTCAACGCCGATATAACCCTTTTTGGCGCCTGCCGTCTTCATCATGGCTTTAAGGCCGTAAAGAACCGCTTCAGGCCGTTCCAGCATTAACCGGTGGTCACAGGTGAGAAACGGTTCGCATTCCGCACCGTTTAAGATGATATATTCGATTTTCTTGCCGGCCGGCGGGTAATACTTGACATGGGTCGGTAAAGCGGCGCCGCCCATCCCCACCAGGCCGCCGGCACGCATGAGCTCTTTAATCTCTTCTCCCGTTATTTCAGCCAGCGGCCGACCGGGATTAACCCCCGGCGCCGGGGAAAACCCCTGTCCGCCGGTGTTTTCGATGACGATCGCCGGCAACTGCTTTCCTGTCGGGTGCGGCCACTCTTCGATGGCCGTTACTTTACCGCTGATACTGGCATGCAAAGTTGCAGAGACCATCCCCTGCGCTTCGGCGATCTTCTGCCCGGCTGTCACTTCTTCCCCGACCGTAACTAACGGCTGCGCTGGGGCGCCGATATGCTGGCACAAAGGCAGCACCACCCTTTTGGGGGCAGGAAGAACCTCAATGGGTATAGCAGCGGTTCTCTCCTTGTTTCCCGGGGGGTGGATTCCCTTACGGAAAGTTTTGGCACGCATTCGGTTTCACTCCATTCTTTACGTGGATTTCACGCGCGGGTGCGCGTGGATGCGCAAGGGACAAGGAACCGTCCCCTGTCTGCGTCTAAATCTTTCCCACCCTTAAATCTTAACGCAAATTCTTTGTTAAGGCAATGCTAAAACCGTTAACAATCGGTTCCTCCCGTACACCGGCGCTCGCGGTAATACATCAAACAACATATCCGTAGATCAACGGTTTGGGAAAAGAGGGAGGTTCCGGCGTCACTTTTATGGCCTGAAGAACGGCCCGCCCGGCCTCGGTCGCCTGTTTTTCTGTGCGGGCGTGGATCTCGACCAAGGGTTCTCCCGGTTCCACAGGTTCACCCGGTTTCTTGCGGAAAACCAGGCCCACCGCAGGATCAATGATATCCTCTTTCCGTTTCCGGCCCGCTCCCAAATCTGTGACAACCTGCCCGAGGAGATCGGCGGCCATCCCCCCCACAAAACCTTTTCCGGGCGAGAAGACCGGCCGGACGACAGGGGCGGCCGGTAACAATTCCGGTTTATCCACCACCCGCGGGTCCCCGCCTTGGGCAGCCACCCATTGGGCAAAAACCTCCAGGCCCCGGCCGGAAAACAAGAGCCTGCGCAATTTCTCCCTGCCTTCCTCCTGGCTTGCGACGACACCGGCCAGCTTCAACATTTGCGTCCCCAGGGCCAGGGAAACCTCTAATAGGTCAGGAGTGGTTTCTCCCCGGAGAAAAGCGATGGCTTCCCGGACCTCCAGGGCATTGCCGGCGGCCCGGCCCAGAGGCTGGTCCATACCGGTCAGAACCGCCACCGTTTCTTTACCGGTCCCTTTCCCGATTGCCACCATTAACTGGGCCAAAACTTCGGCTTCTTCCAGATCTTTCATAAAAGCGCCGTTGCCCACTTTCACATCAAGAACAAACCCGCCGGCGCCGCCGGCCAGCTTCTTACTCATAATACTGGCGGCAATCAAGGGAATACTCTCTACTGTTCCGGTGGCATCCCGCAGGGCATAGAGGATCTTGTCGGCGGGACAGAGTTCTTCGCTCTGTGCTGTCAAGGCAATTCCGATGGCCCGCGCCTGGCGGATAAACTCCTCCCGCGACAACTCCACCCGGAAACCGGTGATCGACTCCAGTTTATCGATGGTCCCGCCGGTATGCCCCAGGCCGCGGCCGGACATCTTACAGACCGGTACCCCTGCCGCGGCAATTAAGGGGGCGAGAACCAGGGTGGTCTTGTCGCCCACCCCGCCGCTGGAGTGTTTGTCAATCACCGGTTGCGGCAGGGCGGAAAGGTCAAGTTGTTCACCGGAGGCGGCCATCTCCAGGGTAAAGCTCTTCACTTCCCGGGGGGACATCCCCTGGAAATAAACGGCCATACACCAGGCGGCCACCTGGTAGTCGGGGAGCCGTCCGCTGGTGATCCCCTGCACCAGCCAGGCCAATTCCCCGGGCGAATGTTCCCCGCCGTCCCTTTTTTTACGGATTAAACCGAGCATTTGCATGGTCTCCACTCCTTTGGCCTTCCGGATTCCGCCGGCCGCGTTTAAACCGGGAGTCCGGCAAAAAAAGAGACCACCCCAATGGTGGTCATCGTAGATTATCGGGTAGGGGATACCCATACCCGCTATGATTAAAGCTGTGATCCCGGTTCCCGGTTCTCCGGTAAACCGGTCTCTTCAAAACCCGGGCTGCCCGGGGCGGCCAGTACACCACGACCGCTCTGCCAACCACATTTTCCAAGGGCACATACCCTACATTATCCGTGTCTCTGCTGTCCAGGCTCCGGTTGCGGTTGTCGCCCATGACAAAAAGGGAATCCGTGGGGACGGTGGCCCACTCGAACTCCCCGCGTGTTGTCTCCTCAATATAGTCTTCTTCCAAGACCAGCCCGTCAACCTTCACCTGGCCGTCGTAGATACTGATATCCTGCCCCTCAACGGCAATCACCCGTTTAATGAACTTCTTCTCAGGGTCCCGGGGATATTTAAAAACAATAATCTCTCCCGTCCGGGGGAGACGGAAACGGTAAGTCACCTTATCCACCAATAACCTCTGGTTATGAGATAGTGTCGGCTCCATGGAACTGCCGTCCACTTTATATGATTGGAAAAGGAAAATCATGATAAACATGATCGTGATTACCGATCCGGCTATGGATTCAATAGTCTCCCGCAGTTCCGTTTTTTTAAATTCCACCGGTACTCCCCCTATCTTCACCCGCGCCCGTGCGCCCATTTTACCTTTGGCGTTCGGCGATCCGGGCCGCCTTACCCGAACGTTTACGCAGGTAATAAAGTTTGGCCCGGCGCACCCGGCCGCGGCGAACCACTTCAATCTTACTAATCATGGGAGAGTGCAGAGGAAAAATCCTTTCCACACCCACGCCGCCGGAGATCTTCCGTACGGTAAAAGTCTCCTTTAATCCCCCGTTGGCCCGGGCGATCACTACTCCCTCAAATACCTGGATCCGTTCCCGCTCACCTTCCACCACTTTCAGATGAACGCGGACCGTATCTCCGGGCATGAACTCCGGGAGATCTTTCTTCATCTGCCCTTGTTCTACCAGATCAATGAGGTTCATTCGGAACCCTCCTTACTTTCAAAAATTCTACCTTTTTCGCTCTCCGCAGACCCCTCAGAGCTCTTCCGGCTTTCTTGCGCATCTTCAGGCCCGAATAGCCCGGGAATTTTTCCCGCGAGAAAAGCCCGGTCTTCCCGGCTCAGAGCAACCTGTGCCAGCAGTTCCGGTCGTCTTTCCGCCGTCCGCAGCAAGGCCTCTCTCCTTCTCCAGGCGGCGATCTGTTGATGGTGCCCGGAAAGCAAAACATCAGGGACGGCCATGCCTTTATATACCGCCGGTTTGGTGTATTGCGGGTAATCCAGCAACCCCGCACTAAAAGAATCATTGCTTGCCGCATCGGGAGCCCCCAGCACCCCCGGGAGCAACCGCACAACGGCGTCAATCATTACCATCGCCGGGAGTTCTCCCCCGGTTAAAACGTAGTCACCAATGGAGAGTTCCCGGTCGGCCAGGGTGCGGATGCGCTCGTCATATCCTTCGTAATGCCCGCAAATAAAGAGGAGCTCTTCTTTACAGGCCAGTTCGGCGGCGATCTGTTGCCGGAAAACCTCCCCCTGCGGGGTGGTGAGAACGGTATAGGACTTTTGCCCCTTTTTTCCGGTTATTGCCGCGACCGCATCAAAAACCGGTTCCGGCTTGAGGACCATCCCCGGACCGCCGCCGTAGGGAGTATCATCCACCGTCCGGTGGCGGTCTTTGGCAAAATCACGAAGGTTAACCGTTTCCAGTTCCACCAGGCCTTTATCCACCGCCCGCTTAATGATACTGCAGGAAAAAGGGCCGGTGAACATCTCCGGAAACAGGGTGAGGATTGTAACCTTCATCGTTAACCATCATCCTCATCTACCAGGCCGGCAGGGAGCCGCACCTTCATTGTGCCGGCGGGCAGGTCGACCGCGAGGACTACCGATTTCAGGGCGGGAAGCAAGATCTCCCCGTGCGGGCCGCCGCGCACCACGTATACGTCATTGGCCCCGGTAGGCAGGATATCTTCGACTTTTCCCAGAAAAGAGCCGGTTTCATCCAAAACGGAGAGGCCAAGGATCTGATCAAGATAATAGCTGCCTGCAGGCAAAGGCTTTCTCTCCGCCAGCGGGATACAGAGAAAACCGCCCCGCAATTTTTCCGCCTCCGCCAAACCGTCTATTTCTTTAAATTTCACCACGACAAACCGGCGGAAAAAACGTACCCGCTCAACGGTTAATTCTTCCCGTACCTCCGCCCGGCAGAAAAAAACCCTGGTCAACTCGGACCATCGCTGCGGATCATCGGTTAAAGGACGAACCTTGACTTCACCCTTGTTCCCCTGGGTGGTAAGGACCTCTCCCACCGCCGCCAGATCTTCCGGCGGATTCGCGCGCCCACGCGCGTGCCAGGGCGTAGGGTTCATTCCTCTACCAGCTCGACAAGGACCTTTTTCCCGGGCGGTGCGCAAGACCGGACCAGCGTTCTGATGGCCTTAATGATCCTTCCTTGCCTGCCAATGACCTTGCCCAATTCGTCCGGATGCACACTGACCTCTAAAAGGATTGAGCCGGAGTTCTCCATTTTCTCCACGGAAACGTCTTCGGTCCTGTCAACCAAAGACTTTACCAGTAATTCCACGAGTTCCTTCAAGGAGCCACTTCCTTTCATTCTCCGACCGCTTCCTTATCCGGTAGCACTCCCGCTTTCCGGAAGAGGCTCTTCACCCGTTCCGAGGGTTGTGCGCCCTTGGTCATCCACTCCAGGGCCTTCTCCTTGTCGACTACCAGTTCCACAGGGTTCGCGATTGGGTTGTAATGCCCCAAAATCTCAATGAACCGCCCATCCCGCGGAGCCCTGCTGTCAGCCACCACAAACCGGTAAAAAGGACGTTTCTTCGCTCCCATTCTGGTTAATCTGATCCGTACCGCCATCCGCAAGTACCACCTCCTGTAGGTTGATTGCTTCTATTACGCGCGCAATAGTATTCTTGTTCTATTGCTGCGCGTGCGCACGCGTATGCGCGCGCGTAATCGTACGGGCCGCCCCTTCCTCCTGTCCGGCGTAAAGGCCGGCCCGAACAAATTGAAACCAAAACCCAGTTGCTCTGCCTGCGGGCGTCCGCCCCTTTAACCCCAGGGGAAAGGAAACTTCATCCGCGGACCGCCCTTTCCCATCCTGGCAATTTGCTTCATCAGCTTTTTGCTCTGTTCAAACTGGTTCAATAGCCTGTTGACTTCCTGTACCTTCCGCCCGGACCCGCGGGCAATCCGCTTCCGGCGGCTGGCGTTGATTATGGAAGGATCCCGTCGTTCCTCCGGGGTCATGGACTGAATAATCGCTTCCAGGTGTTTAAAATCCTCCTCATTCACCTGCATCCCCCGGAGTTGTTTCGGATTAATCCCCGGCAAGAAGGAAAGGGCCTGTTCCCAAAGGCCTGACTTCCGCAACTGCCGCAGCTGTTCCAAAAAGTCTTCCAGGGTTAAACGGTCCTCGTAGATCTTTTTCATCAGATCCCGGGCCTGATCTTTTTCCACCGCCGCCTCGGCCTTTTCAATCAGGGAAAGGACATCGCCCATACCTAGAATCCGGGAGGCCAGCCGCTGGGGATGAAAAACCTCCAGGTCCTCCAGTTTTTCTCCTGTCCCCACCAGTTTGATGGGGCATCCGGTTACCTCCCGGATGGAAAGGGCCGCTCCCCCCCTGGTGTCACTCTCCAGTTTGGTCAAGACCAGACCGGTCAGGGATAATTTCTCATGAAAGCTCCGGGCTACATTCACCGCATCCTGGCCGGTCATAGCGTCAACCACCAGCAGGATCTCCTCCGGCTGGACCGCCTCTTTAATCGCCCGCAGTTCTTCCATTAGTTCTTCATTCACATGCAGGCGGCCGGCGGTATCAATCAATAGATAGTCCTGGTTGTTCTTTTTCGCCGCGGCCACCGCTTCCCCGGCAATCGCCACCGGGTCTTTCCCTTCGCTGAAATATACCGGAAGCTCCAGCTTTTCTCCGAGGATCTGGAGCTGGCGGACGGCCGCGGGCCGGTAGATATCGGCCGCTGCCAGCAGCGGCCGCCGTCCCTGCATTTTCAAGTAGCGCCCGAGTTTGGCGGCGGTGGTTGTCTTGCCTGAGCCCTGCAACCCCACTAGCAGGATCACAGTGGGCGGTTGCGGCGCCACCCGGATCTTTTCTGCCTTTTCCCCCATCAAAGCCGTCAGTTCCTGGTGGACAATCTTCACCACCATCTGCCCAGGGGTCAGGCTGGACGTTACCTCTTCCCCGACAGCCCTTTCCCGGACCCGGTTGATAAAACTCTTCACCACCCGGAAGTTGACATCGGCTTCGAGCAAAGCCAGTTTCACTTCTCGCAGGGCCTCATCCACATCTTTCTCTGTAAGTTTCCCTTTTCCCCGCAGTTTGCGGAGGGCCTCCTGCAACCGCCCGGCCAGGTTGGAAAAGACCATTAACTTATCTCCTTTCGCCCGTTGGTCCCCGCCGGGAGTTCCCGTCCCTAAGGGGGACCGTTAACCCTCAAGATGGGCCTCGAAATCCAGAACCTTCTTTTTTACCGACAAAAACCGGCGGTAAGCCTCGCTTTGCCGGGAGAGGCACCGGCCCAGTTCTTCCAGGCCTTCCTTGATCTCCCCGACAGCCCTTTTCTCCTTTAAATACCTGTCAACCAGTGACAACTCCTTCTCCCAGCGTTCAAGGATCTTCTCTGTGCGCTGCAGGAGATCGTGGACCGCCTGGCGTGTGGTTCCTTCCTCCTCCGCGATCTCCGCCAGGGAAAGGTTATCCATATAGTAGAGGCTGAAAACCCGTTGTTGTTTAGGAGTTAAAAGCCCGCCGTAAAAATCATAATACAGGCTCATCTTTGCCACATGTTCCATGGTGATGAGCCTCCTCACTGACAAGTAAATTTACTTTACATTAGCAGTATAGCGCTTCATAACCCGGATGTCAAGTTTTTTTTGGGCGTTTTTTTAGTTTCACACGGCAAAAAAACAAACAGGGTTCGCCAAGGCGCCCGCCGAGGCATCCAGATGGGTTTACCAGTAATGATGGACAGCCTCCTTCACTTGCTGTTCGTAGATTTCCTTGACTGCGGTAAGGGTCGCTGGAGAAAGGGGCGGAAAATCCGCGGCTTTAATATTCTCCTCCACCTGGCCGGGTCTTTTTGCCCCCGGGATCGCACAGGTCACGGCTTCAAACATCAGGATCCATTTCAGGGCGAATTGCGCCAGGCTCATCCCTTCCGGGCAAACCTCTTTGAGCGCGGCCACTGCTCGTAATCCCAGGTCATAATCGAGCCCGGAGAAGGTCTCGCCCCGGTCAAAGGCTTCCCCGTGCCGGTTAAAGTTGCGGTGGTCATCGGCTTCAAAACGGGAATCCGCTGTAAATTTTCCGGTTAATAGCCCCGAGGCCAACGGGACCCGGGCCAGGATCCCGACCTTCCGTTTTTTTGCCTCGGTAAAGAACAATTCCGCCGGCCGCTGCCGGAAGATGTTAAATATTATCTGCACGCTTTGGACGTCCGGGTATTCGATGGCTTTTAACGCCTCTTCCACCTTTTCCACGCTTACCCCGTAATACCTGATCTTCCCCGCGGCTACCAGGTCGTTGAGGATCCCGAAGACCTCCGGCATGTAGTAAACTTCGGTGGGAGGGCAATGCAACTGCAGCAGGTCGATGGCTTCTGTTTCCAGGTTACGCAGGCTCCTTTCGACAAAGGCGGTTAGATTCTCCCGGTTGTAGCCGGCGGCCGTATGCGGGTTTAACCTCCTCCCGGCTTTGGTGGCGATAATAATCTCCTCGCTCCGCTCCTTCCGTAACCGGGCCAGGAGCCTTTCACTGTGGCCGTCCCCGTACACATCGGCGGTATCAAAAAAGTTCACCCCCAGATCCACCGCTTTATGTAAGGCCGCCAAGGATTCCCCGTCATCAACCCTGCCCCAGCTTCCGCCGATCGCCCACGTGCCGAAAGAGATCTCCGACACCTTCCAGCCGGTCCTCCCCAACTCTCTGTAGTGCATTTTTTATCTTCCTCCTTATTTCAGGTTTGTAAAGCTCCTGTAGGTGCGCGCGCGATAAAATTTCTTTTGGTTCATAAAGCTTCTATTGGCTTATAAAGCTGCCTTTGGCTCAGAAAGTTTTCTTGCCTTATAAAGCTTCTATTGGCTTTATAAAACTTGCTTTTAGCTTCCTTTCGACATTCATAAAGCTTTCTTCAGGTTGAGAAAGGCCGGACTCGCATCCGGCCTGTTCCCCAACATGTTTATGATTTCAACGCCGCCAGCCGGGCGGAGACCTTCGCGTATTTCTCCTCCACCGCGGCGAGCTTTTGTTTCTCTTTTGCCACCACCGCTTCCGGGGCTTTCGTCAGGAACTGGGTATTGGCAAGTTTCTTGCCCAGCCGCTCTTTTTCCTTCTCCAGTTCGGCCAGTTCCTTTTCCAGCCGCTCCTTTTCCATCTCCAGGTCCACCAGGCCCGCCAGGGGCAGGTAGACCTCAACCCCGCTCACCACGGCGCTGACCGCCTGTTCCGGTTTGGCGCTCCCTTCCGGCAGGAGCGTCAGTTGCCCCAGGCCGGCCAGGACTTCCAAGTACAAGCGGTTTTCTTCCAAAAGCTTCTTCTCCTCGGGCCCGGCCAGCAGGATAGCTTCGACCTTCCGCCCGGGCTCCACCCGGCTTTCGGCCCGGATATTCCGGATCGCCCGCGTTACTTCCATCAGCAAGCCCATCTTTTCTTCGGCTTCCGGGTTTATCAGTTTTTCGTCCGGTTCCGGCCAGGGCTCCACCATGATACTCTCCCCTTCATGGGGAAGGGCCTGCCAGATCTCCTCGGTAATAAAGGGCATATAGGGATGGAGGAGGACCATAATCTGGCGGAAAACCTTCACCAGCACCTGCTGGGTGCGGCGGCGTGCCGTCCCGCCCGCTTTTAACTGCGGTTTTGCAGCCTCAATATACCAATCACAGTATTCGCTCCAGATAAAATCATAGAGCAGGTTGGCCGCGCCTCCCAGGTCATAACGGTCAATCATCTCCCCCGTTTCCGCGGTAACCCGCTGCAGGCGGGAGAGGATGTATTGATCGGGGAGAGAAAACCCGTCTTCCTCTTCTCCCTTTGTTTCCTCATAATCATCCAGGTTCATTCCGAGGAACCGGGCGGCATTCCAAATTTTATTAGCAAAGTTGCGCACCCCTTCAACCCGTTCCATCTGGAAACGCTGATCTTGCCCAAGGGCGGTGCCGGTGGCCAGGGTAAAGCGGAGGATATCCGCACCGTACTCGTCAATGACATCCTGCGGATCCACAATCGTCTCCGGCCGCGACTTGCTCATCTTCTTCCCGTCCTTGTCCAAAACGAGTCCGTGCATGAGCACATCGGCAAAGGGAATCTCCTCCATAAACTCCAGGCCCATAAAGACCATGCGGGCCACCCAGAAAAAGATGATATCGCGGGCGGTGACCAAAACCGAAGTGGGATAGAAATGTTCCAGGTCGGGTGTTTTTTCCGGCCAGCCCAGGGTGGAAAAAGGCCAAAGCGCTGAAGAGAACCAGGTATCCAGAACATCCGGGTCCTGTTCCATACGCCTGCTCCCGCAATCCGGGCAAATTTCGGGCGTTTCGGCGGCGGCGATCTCCGTACCGCAGTCCAGGCAGTACCAGACCGGGATCCGGTGCCCCCACCAGAGTTGCCGCGAAATGCACCAATCCCTGATATTCTCCAACCAGTTCAGGTAGACCTTGGCGATACGCTCGGGTACGAAGCGGATCTTTCCTTCCCTGACCACCCGGGCCGCCGGCTCCGCCAGGGGTTTCATCCGGACAAACCACTGTTTCGAGATGAGGGGCTCCACCACCGAATCACAGCGGTAACAGGTGCCCAGGGCATGCTGGTGCACTTCTTCTCCGACCAGGAGGCCTTCGGCCGCCAAATCCTCCAGCACCTTTTTTCTTGCCTCATACCTGTCCAGCCCCGCATATTTACCCGCCTCCACGGTCATCCGGGCATCAAAACCAATCACCGTGACCTGGGGCAGGTTATGCCGGAGTCCCAGTTCAAAGTCGTTGAGATCATGGGCGGGGGTGATCTTGACCGCCCCGGTCCCGAATTCCCGGTCCACCATCGGATCGGCAACAACCGGAATCTCCCTGTTCATCAAGGGCAGGATGACCTTTTTCCCCACCAGTTCCCGGTAACGGTCGTCTTCCGGATGGACGGCCACCGCCGTATCACCCAGCATCGTCTCTGGCCGGGTGGTGGCCACCTGGATGTAGCCGTCCCCGCCAACCAACGGGTAACGGATATGCCAGAGCCGTCCTTCCCTCTCCTCTTGCTCCACCTCGATATCCGACAGGGTGGTAGCGCACTGGGGGCACCAGTTTACCAGGTAGCTTCCGCGGTAAATCAAGCCTTTTCTGTAAAGGCGGAGAAAGACCTCTTTCACCGCCCGGGAGCACCCCTCGTCCATGGTGAACCGCTCCCGTTGCCAGTCACAGGAGGCGCCCATCCGTTTCAACTGCCGGATAATGGTCCCGCCGTATTCTTCCTTCCAAGCCCAGACCCGTTTGAGGAACTCTTCCCGCCCCAGTTCATGACGGTTCAAGCCTTCTTTGGCCAATTCCTCTTCCACCCGGACCTGCGTGGCGATGCCCGCGTGGTCCGTCCCGGGGAGCCAGAGGGTGTTGTCTCCCTTCATCCGGTGGTAGCGGGTGAGAATATCTTGTAAGGTATTGTTCAGGGCGTGACCGAGATGGAGTTTTCCCGTAACATTCGGCGGCGGGATCACTATACAAAAAGGTTTTTTCTCCTTCTCTACCTCAGCATGGAAAAAACCCTGTTTCAGCCAGTAATCATACCACTTTTCCTCCACCTTCTGCGGGTCGTAGACTATGGGCAACTGCCGGTACAACTTCATCCCCTCCATTTTTCAACCGTATAATGAGAACGATAAGAAAGACCTTTCATCACTAAAGGACGAAAGGTCTTCGCGGTACCACCTTTTTTCCCCCATACGCCAGGACGGAACGGGGGCGCTTGCACGGCGTTAACGGACCTCTCCGCTCCGGCCTACTGCTGCGCCTTTTTGCAATTTTTCAGCCGGAGAACTCCCGGACGACCTTCACCCCTTCCCCTGCCGGGTCTTCCAGCCTTTGCGCGTTTGCGCCGGACCCGTTCTCTGCCGCAGGTTCACGCGGGCCTCCCTGCCAAATCCGGGAAGAGTCCACTTTGGCAAGGCGCGCACGCAGGGCTACTCCTTCCGGTCATCGTTTGTCTTCACGTTTTTATTTTACCAATACACTCAATATACTCATTAATGTACCGTTTGTCAAGGGAATCAGAATTTATACCCGGCGCCGATCTGAAACTGCAGGGTAGTGACTGATCCAGAAGTGCCGCCGAAGAGCCCGCCCCGGAGATCAACTTTCTGGTCAATGTCGAACTTAACCCCTACTTCATAAAGCAAGCCCAAGTTGCCTTTGTTCATCACCGCATCGACCTCAAAGATCCCGGTGAGCTTGTCGCCCAGCGCCCCGCTGCCGTTGAGTCCAAAGAAGACTGCGGAGCCGGTTACTCCCCCAGTCACTGCCATCCGTCCGACCTGGTATTTCAGGCCGATCCTGCTCATTTCCTTGGGCCCAAGCTCCGCCAGGAGCGCCAATTCCGAGGTAACCCCATATTCAGCTCCGAGGAACAGGCCGAGATCACCGATGAACCTGGCGGTGACAACACCATGATTCCGCGAGACAGCGGGTGTGTTCAGGCCCCACGCGGCTGCAGGAAAAACTGTCAAAATAATTACTGCTAGCAAGATTGTGGTGATTTTTTTCAATTGAATCCGCCTCCTCTTTACTCCATAAGTTCCTACGTAAGCAGTGCACCGGCGCACGGGCACGAAACTTGGAGCCGGCTGCATCTCTTCACTCCGCCGGCCGTGTATGCGGCGCCCGTACGCGGAAATTTGCACGCCCATGCGCCGGATTTAGTTTACTTCCTGGAGTATCTGTTTTCTTTTACTATATACGCCATATTTCTCTTTCTTCCTTTCTTCTGTCATTAAAAAAAAGTAATTTGTCCTGACAAATAATGGCGACTAGTATACGTCTTGCTTTTTTCCGCGCCTTATAGGCGCCGGCACGCCAAGTGCTATCCTTCCCTTAGTAATTTGCCGACAGGAAGAAAGGAATAACCCTGTTCCTTAAGGTTCTTTATGATCGGGCTCAACGCCGCGACCGTGGGTGCGGTGGGGTGCATAAGGATGATTGCTCCCGGTTCGATCTTTTCTGTTACCCGCTGGATGATGACCTCCGGCGCCGGCCGCTTCCAGTCGACGGTATCGATGGTCCAAAGGATCGTCCGGTAGCCCAGGTTCCCGGCAACGGCCAGCACCTCGCTGTTGAATTCCCCGTAAGGCGGGGCAAACAGCTTAGCCGGCGGTTCCCCCGTCACCTCATCCAGCAACCGGGCGTTCTCCAAGATCAATTTCTGCAGTTCCGCGCGGCTCATCTTGTTTGGATGGCCGTGATAGAGCCCGTGGTTGGCGATTTCGTGCCCTTCCCGGCTGATCTCTCTCACCAAGTCGGGGAATTTTCGCACCCAATCGCCGACAAAGAAGAAGGTGGCCTTTATCCCATGTTCACGAAAGATCGAAAGCATGGCGGGGATTTCTTCTTCCCCCCAAGCCACATTAATTGTGATACTGGCCTTTTTTTCGCCGGTATCCCCTTTAAAAACCGGGGTGAAAAAATCCCTGGTCACTGCGGCCGGAATCGAGTAAGTGACGAGCGAAAGCGCCTCCCCCGGCTGGGCTCGCAGGACGTTTTCCACCGTACTTTCGATGTCAACTCCCAAACCTTCTTTTTCCGGGATCAATTCCCCGGTCTCCGGAAAAAATCCGGCATTTTCCGGAGGCAGCGTGCGTCTCTTCGCCAACTCCTCCACCAGTGCCCGTAGTTCATGGGGGAGGAGACGTTCCACGGACAACCCCTCCAGGGTCACCCGGTCTTTTACCCCGTAAAGGCTCCGTCCGGCCTCCGGCCAACGGGAAATCCCCCAGATAATCATTAAAACCAAAAAAACCCCGCAAAAAAAACGGACAATTTTCACCCGTTCTAAAACAAGAACCGCCATTACCTGTACCCCCTCTCCGAAACCAGCAAATGGTATAAGTCGTACGCCCGCCCGCGAATCGCCCCGTCCCCTGTTGGGTGTCCCGCAGGGGACTTTCTCTTCAGCCGCTGGCGTCCGGTGTGATCCGTATATGTCTCCCCTTTAAGCAAAAGCCGGGAGACGGGCACCACCGAATATCCTTTGCTTTTCAGAATTGGCAAAAGGGCGGCGACTGCTTCCGGCGTGTTCTTCCCGGCATTGTGAAAGAGGATGATCGCTCCGGGCCGCAGGCGTTTTTCGACCCGTTCCAGCATGGCAGCGGCGGAAAGATCCTGCCAGTCCAGGGAGTCAATATCCCAAATGATTGTGGTATAACCGCACTCGGCCGCAGTCTCAATTACTTTGTTATTATATTCACCAAAGGGGGGGCGAAAAAGGGTGGCGGTTTGTCCTGTCAGTTCCTGGATTAAGCGGTGAGTTTTGAGGATTTCCTGGGCGATCTCTTCTTTTGCCATCTTGTTCAAGTGGGGATGGGTATATGTATGATTGCCGATCTCGTGGCCTGCCCGGGCAATCGCCTTCACCATCTCCGGGTATTTCTCCAGCCAAAGGCCACAAAGGAAGAAAGTGGCCCGTACCTCGTTTTTTGCCAAAATCTCTAACAATTTGGGAGTTTGGTCCGCGCCCCAGGTTGCATCAAAAGTGACGGCCACCTCTTTTTCGGGGGTCTCCACAGAGTAAATGGGGATAATTCGCCCGCTCAAGATGGCAGAAGCCTGCCGGATGATATTGACCACAGCCACCGGCCGGAGAAAAAAAGACCCTGCCAACAATAGCAGCAGGGTAAGGCCGAAAAACCGTTTCTTTGAAAGGACCAGGATGCGCAAGGCCTCCACCCCGTCTTCTCATCTTCACAGTCTACCATATGTCGGAAGAAGGAGACCTAGAACACCATCCTCTTATTTCTATTTCCGTTTGGCAACGGCCTCCCGCTCCGCGTAGGCGCGGGCTTGGGCTTCCGCCACGACGATCCGGGCGACCCTTGCCATCACCCCGGGCGGACCCAGTTGGTCCCGGATCTTCGCGTATTCCGCCTTAATCTCCGCCCGTGCTTTTTCGTTCAATAATAACTCCGCCATCGCGTTCTTGAGGTTTTCCGGTGTCAGGTTTTCCTGGAGGAGTTCGGGGATGATTCTCTTCCCGGTAATCAGGTTCGGGAGGGCAACGAAAAACTCCCGGTTCTTCGCCTCCTTGTTCTGCAGCAACCGGAAGATTAAAACAGAAACAGGGGAAAGGCGGTAAACCACAACCGCCGGCAACCCCAGGAGCGCCGCTTCCAAAGTGGCGGTGCCGGAAGTAATCACACCAAGATCGGCCGCGGCCAGCAAAGGATAGATCTCTTCATCGACCACGGCGACCTGTTCCGGGAAATCCGCCAGCAATTCGTCTAACCGGCTTTTTTCGATCGTCGGCGCCAGGGGCAAAAAGAACCGTATTTTTTTCGCCGTCTCCGGGCCTTCTTTGACAAGTTTTTTTGCCGCCGCCAGCATCACCGGGAGCAAAGCCTCCACCTCCTGTTGGCGGCTTCCCGGCATCAAAACCACGACGGTTTCTTTGTTCCCAATCCCCCGGGCCTTTCGCCATTTCTCCCGGGGAAGAACACCCTCGACCCTGTCGATCAGGGGATGACCGGTATAAGTCACTTTCAGTCCGAAACGGCGGAAAAAATCGGCTTCAAACTCCATGACCGAGGCCAAATGGGAGACGCATTTCCCCATCCGGACGGCTCTTTTTCGCCCGTAAGCCCAGGCGGAAGGGGCTAAAAGACAGACGACCGGGATGGAGAGCTTCCGTGCCTGTTCCGCCAGGGCCAGGTTAAAACCGGCAAAATCAATCCAGATCAAAGCGTCGGGCCGGTTTTCCTTTAAAAAGCGGGTAAAAACCCGGAGTAAACGGCGAAAACGGAAATACTGCCCGGCCGCTTCCAAAAAACCAATCGTACTGTACCGGGTGGGATCAAAGAAGATCTTAACCCCCGCCTCGGCCAGCAGCGGTCCGCCCATCCCGTGGAACTCCGCCTCCGGGTCAAGTTTTTTTATCTCCCGGACCAAAACAGCACCATGCAGATCACCGGAATGATCCCCGGCGGAAACGAAATACCTCATCTTCTCTCCCTCCTCAAACCAGGGGAAAGGTGTCCTGTTTACCGCTTTATCTCTCCCGCCATCTCATACGCAAAAACCCCTCTTCCACCTGGAAATCTTTGATCGTCAAAGGCCACGGCAGTTCCAGGGGAAACTGCCAATTCAAGGACTCCTGGTACGCCGCAAATACCCCGGGCGGAAGCTCAAAATCACCGATCTTAAGGGTGATAGGGGTCAAGCGCAAACTGTTGCCGGAGGCCTGTTCCAGGCGGACGGAAGCGGTAAAGGGCAATCGCTCCTTTAGAATTTGCTCCTTGATAATTCCTTTGATGCTGACGGCTCCGGGCGACAGCTCTACGCAAGGGTCGAATTCCGGCCATTCATCCTGTAAGAAGGCGGTCAATTCCGCCTCGGTTATTCTGAAGGTCAGCTCTGTTTCGGCCAATTCCTGAACCTCTATTTTTCGCCCAAACCAGAAGGCATTCCGGTTCAACTGAATAGCCCGGCTCTTGAAGGCAAAATCCTCAAAGACCGGTCCTTCCTGAAAAGCCAAACGGCCGGCGGAAAATTCAACCTCCCTTGTTCGTCCTCGGATCAGATCAAATAAACCCAACGGCGCCAGATGCCAGTTCACTTCCTCCGCTATTCTGGTCTCTCTTGCGATTGTTTGCGTTAACTCCTTCTCCAAATAGTGGTTGAAGAGGGTCACGCCGGAAAAAAGAATAACCGCTATTACCAGCAGGCCGCAGATGAAAAGCCACCGGGCCCACTTTGTCAGTAACGGCATTTTTATCACTCCGCTTCTGCACTGCACGGCGATACACAGGCGCCCGTACGCCGCTCTTACAGTCTGCATTGCATTGCCGGTATGCTCCGGTTGTTCTCTAAAGAACGCCTTCCCCGGATCCGCAGGCGGCGCGTGCCCGCACGCCGCCATATATATCCACTTAATTCTGCGTGCGCGCATGCCGCCGTATATACCCACCCGGTTCTACGGGCGCCTAGGCCACCTTTTAATTGGTCTTGTTGTACGGAGAACGCAAAAACGCCTCAATAAACGGGTCGATCTCACCGTCCATTACCGTCTGGATATTCCCGGTTTCTTTCCCGGTCCGGTGGTCTTTCACCATGGTATAAGGACAAAAGACATAAGACCGGATCTGGTTTCCCCAAGCGATCTCCGTCTGTTCCCCCTTAATCTGGTCCAACTTCTCCGCCTGCTGCCTGCGTTGTTCCTCGGCTAGCTTGGCCTTGAGCAGTTTCATGGCGGTCTCCCGGTTCTGGTGTTGTGAACGCTCGTTCTGGCAAGTAACAACGATCCCTGTGGGCAGGTGGGTTAAACGCACCGCCGATTCGGTCTTATTCACATGCTGCCCCCCGGCGCCGCCCGCCCGGAAGGTATCCATTTTGATCTCTTCCGGCCGGATCTCTATGGCCACATCATCGCTTAATTCCGGGATGATATCAATCGAAACAAAGGAAGTATGCCGGCGCCCGGAGGCGTCAAAAGGAGAAATCCGGACCAGCCGGTGGATCCCCTTCTCCCCGCGCAGATAGCCAAAGGCGTTCATCCCTTGTATATGCAGGGTTGCGCTTTTGATCCCCGCTTCATCACCGGCCAGGAGTTCCACCAGATCAACCTTGTAACCTTTTTTCTCCGCCCAGCGGGTATACATCCTCAGCAGCATCCCCGCCCAGTCCTGGGACTCGGTCCCGCCGGCGCCGGGGTGGATCGAGAGGTAGACGTTGCAGTGGTCAAACTCCCCTTCCAGAAGGGTGGCAAGCTCCAATTCTTCCAAGGCCGGAAGGGCCCCGGCCAGGCCCTCCTCGATCTCTGCGAGTATTTCCTCTTCACCGCTTTCCAACGCCAATTCCAACAATTCCCGGAGATCCGTAAACTCCTTTTCCAGCCGGGTAAGTTTATCCACTGTCTCTCTTAAGGAATTCAGTTCTCTCAGGGTTTCCTGGGCGGCGGCCTGGTCGGTCCAGAAATCCGGCGCCGCGGTCTTCTCCGTCAAGGTTTTTATCCGTTCTTCCTTGGCCTCCAGGTCAAAGGTACTCCCTCATTTCCCCCAAACGTTTCAAGGCCGCGGTGATCTTTATCTTTAATTCTGCAGGTTCTACCATTAAACTCATCTCCTTTGTTTGCTGCTAAATGCGGTAGGTTCTTCTCCCCGCCGCCTTTCACCGGCAATGGAGAGATCAAGCGCTTTTTCCGCAACACTTCTTATATTTCTTCCCGCTCCCGCAGGGGCAAGGCTGGTTACGGCCGACTTTCTTCCCGACCTTCCTTTGGGTTACTTCCCCGGCTCCATATTCCCCGCGGTTGGTCACCAAATTCCGCACCTGCCGCTGGAGACGGGGTTTTTCCTCTGTCACCTGTATGTGGCAGAGAAAGCGGACGACTTCCTCGCGGATGGTCTCCAATAACCCCTGGAACATCCGGTAAGACTCAATCTTATAGACCACCAGCGGGTCTTGTTGGGCGTAAGTCTGGAATCGCACGCCATCCAGGAGATCATCCATATTTTCCAGGTGGTCCATCCAAAACCGGTCAATCGTCCGTAACATTATATAACGTTCAAAAGCCCGCAACCGCTCGGATCCGATCTCTTTCTCTTTTTCTTCGTAACGGGCCAGGGCTTTTTCCAACAGGGCCCTCGTGATCGCCTCCGGATCTTCCCCGGCCTCTTCCCTCAGTTTATCCGGGGTAAAGGCGCCGGCGAAGAAAAAGACCCGGTCCGCCTCGCCGCATAACCCCTCCAGATCCCACTCCTCCGGGATGCGGGCATCGGTATGCATCTGGACAAGACCGCTTACTACCTGCTTAAACATATCCAGTACTTGGCTGTGGATCTCTTCTTCCGTACCCAGCAGGATCTTGCGGCGCAGCCCGTAAATGGTCTCCCGCTGCTTGTTCATGACATCGTCATATTCCAGGACATGCTTGCGTATTTCGAAGTTTCTGTTTTCCACCTTGCGCTGGGCGTTTTCAATCGACCGGGCAATACGCGGGTGTTCGATGGGCACGTCTTCCGCCCAGCCCAACCGTTCCATCCAGCGGACGATGGTCTCCCCGCCAAAAAGGCGCATCAAGTCGTCCTCCATGGAAACATAGAAACGGGAGGAACCCGGGTCGCCCTGGCGGCCGGCACGCCCCCGCAACTGGTTATCGATCCGCCGGCTCTCGTGGCGCTCGGTACCGATAATATGCAGCCCGCCCAGGGCCACCACTTTTTCGTGCTCCTCGCCGGTGATCCGGCGGGCCTTTTCCCGGGCCGCCCGCCACTCTTCCTCTGTGGCCTCTTTGGGGTCAATCCCTTCTTCTTTTAAGAAGGAGGCGGCGAGGAAATCCGGGTTCCCCCCAAGTATGATGTCGGTCCCGCGCCCGGCCATGTTGGTGGCGATGGTGACCGCGCCCAGCCGCCCCGCCTGGGCTACAATTTCGGCTTCTTTCTCATGGTACTTGGCGGTCAGGACCTGGTGGGGGATTTTCCTCTTCTTTAAAAGGGCCGACAGGCGCTCCGATTTTTCAATGGAGATGGTTCCGACCAGGACCGGCCGGCCGGTTTTATGGACCGCCTCTATCTCCTCGACGATGGCCATGATCTTTCCGGTTTCGGTCTTGTAGACCACATCAGGGTGGTCCTCCCGGATCATCGGCAGGTTGGTGGGGATCACCACTACTTCCAGCCCGTAAATCTTGCGGAACTCCGCCTCCTCGGTCTCTGCAGTCCCGGTCATTCCGGCCAGTTTCTTATACATCCGGAAGTAATTCTGAAAAGTAACCGACGCCAGGGTCTGGCTTTCCCGCTCAATTTTTACGCCCTCTTTGGCCTCGATGGCCTGGTGCAACCCTTCGCTATAGCGCCGCCCAAACATCATTCTCCCGGTAAACTGGTCAACAATAATTATC
>JAAYIC010000109.1 GCA_012735195.1 Bacillota bacterium
AGCTATGACGACCTCATGGCCGTGGTCCGGGCCGTCCGGGATGAACTGGAAAAAGAGCGTTTAGGCGCCATCTCCAGTTTGTCCGCGGCCAAGGATGGCCTGGTTGAGCGGTTGCAGGCGAAAGAGACAGAGTTGGCGGATTGGCTGCACCGGAAGGAACCGGAGCCTGCCCGCAGTGAGGAGGTGCTCCGGAACCGCGCCCGGCTCAAGGAGGCGGGCATCCCCTTTATCCCCTTTTACCAAGCGGTCGATTTCCGCCCGGAGGTTCCGGAGGAACTACGGGGAAAGATCGAAGAAGCCCTGGCCACTATGGGTGTTTTGGACGCATTGCTTATCCCTGCGCAATGTCAGGAACAAATTGGTGCTTCAGAAAAAGGAGCCGCCGATCGCTACCTTTTCCCCAAATTCCAGCTAATGACGGTGGATCTGGCCAACTGGCTGCAACCGGCGGTCGGCGGTAACGCGCCCGTGACACCGGAAGAAGTGGATTTAATCCTCAGGAGTATCATGATTGAAGAAAGCCCGGACCTCCTTTACCTCACGGAAGAGGGACGGTTTGGCGCAGGCGGGGTGCTCAAAGGGAAGGTCTCCGCTGTTTACCAGAGTAAATATATTGGCGTGGAAGCCCGCCGTCGGTACCGGGAAAAAGTAATCGCCGGGCTCCGCGGGGAGATTGCGGATCTGCAAGCCGAGATTATGCAGATCGACCAAGAAATCGATGCTCAGGAAGAAAAAGGCCGGCAACTGGCTGCGGAATATACGGCCTTTCCGGGCAAGGAAGACTTGGAGACCGCCTTTGCCACCTGGCGTGATTCCCAACTCACCCTGGTGAACAAAGAGAAAGAGGTGGCAGAGAAAAACGCACGGGCAGAAACCTGTTATCAACGGCTCAAGCAGACCAGGGAGGAGCTCCGGGAACTGACCGGCAAGGTACAGCTCCCGGCTAACTTGGCGGCCTTTGCCGGGGCTGAAAAGAGCCTGGAGGATTATGCCGATACCCTGCGCGAACTGGAGACCAGCCATACGAAATACCTGGCGCAGCGGGGTTATTTGGCGTCACTAAAAGATCATCTGGCAGAAATCGAAGCCGACCTGGATGATCTCCGTTATGATTTGGGCCGGTTAGGCCAGTTGATCAACCGGGAGGAACAGGTGATCCGCAACCTCCAGGAAACACTGGACAAGACCGATTATCAGTCGATTAAGAAAGAGACTGAAATCTGCCTGGCCCGGCTGGCCGCCATCCCCCGCGAGCGGGAAGAGGCGGCTGCCCAGATCAGGAGCGGGCAGGAGAAGACCGCCGGCGCCCGGGAGAAACTGGCCGACCTCCGGCGGAAAATCTATTTTCTCCGCTCACTTGCGGAGATTCGCCGGGACGGTTTTACAAACGAATATAACCTGGGCTATGTCGCCATTGGCTCCGCCCGGGAGGACCCTTTGGCCCTAGCGAAAAGGGTCCGGGAAGAATACAAAAACTACAAGTATGATACCAAGACCCGGGAGGATTATCTCTCCGCGCTGCAGGAACGCTACTTCGAAGTGCGCCCCCAATTGACCGAGTACCGGTTAAACCTGGAGAATATTTTTAACCCGGCAGTGGGTAATGAAAGCGGCCTCGGGGCTTCTGCGGTCTGGAGCAGGCAGACCCGGGCGGGAGAACGGCTTGGAAGGTTGGAAAGCGGGGTTCCGGAAGCTGGCCGGGAAGAGGATGGTATGGACGGGACAGGCGGTCGGCCTGGTAATCATCTGCTGGATGGGGAATTGACGGCTGAAGAATGCGCTGCCCTGGTCCAAGCCCGGGCTGAGTGGAAACGTCTGGATATCCGCGGGCGTATCCAGGGGCGCGACGTTAACTTTCAAATCCTGGCCGGTTTCTTAACCGATTCCATTGCGGAAAACGAGAAGCTCCTCCGCGAAAGCGACCGGCAGTTGTTTGAAGATGTTTTGGCCAATACCATCAGCAAGAAGATTAGGGCAAAAATCTACCATAGCGAACAGTGGGTCGAGAAGATGAACCGCTTGATGGCGGCGATGAATACCTCCAGCGGTCTCACCTTCAGCCTGGCCTGGAAGAGCCGGGCCGCGGAGACCGAAGAACAGATGGACACCGCCGAACTGGTCGGGCTCTTGAAATCCGATGCCAATCTGCTCCGGCCTGAGGATTTTCAACGCCTGGCGGAGCATTTCCGTTCCAAGATCAATCAAGCCCGTAAGGGCTTGGAAGAGGCCGGCGTGACCAAGACCTTTCATGCACTGGTCAAAGAAGTTCTGGATTACCGGCAGTGGTTTGAGTTCCAGCTCTTCTACACCAAAACCGGTGAGCGGAAACGGGAACTAACCAACAACGCTTTTGACCGGTTCAGCGGCGGTGAGAAAGCCATGGCCATGTATGTTCCGCTCTTTTCCGCGGTTTACGCCCGTTACGAAGCGGCCCGGCCGGATGCGCCCCGTCTGATCTCCCTGGATGAGGCCTTTGCCGGGGTGGACGAGAATAACATCCGCGACATGTTCCGTCTCCTGGAAGAGCTGGAACTGAATTTTGTAATGAACTCCCAGAACCTGTGGGGGGACTACGATACCGTCCCGGCGCTCTCCATTTGTGAATTGGTCCGGCCAAATAACGCCAATTATGTCTCGGTGATCCGTTACCGCTGGAACGGGCAGGTCCGGGAGTTGATTACGGCAGCAACACCGGAAGGGGAGGCCCAGGCAAAGGCGGTTGTTTAAAAATAAACTGCATTGGCTCGTTAGAAAGAGGTACTGGTTTTCTGCTTAATTTGATTGACGTTTTGTTGGGAGAAGGGGTTTATTATATCAGTGCCGGGAAGAGGGTCAATGGCGAGGGGAAACTGAGAGGATGGAGCATCAGCCAGGCAAAGCACGGGAAAGAACGATGGCCGGCGGGCGGGAGAACCCGGCGGCCGGTGGAGGGGTCAATGAATCACCTGCCTTCCGGGAAGCGGTGGCGTATTTTCGTGACCGCCCCGGGTTTCATCGCCTTTTCTGCGCGTTGAAGGAGAAATACCGGTCCCTTGGCGCGTTGGGCGGGCGGATTCGACTGACGGCGCTAACCTCTGAAGAAAGAGCGGTCTTGGCCGGTTTTTTGCGGAAGGATTTCTCCGGGGAAAGCGGGGTGACGCTCAAAGTAGCCGACTTGGTCGCTGCGCTGGAAAAGACAAAATTCCACTATTATAACCTAGAGGAGATCCTCCATGGTTACTGGGGAAAAGAACTCCTCTCCAAGAAAGAAGAACGCCTCCGCTATCAGCAGGAGCGGGAAGTCTTTTTTGTTTCAGTAATTCAGGAATTGCCTCCCGTTGCCGTTTCCTGGTTACAGAGCATCCTGGACCGGAAAGAAAACGCATACAAAGTTTTGGTAAGCAGGTACGACCAGGACCGGGAGGCTTTGCGTCAGGATTTGAAGGTGGTCGGCCGGGCTTTGGCGGAATTGCCCGGCATGACCGGGACCCGGACCCAGTTGGCCCTTTTTGCCTCCAGACTCACTGCCGACCCCCATTATTTTGACAGGAACAGACCGGCGCGGCAGTTGCTCCTCTATGCCCTAAGCCATTATTTCCAGGTAGAAAAACCCAACAGCGCTTTTGCCGAGGCCGAGTTGTTATATAAAGCCGGGGTCTTTAATCCCGAGATTACCAATTACACCATCTGTTTAGGCCTGTTGGGGCGGGAAAAAGGGAAAGAGCCGCACCCCGGGTGGGCGGGGTTCTACCGAGAAGGGGAGACTCTCCAACTTTCTTTGGAGAACCTGAGCCGGATTGAAGAGGTTGTCAGTCCCGCCGGCGTGGTTTACGTATTGGAAAACCCGGCGGTTTTTTCCGCCCTTGCCGACCGGTGGCGGCGCCGGCGGCGGGAGAAAGGCAATGGAGCGAATGTTTGCAAGCCCGGGAAGGAGTCTGCCGGTTGCGGGCGGACAACCCCGGCCCTCTCCCTGGTCTGTGCCAACGGGCAGATCAATTTGGCAACGATGGTCCTCTTGGAAATGGTGGTAGAAAGCGGCGCCGTGCTTTATTATTCCGGAGACTTCGACCCCGAAGGGCTGTTAATCGCCGACCGTTTAAAGGCCCGTTTTGGCGAGGCGCTTCGTTTATGGCGCTATTCGGCGGAGGATTATGCCAAGACCATCTCCGGTCGCAGGTTATCGGCGGGGCGTTTAAAACAACTGGAGAAACTGGAGGATGAAATCCTAAGACAAATAGGAGAGGAGATCCTAAAAAAAGGATACGCCGGTTACCAGGAATCATTAATTGAAGATTTATGGCGGGATATCTCTTTCACCGGTTAGCATGGCGATCCGGGGACGCCGCATACCTATAGGCGGATGGCGCGCTCCATCAACCGTTGAGTTGCTTCTATTAGCAAGCTATTAAGGGGTTTGGGCTTAATGAAAGCAATTAAGAACATTAAATTGATCACCCCGGAGGGGATCAGAGAAAACCAAGCGGTGGTCTACGACCAAACGATCCGGGAAATTCTTTCTGAAAAACAGCTGCCCTCCGGCTGTGCGGTTATTGATGGAGGTGGTGCTTACCTTTCACCCGGGTTTATCGATCTTCATGTCCATGGTTGTGCCGGTTACGACACAATGGACGAGGAAGATGAGGCTTTGAAGGTTATCGCCGGCCGTTTGGTCACCACCGGGGTAACTTCTTTTCTCCCCACAACAATGACAATGGACCGCGCTCGGATCGAACGGGCTTTGGACCGGATCGCTGCGGCTATGAATAAAGAGCCGGGCCAAGGGGCGCAAATATTAGGTTGTAATATGGAGGGGCCTTTCCTCAGCCGGGAAAAGAAAGGAGCCCATGATGAACGTTATATTACCAAGCCCGCCCTTGATTGGCTCCAGCCTTATCTAGGGGTGATCCGCGTACTGACCGTCGCACCGGAACTCGATGGGGCAATAGATTTCATTCAAGAACTGGTCGCCGCCGGGGTCGTTGTTTCTCTTGGTCATACGAACGCCACCTATGAAGAGGCGGCCAAAGGAATTGCGGCCGGCGCTTCCCTTATTACTCACCTTTTTAACGCCATGACCCCCTTGCACCATCGCCATCCGGGTGTTGTCGGGGCAGCCCTTTTACATGAGGTCTCCTGTGAAGTGATTGCCGACAATATACATATCGTTCCGGATCTCCAAAAACTGCTTGTCAAGATCAAACCCGTTGAACAACTGGTGTTGGTGACCGATGCAATGCGGGCCTGTCTCCTGGCGGATGGAACGTATGATTTAGGCGGTTTGGCCGTCCAGGTCAAACACGGGCAAGCCCGGCACGAAGACGGCACTTTAGCCGGGAGTACTTTAGTGATGGGCGAAGCGCTTTGTAATTTTTACCGTAACACCGGGCTTCCTCTGGCGGAGGTTGTGAAGATGGCCACTTTGAATCCAGCACGGATTCTGGGGCTGGAGAGCCGGAAAGGGAGTATTGCCCCGGGAAAGGATGCCGACCTGGTATTCTGGGATGAGGATTTTAATGTCTTAATGACAATTATAGCGGGAGAAAAGGTCTATACGGCAAGTTGAGAAAGAATGCAAGTAGTGTTTTTTTAGGTACGAACGGAGTAAATTTTGATCAAATTGTGCGATACACCGGCGCTAAAGAAGTTCATGGGACTAGGATTGAGCTATGGGAGCCCACAGTTGTTCTAACGAATATCTCACCGGCGCCAACCTTAATTTCTGTTTTAACCATCCGCTCTCGCGCCCACCCGGGCTCTTTTGGTATTAGCCGCAAAACTATACCATCAGCGGTCTTTTCTTTTTGAAGAGCACCGGAAACAAGAGAAGCGCCATCATCAATGGCGAGGGAGAATTCTATTTCTTGCCCAGTCTCCTTTCTAAAAATAAGGGCAGGAGTGAAGCTGAGCGAAAAGGATCTTTCCTGATCAAAAGGGGGGAGAAAAGCAATTTCCTTAATCCCTATATCCCCGTCAACCATCTCCGCTGTAATAACCTCGTTTTCACCGGCAATCTTTATCTCGTTGCTTTGAACTCCTGTAATTATATACTCCTTTTCTTCGCCGCCGGCTTTATAGATCCACTTCTCACCTTCAGCAAATACCGGCGGCGCCTTTACTAGTTCCCACCGTTTTTCGCCGGCGAAGATGACGCCGATGAGGAATTCTTCCGTGTAGTAGCCCTTCATTCCCGTGAAAAAGATTGGTATGCGAACCATGTACGGTATTTTGTAGCTGATTCCATCTATTGAAATACTGCTTTTTTTCGCCGCCAAAGTGCTTTTGCCACGGTACATAACCGGCAGGGCGCTGTCTTTGGCATGGCCTTCCGGGTCCGTTAACCCGCCATACTTTTTTGTCGGCTTTGCTGCTGCGTATAGATTGAATTCTACAAGTTCATTATTGATTGTGCGGAAGCGTAAAAACACTTCCGGCTTGCTTTTTTGCAGATCCCAATCGTATTGAATGTCAGCATAATAAGTTTCTCTGGACGCCCCGCGCTTTTGCAGTTGTTCTACAAGTTCTTTGCTGTTTATGTAATCAATTTGCGTTTGGTCATGGCGCGTAAGAATTGCCCGGATCAATGGCGGTTCATTTTCATTGCCCTTTCTAATCATCGCCTCAGCAGCTTCGTATTCCTTATGTCCTTCAAAAAACAGCATCACGTGAAGATCATGCTCTTCAAACAAGGCAAAAAACGGCTGGATAAAAGAAACCGATCCGGCCGCAGCACTTATCCCATTGCCTATGCTCAGCAGTAATAAAAGACTAAAAACCGCTTTCCAAATACATCTTCTAAAATGAATCCCCATATCTTTATCTCTCCTCTTTGCAAAAACTGGATGAATTCTCCAGAACCGTTTCTTATGAGGTACCCGGGAGGCTGGAATCTTTTGGCCTTGGCCTGTACTGACCGGTCTCAGCAGTGAAATAACCAGCCCGCCAATGAGAGGAGGAGCGGCGGCAGGTGAAGCACGCCGTTCCACCACAAAGCGGGGTCCATAATAAAGCTCGTCAGTATGTTGTAAAGGCCGATGATTATCCCTACCAGGGAGGTAACCCGCATGGTAGCCCGGTTGAACCGGGGGGTAATGGATAAGCAGGACCGCCAGAAAGACCGGGGTCATCATGCAGAAGGTGAGGGCCTGTCATCCTTTTTCTCCTCCTGTTCCAAGGATAAGAATCATTCAATGGCTAGCATAACAAAAACTGGGATTGCTGTCAATATCTATGGTAAATGCTTGCCGGGCATGGTGCAGATTCAGGAGTTGCGGTTTTTCTCTTTCCACTCCCGCCAGTATTCCCGGATAAACTCCTTGGTGACCGGGAAGGAGTGCTCCGTGAGCAAGCGTTGGTACTCTTCGGCAAACATGTCATAGTCGGCCGGGACTAGACTCCGGCGCAGGCGGTAGCTCCATTCCACCCCGGTGGTCAGCGCCGTCCAGGAGAGGTTGGCCGAACTGATGAAGACTTCACTATCCTCAGGCATGGTGAAGAAGTAGGCTTTCGGGTGAAAGGAACGCCCGGTCTCAGCGTAAACCCGGAGCTTGAGAGCGGGACCGACCTTTTCGGCCAGGTACTCCAGGGCGTAAGGTTCTGTATTATATAGGTAGGTTCCGGTGAGGATGGTGACCGGCGTCCCCCGGTCCGCAGCTTCCCGTAACGGCCTGGCCAGGAGCCGGGCGCCGGATTCGGTAACGAAGGCGACGAGGAAACGGATCTCCGAGGCTTCCGCGATTGCCGCGCGGAGGTATTTATATAGAGAGTCCCCGGGACCCCTGACGGCGTTGTTGACCCGGTAAGGATCAGGTGCAAACCGGCCCATTTTTGGCGCTCCTTTCTATCACAACTTATTTCTATAGTTTTCCATTTTTTCCTCCTTCAAGACAGGCAACACCCGGAGAAAGGGTTACGTGGCACATATTCCAGCAGACAGCTAAAAATGTTAGGCTTTTAACAATTCCTTATTTCTTGATGGCTTAAGAGGAATTGAATCCACAATTATTACCAGAAATTGAGGAGGGAGAAGATGACCTTTGGGCATTGTCTCTTAAGAGCAAAGCTCATGAAAGATGCCGGTCTTGGTTTCTTTCTTCGCTTAACAGTATTCTTTGTGGCTTTCTCGTTCTTGATGTCGCAACCGGCCGTTGCTGCTAATGCCCTGCCAGGATACGATGCCTACGATTATCAAACGATCCGGGATTTTCTGGAGTTGTCCATTGACGGGATGAAGAACGGCGAAAAGATCAATCCGGAGTACAGTCCGGATGACCCAATAACATGGACCGGCGTGACATGGGATAGCGTTAGTGGTGGGGTAACAAAAATCGCATGGACGGATATGGGTTTAGCCGGCATCCTGGACTTAAGTGGCTGTGAGTCATTGCAGGAGCTAACTTGTGATGGGAACTGGTTGACCGGTTTGGTTGTGGATGGTTGTATAACATTGAGGAAGCTATCTTGTAATGTGAACCAGTTGACCGGTTTGGTTGTGAATGGTTGTGAGGCTTTGAAAGAGGTATATTGCAAAAACAACTACCTGACTCAACTGGAGTTTAGCGATTGTCCGGTACTGGAAATCCTTGATTGTGGCTTCAACCCGTTCACCGCCTTGACAATAAGCGGTTCCCAGTGGAGAGAGATAAATCTGAACAATTGTGAAGCCTTGCAAAAACTCATCTGCACGGGTAACGAACGGTTAACCAAGTTGGACTTAACAGGCTGTACATCATTGGAAGAGCTTAATTGTGACAACAATTATCTGCGGGACCTGCGTTTAAAGGATTGCACTGCGCTGAAACGCCTTTCCTGTAATAACAACTCCTTGCAGTACCTGAGTGCACCGAATTCTGCAGCCTTGGAGGAGGTTTACTGCAGTTACAATCAATTGGAGAGACTAGACTTTAGTGGTCATGCGGCGTTACGCAAGATTATTTGCTCGCACAACCAACTGGAGACGTTGAACGTGAATAATTGTGGAGTGCTGGAGTATATTGATTGCAGAAATAATAAATTGCAATATTTCAAAACCTCAGAAACAACCGTGATAGGGTTAAATATAACTCGTTGCTATGCCTTAAAAGAGCTATATTGCGGGAATAACACTTTTTATGGTGTCCAAATCAGCGGTTTTTGGCTGAATGTTTTGGATTTAAGCGGCTCTCCAAATCTCAACCATCTTACTTGCAAAAAAAACGATCTGGTCAGTCTGGATGTGAGCAATTGTCCAAAATTAGAAGAATTTGACTGTAGCGAAAACCGCCTGACCAGTTTGAATGTGAGCGGTTGTACGGTATTACCAAAGATTTATTGTCAAAACAACAAACTGTCCACATTATATATAGAAAACTGCCCGGCGTTAGAAAGCATATATTGTAGTAACAACGAGTTGACCAGGTTAGTGGCAAGCGAGAGTTTCGTTGGCTGTGGGTCATTGAAAAAGATTTATTGTTCAAATAACAAATTGACCGAGATCGATCTGAGTGGATCATCGATAACGGGGATTGATTGTTCATACAACAAATTGACCGAGAAACCGAGGCAAGTTACACCATACCAGAGGTTACCCATGAAGACAACGGTAAAGAGTTCCGTTGTGTGGTTAAAAATACGAAGAACGGTGTTGACTCCCCCGAGTTTCCCAGCCTTAGTGCCACCTTAAGTGTTAGACTGCACGAGATTGTCTTCATCAGGCCGAGCGCAGCCAATGACGCCAGTAACCCATTGAATATCAACACCGGCTCCCTGATGATCGCCAGGATTGACGGGGA
>JAAYIC010000054.1 GCA_012735195.1 Bacillota bacterium
ATCCCAAACCGCCGGGAACCACCGGCGACCCACGGGTGGTAGTTGTACTTGTAACCGTCGAGCTTAAAGCGGAGCATATTTTTGTTGCTTCCCGACATGAAACGGATCTTCTCTTTCAACGTTAACCGGGAGAGTATCGCTTCTGTCACCCGGTTAATTTCCTCTGCGGTCATGCCCGGGCGCAAACGGATCTTGGTTGGTTTTACCCGGCCCAAACTATCCTCTCCTTCCTGTTGTTGTCAGTTGTCAAAGGGTGGTAAAGCTATAGCGCGGTGCGGTGACAGCGCACACGGGCGCGCCTCCTCGGGATAAATATACGGATGAAGGCGCGCAGGCACGTAATTGATTCTACATGGTAAATGAAAACTCCTTGCTCAATCCGGAGGGGAAAAAATTTTTCAAATTTATTAACATAGAATATTTCCTGGGATTACCGAAAGGGATTTTCAGTAAGAACCAGAAATAATAGAGGAAGGAGTTGTCTCTGGGATCCAGTGCCCGCATTATGCGCGCTTCGCGCGTGTGCATTGCGTGTGCATTAGAGCGTTCACATTACATGCGCACGTGCCTAAGCGTTTTTGAGAGGACGATTGCCAATGAAGGAGACACGGGTTGTAATTATCACCGGTCTTTCTGGGGCGGGAAAGTCGGAAGCCATGAAAGCCTTCGAGGATCTGGGTTTTTTCTGCGTCGATAATCTTCCTCCTGTTTTGATCCCTAAATTCGCGGAGCTTTGCGCACAATCGGGCGGAAGAATTAATAAAATAGCATTGGTCGTTGATGTACGGGGGCGGGATTTCTTTAAGAGTGTCACTTCCTCCCTGGAATTTTTGGAGGAGGCCGGGTTTGTTTACGAAATTTTGTATTTAGAAGCCAGGGACGACGTTTTAGTCAGAAGGTTCAAAGAATCCCGGCGCCGCCATCCCCTCACCCCTGAAGGAGGAATTCTTGAGGGGATTAAGGAAGAAAGGGTAATGTTGTACGAGTTGAAAGGGAAGGCCACTATGATCCTGGATACTACGGATCTGAGCGTACGGCAGCTTCGGGAGAGGATTGCCGAAAGATTCGGTCCTTCCAGAAAAGAAAAACTCTTGATTACCCTGGTTTCCTTCGGGTTTCGCCATGGAATTCCCCTCGACGTTGATTTGGTTTTTGATGTCAGGTTTCTCCCGAACCCGAATTACATTGATTACCTGCGGGAGCTGGACGGTAACTCTCCGGAAGTAGCGAAGTATGTATTGAAATGGCCTGTTACAAACAGATTTTTGGCAAAAGCCCGGGATTTTTTGCTCTTTCTTATCCCGCAGTATATTAAAGAAGGGAAATCCCACCTGATAATTGGGATCGGTTGCACCGGCGGGCGGCACCGTTCGGTGACCGTTGCCAACCAGTTGGGCGATTTCCTCCGGGACAAAGGTTACCAAGTGGCCGTAAACCATCGCGATTCCGGTTCAAGGGGGAGTAGCAATAATGCCCCGCTGGGTTGACCTGCAGAAACTAGGCTTTATCTGGATAGGCTGGTTTGTTTTTACCGTTTTGGCGGTCTGTTCAGGTTTGTTTTTTCTTTACACCCTTTCCGGTACCGGCAAATGGTTGGGGGTTTTTCTCATTGCCGGCGGAATGCTGGCCGGTGTTTTCCGGATGCGCCGGCTTTTTTGGCAGTTGGTGACCTGGATTCCTTCGCGGGCGCGGAAGGGTCAAGGTATCAGCTTCTGGCGGGAGCTGGTCAACGGCCCGCGGATTGTGGTCATTGGCGGTGGTACCGGTTTAGGGACGATCCTCAGGGGGCTTAAGAAATTAACCACCGATCTGACGGCCATCGTGACAGTGGCCGATGACGGCGGGAGTTCGGGCCGCCTGCGGCAGGAGTTTGGGATTCTTCCCCCCGGCGATATCAGAAGTTGTCTGATTGCCATGGCGGATCTTGAACCGTTAATGGAACAATTGATGCAGTACCGCTTTAACGGTGATAGCTGGCTTTCCGGGCATAATTTTGGAAACCTGTTTTTAACTGCAATGACCGGAATCACCGGGGATTTTGAACGGGCCATTGAAGCCTCGTCCCAGGTTTTGGCGGTCCGGGGAAGGGTATACCCGGCGACCCTTGAAAATGTCAACATCTATGCGGAACTGGCTGACGGGACGGTGGTTAACGGCGAGTCCACCATCGGCCATTGCCACCGGCCGATTCGCCGGGTTTTTCTGGATCCGCCAGACGCCGCAGCCTTGCCCAAGGCGGTCAAAGCCATCCACCGGGCGGATATTGTGCTCTTAGGTCCGGGCAGCCTCTATACCAGTGTGATCCCGCCGCTATTGGTGGAAGATATTGCCGAGGCGTTACGGCAAACTAAAGCCCCAAAAGTCTATGTTTGCAACGTCATGACCGAACCGGGTGAAACCACCGGTTACACGGCATCCCGGCATTTGCAGGCGATTATTGAGCACACCGGGGGTAATTTCATCAACTATGTTATCATTAACGACCAGGAAGTTCCGGAGAAGGCACGGGAGATCTATGCCCGGGAGGGAGCGGCCCCGGTGGTTGTGGATAAAGAGGAAGTAGTCCGCCTGGGTTCCGTACCGATTACCGCCCCCTTATTGCAGGTTGACGGTTTGGTGCGGCATGATGCCGACAGCCTGGCCCGGCTTTTAACCGGTCTCCTCCGGGTGACGGCGAAGGAGAATTTTTCCGTAGTACCCCGTTTCCACAAACTCCGCTTCCGGCGGGCATTTGCCCGTTGGCGCCGGCTGATTCCGGGCTTGGTTGCCCTGGTTTTGCGGGCGGGGGAGACCCGGGTTTCCCCGGGTACCGGCGGCAGCCGGAACCGGCCGGTTTCATTGCCCTTTGTCTGTCACAAAATCGAAGGGCGTCCCCGGGCCGGGTGTGAGGTTTACCTTTCTCCCCCGGGGGGAAAAGGCCTGCCCGAAGGGATCCCCGCCCTTTCTGGTCTTCGCCCGGAAGACGCTGTATATCTCGCAATTTACCTGGGGAAACGTTCCACCGGCGGCTACAAAATCACACCGGTCGGCATTTCTCTTGAAAAATCCCGCTTGTCCGTGAAGTACAAGGAGGAACAGCCGGCGACAGCCTCCCTTGTCAGCCAGGCCTTTTCCTATCCGGCCTTGCTGATAACCGTGGAAAAGAGGCTTCTGCCCGCCGGGAAACTGTTGGTAGTTTTTGAGGAGGAAGGAAAAGGAAGAAGAGAGGAGAAAAAAATCCGGCTGTAGCGCGCGGCGCGTGCTATTAATCTTTACAAATATCCCGGGACGTTGTATAATATAGCCAGTAAAAATTAAATAAACCGCTTTCTTCAGGGCTGGGTGCAATTCCCGACCGGTGGTGTGGGTTAATCCTGAGTCCACGAGCTTAGGGTTGCGGGCGTAAGCAGATCTGGTGAAATTCCAGAACCGACGGTATAGTCCGGATGGGAGAAGAAAGGATTTTTTATTTGAGTTAAGATTAATGCCCTGACGTA